>JBQTHU010000267.1:0-5694 GCA_052389535.1 Betaproteobacteria bacterium | reverse complement strand
CGCCTTCTCGCCGACCACCATCGCTTCCGCGGTGGAAAGATTATGAATGGTTACGAGCAGGTTCGCCACGAACTTCAGTTTTGATCCCGTGCCGTAGATACCGCAGTAATAGTTCGAGCGGGCAAAGGCCTCGAATACCGCGCGGCAGCGGTTATAAGCCCTGCGGCTGCCGCTTGCGTACACCGCGACATCCTTCGCGGCAGCCTGGGCCCCGGTGCCGCTGATGGGGCAATCGAGGACTTCAACCCCGCGGTCCGCCAGAGCGCGTCTTATCTTTTCTTTCAGCTCCAGCGTCATGGTACTCGTCTCTATCACGACGGCTCCCCGGCGCGCGTTCTTCACAAGCCCGCCCGCTCCGAAGTAGACATCCTCCATGGCGGCAGGGGATGGCAGGGACGTGATGATGATCCGCGCCCGAGCCGCCACCTCACCGATCGATCCGGCACGCTCTCCACCGCCCCGGGCAAGCCGCCTCAGCGCCGCCGAATCCACGTCGTGGCCGATGACATTGAAACCTGCCGCAAGCAGATGCTTTGCGAACGCGCCGCCCATGATGCCCAGCCCGATCTGTCCGACCGCGCGGCCCTTCCCTCCCTTTCTCGCCGTCATGGCTTGCATCCCCGCTACTTGGCAAGGCCGAGGAAGGTCATCACCTCCTTCAGCTCGCCATACTGCGACTCCATGAATTTCCGTGTCTCCGCCGCAGTCTTGAAGTTGGCGTCCCACTGGTTCTTCTCCGCGAGCCTGCGGAATTCACCGCTTTCCACGATCCTGCGAAACGCGCTCTCCCAGAAACTGATCTGATCGGCCGTCATGCCTTTGGTTCCGATCACGCCGCGCCAGTTCTCGAACACGCCCTTGTAGCCCAATTCCGGCCAGGTCGGCCCAACGGAAAGCGGGCCGGGCAGCCGCTTCGCGGACGTCACGGCAAGCACGCGCATCTTGCCGCTTTCGACGTGCGGCGCAATCTGGACCGTGCCGCCGTTCATCACGTCGACGTGGCCGCCCAGCAAGGCGGTCACTGCTTCGCCGGTTGAATTGAACGCAACCAGCTTCGTCTGGGTCAGGTCGATCTTCGCGGACTGAAGCGGCAACCCCAGCGAGATGTGATGCGTGCCGCCGAGCGCGCTGCTCAACGCGATGCTGAACGAGCCGGGGGTCTTGCGCAACGCCTCGATCAGGTCCTTACCCGTCTTCAGGGGCGAGTCGGTGCGCACTGCAAATGCGATGTATTCGGTGAGCAGCACCGTCAGCGGCGTGAACTCTCGATAGGATAGCGGCGTGCGGCCATTGATGTTGCTGGTATGCAGCGTGGACGAGGTGATGCTCATGTAGTGCGGGTCACCCGCCCGCTGATTGAGAAAGTTGTAGGCCACGGCATGGCCGCCGCCGGAACGGTTGGCGACCGTGCTCGACACCGGCAATAGCTTGAGTTCATCCCACAGGCGCTGCACGGTGCGCCCGGTGGTGTCGAGCGATCCGCCGGCCGACGCGGGCACGATCAGCTCGACGTTACGTTCCGGTTTCCATCCCTGCCCGTGCGCGCCGGGGACGAAGAGCACGGCCAAAAAACCAATTGAGAGTGCGGCTGCCTGGTCTGTCGTCACGAACTCCTCCGGGCTTCGAAAAGTGTCTGTCAGTTCGGCTTCATGTTGACATGCGCCTGCTCGGCTTCTTCGGGCGTCATAGTGTCGATGCGCTGTTCCAGGTACGGCGTTGAGCACACCATCACGTAGCGGGCGTATGGCGAGGCCACCTGCAGACGGTAAGAGGCGGCGCGCGGAATATGCACGATGTCGCCCGCGCCCATGGCCTTGCGTTCTCCATTCGCCTGCGCTTCGATGTTTCCGCTCAGCACGTAAGCGAACATTTCACGCGACGCCTTCGTCTCGGGTTCGGCATGGCCCGTGGGAACCTCGAAGAACGCGAATGCCAGCCGCTCGCCTTCGATCCAGTTCACGTGCCGGGCCGACGAGCGCGGCGCATCGAGGTTTTCCAGGATCGGGTAGTAACACACGTGGAGCCCTTCGATAATCGCCTGCGACTGGCCTTCGGCTTTCTGATGGCGATCACGGTCCCCCACCCTGTATTTGCGATTGACCTCCTCCACTGTCATCGCCTTATCCGGCACCGCCTCGTCTTCGGCCAGACCGACCACTGTCCAGGTCTTGTCCTTGATATAGAGATACTGACAGGGCCCGTCCTCGGTCGCGCGCATGGAGTGACGGGCGTAGGCCGGGGCATGAACAAACGTGCCCGGACTGACGACCCGCCGGTCCTTGCCAACGATGGCATTGATCTTTCCGCGTAACGGGAAGATGAGCAACTCGTTCGGATGATAGTGCAGTTCGGAGCCGGTTCCGGCGTCCTTGTGCAGCAGGCAAAAGTACATGTACTTGCCTTCGATGACCGGCGCCTTGCCGGTGGAGAGGTGCGGCGTCAGGTAGTTGCTCTCGAGATCTTCGAAACGGTAGAACGGCATTCCCTCTCCCGGGTTCAATTCGATCGGCTGGCATGCGGTTGAACGGTCGCGCCGCGGCGGGCAGATAAGACTCGCTTGTTTTCGGGCAATGCTAACATGCGCCCGCACCCCGGACAATTTGCTACCATTGCGGCTCACGGCCTGCCGCGCCGCGCTCTTCATTTCCACGCAAGGAACCATGTCAGTGAAACAGCTCAATATCGGGATCATCGGCACGGGCTGGTGCGGCGGCATTCGCGCCGAGACCTGCGCCGCGCATCCGCGCGTCAACCATCTCCATATCGCGGAGACGCGTCCGGAGCGGCTCGCCGAAGTTGCGAAAGCGACCGGGGCTGTGACTGCCACAGCCGACTATCGCGAACTGCTCAAGATCGACGAGATCGACGCCTACTACATATCGGCGACCCCTGAAACGCTGCACTATCTGATGGCGCGCGAGTGCCTGCTCGCCGGCAAGCACGTCTTTCTCGAAAAGCCGATCGCAGTGGAACTGCACGAAGCCGACGACCTCATCGAGATCGCGCGCAAGAATCGACTCAAGTTCACCATCGGTTATTCGCAGCGTTTCAATCCCAAGTTCGCCTACGTAAGAAAGTCCATCCTCGACGGCACGATCGGGAAACCGGTCAGCGCGCTGGTGAGCCGGCACATCACCCGCGGCCTCGGAAAGAAGATCACGGGACGCACCAAGCTGTCACCCGCAGCAATGGAGTCCACGCACGACCTCGATTTCGTGCTCTGGTGCCTCGAGCCGGCTCGTCCGGTGCGCGTCTATTCACAGGTGAACTACGGCGCCATGAAGGAAACCACCGGCGCGGATATCCCCGACAACCAGTGGATCACCGTCACCATGGACAACGGCTTGGCGTTCGTCGTAGGCGGGGGCTGGAGCCTGCCGCCGGGATACCCGAATTTCTCCATGACCTGGATCGAAATGATCGGGACCGAGGGCACGGTGATGGTGGACGACAGCCATCGCGATGTCGTTCTGTCCACGATGAAGGACGGCATGCGCCTGCCGATGTCCTCCATGCCGGGCGAATTCGTGGATCACACCTATGCCGGCCCGATGGAGCGCGAGACCATACACTTCCTCGAGGCGGTCGCGCAGGACAGGCCGGTACTCGTTACGCCGGAGCAGGCCCGGCAGGTGATGGAGGTGTACATCGCCGCCGACCTGTCCGCTGAACGCGGCGAGCCGGTTTCACTGCCCTTGCCCGAGTCGCGCCGCCCCGCTGCGTTGGCAGGCGCGGCGCGCTGATTTTCTGCACCCGAGACTGAAATGAAGAAACCGGCGAAGAGCATCGGCCTTGCGATCGTCGGCGCGGGCCGCGTGGGGTTGATCCGTGGCGAACTCGCCGCGCGGCATCCTGCCGTGGGTTGGATCGGCATAGCGGAAATCAATCCGGATCGGGCGAAACTCGTCGGCGACAAGATCGGCGCCGATTTCGTCACGTCCGATTTCAAAGAATTGCTGGCGCGCCCTGAGGTGAACGCCGTGGTCGTATCGACCGATGAGCACCTGCACGTCGACCCCGTGCTCGCCGCGGCGGAACGGAAGCTGCCGATGCTGATCGAGAAACCGCTGGCGACCGATCTTGCCGAATCCGCGGGCGTGCTCGCCGCGATTCAGAAGTCCGGCGCCGATGCGGTGATCGGGTATACGCAGCGTTTCCGCCGACGCTGGCTGGTGGCAAAGGAAAAGGTGCGCACCGGCGCGCTCGGTGAAGTGACGATGGTCACCTCCCGCGCTTTCATGAACCGGCTGGTCGCCATCGACAATTACCGGCGCAGCGATAATCCGTCTGAAATCTCGCCCATGGTGATTTCCGGCACGCACGCGCTCGACATGGTGATGTGGCTGATGGAAGCGAAGAAGCCGGTGGAACTCGTGGCGCATTCGGTCAACAAGGCGCTCGGCCCGACCTGGAAAGGCATAGACGGCACCGCGTACATGATCATCTTCGACGATGGCGCCGTCTATCACGGCGTCATTTCGTGGGCGCTTCCCGAGGTCTGGCCCGGTGCGGTTTACAGCCTGGAGGTCGGCGCGGTCGGCACCGAAGGCGTGCTCACCATCGACGACACCCATCGCGACATCGTCCTTGCAACGAACCTCGTCCAGGGAGAAGGCTACGCGCCGGACAAGCGCCGTCACGTCGATTTCCTGACGAGTTACCCCGTGGGTGATGTGGCCCTCGGCGAGCTGCGCGGGCCCATGCGCGAGGAAACGAATTCCTGGTTGAACCGGGTCGCGCTCGGCGTGCCGACGCAACACGCGACCGCCGCCGAAGGCCATAACCGGCTGATGCTGACGAAAGCCATCGACCTTTCGGCACGTATCAGGCGCCCCGTGAAGCTGCCAGTATCCCCGGAGGACGAGAAGGCCCAGGCATGATTCCGTAACGCCCGGCTCCAGGGAATCATTTCATGAACCACCAAGGAGGATAGCCGTGAATACACTACTGCGTGCCGCTCTGGTGGCTGCAGGAATCGCTGCGTTGCACGTCGCGCCCGTTCAGGCGCAGCAGGCCGAGAAGTTTCCCACGCGGCCGGTCCGCCTGATCGTTCCCTATGCTCCTGGCGGCGCCACCGATATCACCGCCCGCCAACTGCAGACGAGGATCAGTGACCTCTGGGGGCAACCCGTCATCGTGGACAACCGCGCCGGCGCATCCGGGAACATTGCGCTCGAGCTGGCAGCGCGATCCGCGCCCGACGGTTATACGCTGTTCGTGGGGAACGTCTCGACGAACGCCATCAACGAGACGACGTTCCGCTCCCTCAAGATCAGGCCCTCGCGCGATCTTACCGGCGTGACCAACCTGATCCAGCTGCCGCACCTGTGGGTGGTGAATCCCGCGGTGCCCGCCTCCACCCTCAAAGAACTGGTTGCCCACGTCAAAAAGAGCGGCACCAGGTTCAACTATGGATCGGCCGGTGTCGGCGCCTATCCCCACCTCGACGCAGTGAAATTTCTTAAGATCGCCGGTATCGAAATGACGCATGTCCCCTACAAAGGGGGCGCCGGGCAGATGATCCCGGCGATCATCGGCAACGAGGTGCAGTTCATGTTCATCAACATGGCCTCCTCTCTTCCGCACATCAAGTCCGGGCGCATCAAGCCGCTCGCCATCACCACGGACAAGCGACGTCCCGAGCTGCCCAGCGTCCCGACCACGGCCGAATCCGGATTCCCCGGCGTGGGCACC
>JBQTHU010000266.1:0-7667 GCA_052389535.1 Betaproteobacteria bacterium | reverse complement strand
CGATGTCGACGGTGGCATCGCGATGGAGGAAGAGCGATGCGTCGCGCATCAGCTTCTCGATGCCGAAGTCGAGCATCACGCCATTGCCGCCGTGCAGCTCCATCGCCTGCTTCGTCACCTCGAAGATCTCGATGGAGGCGAACATCTTGGTCATGTTGCACAGCTCGTCCGCATCCGGCGCCTTGGCGTCCACCGCGCGCACCGCCTCGTTGAGCAGCGCGCGCACCGCCGAGATCTTCGTGGCCATGTCGGCGAGCCGCGTTGCGACAGCCTGGTGCTTGATGAGAATGCGCCCGCCCTGCACGTAGTTCTGCACGTAGTCGGCGGTGCGCTCGAACGCGGCCATGCCGATGCCGAGGTTCTTCGCCGCCACGATGATCTTTCCGGGTCGGAAATAGATGCCGGCGCGGTGCATCGCATCGTTCTCCGCGAGGCAGTGGTCCTTCGGCACGGCGCAGTCCTCGAAGACGATCTCGCCGTTGTTCATGAATCGGCCGCCCACGGTTTCATTGCAGCGCTGCACGGCAAGTCCGGGCGTGTCGCGCGGCACCAGAAAACTGGAAGTCCCCTTGGTGATGCCCGCCCCCGGCTTGGTGCTGGCGTAGACGACGTAGAGCTTCGCGTCGTAGCCGTTGGTGATGAACTGCTTGCGCCCGTTGATCACCCACTTGTCACCGCGCCGTTCCGCGCGCGTGTGCATCATGGCTTCCGGAACGTCATAAGGCAGCCAGCGGTCGGAGGCGCCGCGCGGCTCGGTCAGACAGTGCGCGAGCAGAAACGTCGGATCCTCGACGATGCGCGGAAACCACTTCTCCTGCAGGTGGCGCGGGGCGATGTTGGCGAGGAGCTTCGAGATCTTCCAGATCTGCGTGAGCTTGTCGGCGAGCCCCGAATCGCCGCGCGAAATCTCTTCCGCGACCATCGCGAACGTCTGCACCTCGTGCGCCGGCTCCACCGGCGTGCCGCCGAATTCCTCCGGGATGCCGAGCGTGCGCACACCGATCCTGTGTGCGGCCTCAAGCAGCTCGCGCGACGGGCGGTTCTCCGGCTTCATGTCCCATTCCTTCTCCCAGTTCCTGCGGATGAAGGGGATGACTTCGCCGTCCACGAACGCGCGGATGCTGTCGCGCATCATGCGCTGCTCCTCCGAGAGCGCGCGGTCGATCATTTCATACATAGGGTTTCTTTCGTCTTCCCGGCGCAAGCCGGGATCCAGGCGTTTTCAAATGGATTCCGGATCACTGTCCGGAATGACGGCATTGTAATTATGAATCGTTCATCGCATGGCGGGCGATGAAGTGGAGCGCGACTTTGGCGGTGGCGTCGGGGTCCGAGCCGGCCGCATGATAGCCGTCAACCGGCAGGATGACGAGTTCCGAGCCGGGGATCGTCCGCTGCCAGCTTTCGAACACGGCTCGTCCGCGTCGTGCCGTATCCGTCCCGATGACGAGCGTGGGACACCGGATGGGCCCGATATCCTCGCGGATGTCGATCGCGCTCACCCAGCGCAGGTAGGCGTGCACGGTCGAGAGCGCCGTTGCGCCCATCATGTCCGACCACCACTCGATGCCCGCCTCAGGCATGCGGCTGCCCATGCGCTCGCGCTGGGTGCGTTTCGCCCAGCTCCGTACGCCGTCGCGCTCCATTTCCTCGATCCAGCCTTCGGCCCTCGGCGCCGTCACCGGTGAGCACGCGACGGTGATGCTCCGCGCCAGCTCGGGATGGCTTGCTGCGAGCATCAGCACGCTGATGCCGCCGCTCTTGCCGCCGACGACGTGGACCGGCTCTCCCGCGACCTGCCGGATCACCGTCGCGAGATCTTCCACGTAGAGTTCGGTAGTGAGCGGATAATCCGCCGCGACTGCGCCCGATCTGCCGAAGCCGCGCTGGTCGATACGGACGACGCGATAGCGGCGCGAAAAATGCGGCACCCACGCGCGCCACGCCTCGCTCGTTTCGGTGAAGCCATGCACGAACAGCACGCTCTCCGGGCGCGTCCACGCGTCGGTATGGTCATCGATGGTGTAGAACAGCCGGCAGTCCGGGCGCTCGATGTAAGGCATGAAAAAAGGGGTCAGACCACTATTTCGGGGGGATGATGGGCAGCAGCAGGTACGCTTCGCGCCCGCCGCCGGCGTGCAGCGTCACCTTGCCGCCGAAGAGCGAAGCCGGCCGGTCGTCGGGATCGTTGTGCGTCATGCCGCCGGTGCCGCGCGTGCCGTAGTGGAACTTTCTCCCGAATTCCGCCAGCTCGCCTTCGTACTCATAGTCCTTGCCGCGCACGGTGAGTGCGACGCGCCAGCCCGCCGGCACGACGATGCAGCTCGTGACGATCTCGACGTCGCACTCGTAGACCTCGCCCGGCGTGAGCGGCTCCTTGCGATCGTGCGGATGAAACGGACGATACGGCTTGCTGCGCTCCGGATCGAGTCGCCGGTGCGAGGCACGCAGCCAGCCGTTCGCGATCGGGGTGTTGGGATCCGTCGAGCCCATGAAGGTGAGTTCCTTCCCCTGCGGATCGAACACGCGCACGATAAGGAAGAGATCGGCATCCGCGGTGGAGGTGGACACGAAGAGCTTCGCCGCCATCGGCCCGGTGATCTCGGTCTCCTTCTCGAGCGGCGGCATCCAGAACGTGACGCCATCGCCCAGCGCTTCGTATTCGAACGTCGCCGCTTGCGCCAGCGGTTTGGTGCTTAGCGTCTTGCTCGCGGGGTCGAGGTAGAACTTTGTCCACTGCGTGCGCGCAAGCGGCCACTCGTTCTCGTGGCGCAGCAAGAAACGTTCGCCGGGGTGGCGGATGTTGAGCTGCACGCGCGGCTGCTTGTCCCAGCCGTTGGCGATGCCCTTCAGGTAGCAGTCGAAGAAGCGCTTCTGCAGCGCGACGCCGTAGCCGCTCGAAAAGAGCGACCAGTGGGAATCGCCGTGCGCTTCCAGCCACTTCGGCGTGTCGTCGGGCGTCTCCGTGAACCCGTTGAAGTTGCCGCGCGGATGGATGCCTTGCCCGCCCCAGTTGGCGCAGGTGAGCAGCGGCGTGCGCACGCGCGAAAGATCGGCTGTTCGACCGCGGTGCCACGCGTCGTCGAATGGATGCTTCTTCAGCTCCTCGAAAGCATCCACGCGATTCTTCGCAAGCTCCTCGTCGGACAGCGTGACCGGCCCCGCGACCGATTCGCCGGTGTTGGGATTCTTCATCGCCCGCTCGCCGCGGCCGTACTGGATGTTCACGACCTGGTGCTTGGCCCAGCGCTTCTGGAATTCGCACAGGATGCCGCCGTGGTAGCCCGAGTCGCGATAGCGGTCGTTCTGGCCTTCCCACGGAATGATGGCGGCGAGGTGCGGCGGATGCATGCCCGCGACGCGCCACTGGTTGCTCGAGTAGTACGAAATCCCGAGCATGCCGACCTTGCCGTTGCTCCACGGCTGGGTGCCCGCCCACTCGATGCACTGGTAGAGGTCTTCGATCTCGCGCGGAGAAGCCGGGTCCATGAAGCCCGGCGACCAGCCCGCCCCGCGCGAATCCACGCGCACCACCGCGTAGCCGTGCGGCACCCAGCATTCCGGGTCGGTCGTCTCCCAGTTCTGGTACTTGTTGGACGACATCGTCAGGACTTCCGGGTAATCCGCCACCATTTTTTCCCACTGCAGCGGATAGCCGTCCTGGTAGGCGAGCCCCTTGCCGTAAATCCCGTAAGTGAGAATCACCGGGCACGGAACGTCCTCGATCGGCCGATACACGTCCGCGCGCAGCACGAGCCCGTCGTCCACGGTAATCGGCTGGTGCCACGTGATGCGCATGCGGTCGCGGATCTCGGTGCGCATGCAAGGATCCTGGGCGGTATTCATCGGGACTCCTCCGGGCGACGAAGTTTATGGGTGCGGAATGCTACAGCCAGTCGGGGTACGGCAGGCCTTTTTCTTTCAGGAACGACGGATTGAAGAGCTTGGACTGGTAGCGCGTGCCGGAGTCGGCGAGTATCGTCACGATCGTGTGGCCCGGTCCCAGGTCCTTCGCGAGACGAATGGCGCCGGCGACGTTGATGCCGCTCGAGCCGCCGAGGCACAGGCCTTCTTCGCGCAGCAGGTCGAATACGATCGGCAGCGCTTCCTCGTCCGGGATCTGGTATGCGTCATCCACCGGCGCGCCTTCGATATTGCGCGTCACGCGGCCCTGCCCGATGCCCTCGGTGATCGAGGAGCCCTCGGATTTCAGCTCGCCGTGCTTGAACCAGCGGTACATCGCAGCGCCCATGGGATCGGCGGCCGCGGTGCGGATCTCGCGGCGCTGCTCTTTGAGGAACATCGCGGTGCCGGCAAGCGTGCCGCCGGTGCCGATCGCGCACGTGAACCCGTCCACCCGGCCTTCGGTCTGGCGCCAGATCTCGGGACCGGTGCTGCGGTAGTGCCCGTCGCGGTTGGCGGTGTTGTCCCACTGGTTCGCCCACAGCACGCCGTTCGGCTCCGTCGCGGCCAGTTCCCGCGCGACACGCTCCGAGACGTGGACGTAATTGCCGGGATCCTTATAAGGTACCGCGGGCACTTCTCTCAGTTCCGCGCCGCAGAGCCGCAGCATGTCCTTCTTCTCGCGGCTCTGCGTTTCGGGAATGACGATCACGGTGCGATAGCCGCGCGCATTGCCCACCAGCGCAAGGCCGATGCCGGTGTTGCCGGCGGTGCCTTCGACGATCACGCCGCCGGGCTGGAGCACGCCGCGCCGCTCGGCATCGAGGATGATGTAGAGTGCGGCGCGGTCCTTCACCGAGCCGCCGGGATTCAGGAATTCGGCCTTGCCGAGGATCGCGCAGCCGGTGAGTTCCGAGGCCCTGCGCAGCCTGATGAGCGGCGTATTGCCGATGCTGCCGATGAAGCCGTCACGGACGTCCATCGTGCAACTCTAGCGCGTGCGGCAAGTGCAGGTAAAGCCAGGCTGTATCGAGAGGTTTCTTCCGCGGCTGCGGATTGAGACCGATATCGCATGAGCTTCCCGCACTTGTCGCAATCGCTTCCTGGGCGTCGGCGCTCCGCCGGTGCTAAGCTGACGGTGCTTTTCTTGCGGCGCCCGCTTTCCCGGTTCGTGAACATGATTCCCGACGCGTTTATCGGCCCACTCGGCTACTTTGCAGTTCTGCTGGGCACCATGCTCGAAGGCGAGAGCGTGCTCGCGCTGGCCGGCCTCGCAGCGCAGCACGGCTATTTTTCGTTCCCCGCCGTCGTGGCCGTTGCGGTGATCGGCGCGTTTATCGGCGATCAGGTTTTCTTCTTCATCGGCCGCCGCTACGGCAACCGCCTGCTCGCGCGCTTTCCTTCGCTCGCGGAGCGCGCGCCCCGCGTTCAGGCGCTGCTCAGGCGCTGGGACGTCCTTGCCGTCGTGCTCGTGCGCTTCCTCTACGGCATGCGCATCGCCGGCCCGATCGTGATCGGCTCGAGCGGCATCCCGGCGTGGCGGCTCGCGTTCTGGAATTTCATCGGCGCGCTCATCTGGGCGCCGCTCGTCGCCGGCATCGGCTATTTCGCCGGACAGGCGCTCGAAATCTGGGTCGGCCGCCTCCACCACGTTGCAATCATCGCGCTGATGGTTGTTGCGCTCGGCGGCGTGCTGGCGTGGATCGCGATGCACTCGCGGCCGCGCTAGCAAGAATCTTGTACGTCATCCCGGCGTACGCGACGCTCGTGATCCCAGCGTAGGCCAACGAACGTCATCCCGGCGTACGCCAGCGAACGTCATCCCGGCGCACGCGACGCTCGTGATCCCAGCGTAGGCCGACGAACGTCATCCCGGCGTACGCGACGCTCGTGATCCCCGCGTAGGCCAACGAACGTCATCCCGGCGTACGCCGGGATCCAGAACGGCGCCTGGATTCCGGTTTTCACCGGAATGACGAGAACTTCCGTTACTGTTTCAGCTCGGCAGCGATGGCGCTGAACTGCTCCAGCGCCGTCTGCAGGTCGTCGGCGATCTCCTGGGCGAGCACATCGGGCTCCGGCAGATTTTCCGAATCCTCCAGACTTTTGTCCTTCAACCAGAAGATGTCGAGGTTCATCTTGTCGCGCTTCGCGATCTCGTCGTAGCTGAAGCAGCGCCACCGACTGTCCGGATTGTCGGCGCTCCAGTTTTCTTTCCGCTCGTGGCGGTTCTCCGGGTTGTAGCACGCCACGAATTCATCCAGATCCGAACGCCTGAGCGGATTGGTTTTGAGCGTGAAATGCATGTTCGTGCGGAGATCATAGACCCATAGTTTCGTCGTCCACGGCGCCTCCTGCGCCGGTCGCGCGTCGAAGAACAGCACGTTCGCCTTCACCCCCTGCGCATAGAAAATCCCCGTCGGCAGCCGTAAGAGCGTGTGCACGTCGAACTGGCGCAGCAGGTTGCGTCGCACCGTCTCGCCGGCGCCGCCCTCGAACAGCACGTTGTCCGGCACCACCACCGGGTCTGCGAGAGGTTACCTGTGCCTTACCCGGCGAGCACTTCGAGAAATGGGAGTCAGCTTTGCGGGAAGTGCCATCTGTTTGCGCAACAAATCGGCAAAGCCATCCGCCGGAATGGCTTTGCTGAAATAGTGA
Source organism: Betaproteobacteria bacterium (assembly GCA_052389535.1). Taxonomy (GTDB): domain Bacteria; phylum Pseudomonadota; class Gammaproteobacteria; order Burkholderiales; family SG8-41; genus DSOT01. The sequence goes on along the minus strand of JBQTHU010000266.1, from coordinate 1,106 downwards.
CCCTGGAACTCGTCGCAGCCATGCGACCGCAGAAACGCCATCTGCTTCTCCGTTTCGACTCCTTCCGCGACCACTGTCATGCTGAGCGATTTTCCCATGCCGACTATTGCTTCCGTGATCAGGCAGTCGTCCCGATCATGGGGCAGATCCGATATGAAGGCCCGATCTATTTTCAGCGTCGTTAAAGGGAAACGCTTCAGGTTTGAGAGCGATGAGTAGCCCGTCCCGAAATCATCGATGGCAAGCCGAATGCCCATTTTGCTCAATGATGAAAGCACACGGATGGCCCGGTCGAGATTTTGCATCAGCAGAGATTCCGTGATCTCCAGCTCAAGGAGCCTGGGATCCAGTTTGGTCTCTTTGAGTATCGTCGAAACATCATCGACGAGATCGCCCTCGGAGAACTGACGCGCAGAAAGGTTCACCGCTACACAGACCGGTGACAAACCCTCAGCCTGCCACGAAACGCTCTGCGCGCATGCCGTTTTGAGTGCCCAACGGCCGATCTGCACTACAAGCCCGGTCTCCTCGGCGATGGGAATAAATTCCGCAGGTGACACCATGCCGCTCTCGCTGTTCCAGCGTAGTAACGCTTCGGTGCTTGTAATACGACCTGATGCGATATTTATCTTTGGCTGGTAGTGAAGTTCCAACTCATTGCGTTCCATTGCCCGGCGTAAACTATTTTCCAGTTTAAGTCGCTTCAAGGAATTCAACTGCAGCGTGGTGGCATAGAACTGGCTGTTGTTTCGCCCCTCATTCTTTGCGTGATACATGGCGACATCAGCGCACCTCATCAGCGTCTGCTCGTCCTGCCCGTGACGAGGAAATATCGCGATACCGATACTCCCGGTTAGTACAAGGGCTTGTCCGTGACATAGAAACGGCTCGGATACGACGTCGAGCAGCTTCTGCGCGACTGTCGCAAGGTACTTTTCTTCCTCGAACTCCCGCAGCAGGGCGACGAATTCATCTCCTCCGAAGCGCGCCACGGTGTCGCTCTCGCGAAGGCAAAGCCTCAGCTTCTTTGCAAGCGTAAGAAGTACCTGATCGCCGGCCTGATGGCCGTATGTGTCGTTGATGTATTTGAATCGATCGATATCCAG
>JBQTHU010000265.1:0-8264 GCA_052389535.1 Betaproteobacteria bacterium | reverse complement strand
GCGGGTGTCGGCAACCAGTTCGGTCACGCACCACGTGCGATCGTCCACCACAAAGTCCTCGACACAGCCGATCGAGGCATCGCGCGCGGCCACCCAGTAGCCGGACACCTCGCACGCACTGCGCACTCGCGAGTCCGCAACCGCGCGCCCCACGCGATCCATGATGGCGCCCTTGTAAGCGTCAGGGCTCCCCGAATCTACGGTCACATTTCGAACCTCTGCCCTGCTGATGGCAAGAACGATGCAGTCTGTTCCCACGCGGCCCCCGCTCAGGCATTGCGGTGGAATCAGGACATGCCCCTCAGCGATATGGATCGCGACATAGCGGACCGTCCAGCGATCGTCGAAGTACACGTCCTTCACCCTACCCACGAAACCGTCGGCCGCCATGACAGGGCGCCCCTGCAGATCCCCGATTATCCTGCGCAACATCTTGCTTAAACCCAGTCTTTTACACGTCCCCCAAAGCGTTAAGGCTAGCGCCCGGAGGCTTAAGGTCTGCTTAACAGCGCCAGTGATCCAGGAAGCATGCCGGTGGTCGGTCGTTTCGACACCGTTCGACAGAAACGAGAAGCGGGCGCTCTTAACGAAGCCTTAAGAATGGGCGCTTCACAATCGGCAAACTGACTCTAAGTTCCGATGACGGCAGTCACCCAATACACCGTCATTTCGGTCGGGCGTTTGAGGTCCCGCCGGCCGCATCTCAGGCCAGGCCTGGGCTGAAAGTCTTTTCGTGAATCGGGCCTCAGGTAGAACGAAGGAGGAGTTTTTATGAGGTGCCTTACCCGTTTCTCTCAATTGCTCGTCTATACCGCAATCGCAGGCTCGCCGCTTGCGGCGATCGCACCGGGTCACGCGGCCGAACTCACGCCCCAGGAGAAAAAGCTCATCCCACTCGCCAAGCAGGAGGGCGCCGTCACCATCATCAACGCCATCTTCAGCGACGAAACGGCGCAGCGTCTGGGGCCCGCTTTCATCAAGCGTTACGGTCTCGGCCCCGATTTTCAGTTCAACAACCTGCGCAAGGGCACGGGACAGACGGTATCGCAGGTGCGCCAGGAAATCCTCGCCAAGCGCTTTACGGTGGACGTCGTGCTCGTGAGCGCGCCGGGGTTCTTTGACGAGGCCGTCAAGCGCAACGCCTTCGAAAAGCTCGACAGCGGCCAGTGGAATGAGCACACCGATCTCATCAAAAAAGCCGGCCAATATGCCGAGTACCCATATGTGGTAGTGCCGCTCGCCTACACGTTCCAGCCGGTGTGGAACACCGCGTGCGACGGCATGAAGAACATCGAGGTTGATTCCTACGCCGACACGGTCCAGCCGGCCCTGCAGGGAAAGACGATCGCGTCCGACATCACCAAGAGCTTCACCTACACCAACACCACGATCTCGCTGGAGCAGCACGGCATGGACATGGATGCGTTCTGGGACAAATTGAAGGCGACGAACCCCATCGTCGAATTCCGCACCGAACCCAAGATGCAGATGGTGATTTCCTGCCAGCGGCCGTTCGACATGTGGAACCTCGCGGGGCGAGTCTATCAGAACATGCTCAAGAAGCCGGAGCTTTCCAAAATCCTGCGCATCGGCTCGTTCGAGGAAGGCCAGGTCATGCTCGGCAACCAGGCGGCAGTGCTGAAGGGCGCGCCGCATTCCAATGCGGGCAAGCTGCTGATCGAATTTCTGCTGAGCAAGGAAGGCACCGACATCGTGGTCGAGGGCGAGGCGGTCTACAGTTTTCGCAAGGGATACGAGCCGCCGGCGGCCGCCAAGCCCTATCTGCTTGACCTGAAGAAGACCAAGCTGCTCGGCCTCGAGAACTGGATCGCGGCGCAGAAGGAATTCAAGGAAGTCCGGAATGAATGGCTCGCGGAGTTCAGGTAAGAAGGCGTAGCCCGCTCTCGGCCGCAACGTGACCCGCGCCGCCCGTAGAGGGCGGCGGGGCGCGCGCGAGAGGAGAGATGCATGAGAACCGAGACTGCCGTTCAGCCGCTGGAGGCGCCGGTGCCGAGTCGCTGGCGCAGCCTCCTCACCCAGGAGTCGGTGACCGTCTTCGTGGTGAGCCTGATCGTGGGCGTGGCGGTCCTGCTGCCGCTCTTCACGCTCGTCGTGAGCAGCTTCCGCGTGCTCGATGTCTTCGGATTCGAGACAACCTGGGGACTCGACAATTACCGGGTGCTGTTCAACGACCGCATCATCCGCAGCGCGTTCGTCAATACGCTGCTGATCAGCGCCGGCGCCACCGTACTCGCGACGCTGCTCGGCGTCTCGCTCGCCTGGATAAACGCGCGCACCAATTGCCCGTGGCGGGACAAACTGGAGCCCTTCAACCTGGTTCCTTTCTTCCTGAGCCCCTTCGTCGGCGCCATCGCGTGGCACAACCTCGCGGCACCGAGCATCGGGCTCCTCAACAACTGGGCGCGCGACTGGCTGGGCATCGAGACCGCTCTGCTGAATGTCGATAACATCTACGGCGTCATCTGGGTCACGGGGATCTTCTTCACCCCGCTCGTGTATCTCTTCGTCGTGGGATCGCTGCGGCGCATGGACCCTTCGCTGGAAGACAGCGCGCGGACCACGGGAGCGGGCCTCGCGCGCACCACGTTCACGGTCACGCTGCCGCTGGTGGCGCCCGGCATCCTGTCGGGTGCGATCATCGTTTTCGTGACGACCGCGGGCGAGTTCGGCGTGCCGTTCAAGCTCGGCGCGCCCTACGGCGTGGAGACGCTCACCACCCAGATCTTTTCGAAAGCGGTGGGCGACGACGCCAACCACTATCTAGGCGCCACCATGAGCATGGCGCTCGGCGCGATCACCGCGCTGTTCATCTGGATCCAGCAGCGCTACATCGCGCCGCGGGCGTTCACCACGGTGACCGGCAAAGGGTTCCGCCCCAACGTGATCGACCTCGGACGGTGGAAGTGGGCAGCCCTGGGCTACAACCTCGTCTTCATCTTCGTCGCCGTGGTGCTGCCGCTCCTGTGCCTGCTGATCGTGAGCCTGCATCCCGTGTGGCAGGGCAGGATCATCCCGGGCGATCTCACCTTCGTGAACTACCAGAGAACGCTGTTCTTCTGGCGTCCGGACAGCATCGAGGCCGCCACCAACGGCATCGTCAACAGTTTCATCCTCGCTTTTGCCGGCGCAACGATCGCCATGGTGCTGTCGCTGGTGGTGAGCTACATGATTCACCGCACCAAGGGCATCGGTTCGCGCGTGCTCGACATGCTGTGCGTCATTCCCATCGGCTTCCCGGGCATCGTGCTCGCGATGGGCGTCCTCGTCGCGTATATCCAGACACCGCTCTACGCAACACTGTGGATACTGCTGCTCGGCTACATCACGCGCTTCTTCCCGTATGGGCAGCGCAACGTCTCTTCCGTCATGCTCGCAGTGTCGGAGGAACTGGACCAGAGCTCACGCATGGCGGGCGCGTCGTGGCTCACGACGCTGCGGCGGGTCACGATACCCCTGCTCAAGCCCGGCATCTTCGCGGGGTGGGTGCTGCTCTTCATCATCTTTCTGCGCGAACTGTCGATCTCGATCATCCTCTACACCACGGGCACCGAGACGCTTTCGGTCGGCGTCTACTATCTCACGAACTTCGAGAACGAGCCGCTCACCGCGGCGCTGTCGATCGCGCAGACCGCCGTGCTGCTCGCCTGCATCGTGATATTCCGCCGCATGGCAGGCCGCGAAGCACTGACGGCGTGACCGGCGAATGGAAACCTGAATGGACGAGACGCATACCGACCGGCCCTATCTCGAGGTGTGCGATCTCGTCAAATCGTATGGCGACGAGCGCGCGGTGGACGGCGTTTCCTTCGCCGTGCCGCGCGGGCGCTTCCTCACGCTGCTCGGACCTTCGGGCTGCGGCAAGACGACAACCCTCATGTCGATCGCCGGGCTGCACCGGGTCGATGCCGGCGAGATCAGCGTCGGCGGGATGGTTTACACCTCGGCCGCGCGGCGCCTGTTTCTGCCGCCCGAGAAACGCGACATCGGGATGGTGTTCCAGAGCTACGCGATCTGGCCGCACATGACGGTGGCGCAGAACGTGGCCTATCCCCTGGAGATTCGCAAGGTTCCCGCCGCGGAGGTTGGCGACCGGGTGAACGAAGTGCTGCAGCTGGTGGGTCTCGGCGAAATGGCGGGCAAGCTTGCAACCCAGCTCTCGGGCGGTCAGCAGCAACGCGCCGCGCTCGCGCGCGCGATCGTCTTCCGGCCCCGGTTGCTGCTGTTCGACGAGCCGCTGTCCAATCTCGATCTCAAGCTACGCGAACAGATGCGCATCGAGTTGAAGCGCATCCAGCGCGAAGTCGGCATCACTTCGGTCTACGTGACGCACGACCAGGCCGAGGCGCTCGCGTTGAGCGATGAGATTATCGTGATGAGCAAGGGTCGCATCGAACAGCGCGGCAGCCCGCATGACATCTATGAGCGCCCGGTCAATCGCTACGTCAGCCACTTCATCGGCGTCGTCAATCTGATCGAAGGGCGCATCGTTCGCGTGTCCGGACCCGGCCGCGGCGAAATCGAAATCGCCGCCGACGGCCGGCGCGCGCAACTGCCCTGCCGTCTCGGGGAAGGCGTCGCGGCCGGGGCCGCGGCGGCGCTCTCCGTGCGGCCGGAGAACGTGCTGATTTCGCGAGAGAGCGCCGAGGCATCATGCATCGAAGGCGAATTGCTGCAGGCGATCTTCCTGGGCAACTGTCTCGACTGCCGTGTGCGCTGGGGAGATTTCGAATGGAAGGTGCTGGCGCACCCCAAGTTGCTGCTGCAACCGGGTGACCGGGTCTACCTGCGCCCCGACCCGGAGCACTCGCTCGCGGTGCACGCATGAACCAGGGCGGCGAACATTTCGTGGAACTCGCGCGGCTGACCAAGCGCTTCGGCGCCGAGCAGGCGGTGCGGGAAGTCACGCTCGCGATACGGCAGGGCGAGTTCGTCACTTTGCTCGGACCGTCCGGGTGCGGGAAGACGACAACGCTGCGCTGCATCGCCGGGCTCGAACGCCCCGATGCGGGAGAGATCCGCATCGACGGCCGCGTGATCGCCTCCGCCGATCGCGGCATCCATCTCAATCCGGAGAAGCGCGATATCGGCATGGTATTTCAAAGCTACGCGGTGTGGCCGCACATGACGGTTTTCGACAACGTCGCCTTCGGACTGAAGGTGAGGCGTGCGGGCCGTTCCGCGACAAAACGACTCACGTTCAAGGCGCTCGAACTCGTGGGCATGGCGCACCTCGCCGAGCGTTATGCGACCAATCTCTCCGGCGGCCAGCGCCAACGCGTCGCCCTCGCGCGCGCCATCGCCTACGAACCGAAAGTGATCCTGTTCGACGAGCCGCTCTCCAACCTCGATGCCAAGCTGCGCGAGCAGATGCGGGTGGAGCTGGCGCGGCTGCAGCGCGAAGTCGGCATCACGTCGGTCTATGTCACGCACGACCAGGCGGAGGCGCTGGTGATGAGCGATCGCGTCGTCGTGATGGCCCGCGGCGCCATTCAGCAGATCGGAGACCCCAGGACCATATACGCCCGGCCCGCCAACAGCTTCGTCGCGAAGTTCATCGGCGTCGCGAATCTCCTTGACGGCGTTCTCGTGGCGCGTAACGGCAGCGCCTGTGAGGTCGAAGTCGCAGTCGGAGCCGGCAACGCGCCGTTACGGCTGCGTGTGACAGACGGCAATGGCGCCATGCCCGGCCGGCCGGTTTACGTAAGTCTGCGACCCGAAGACATCTCGCTGCACCGGCGGCGGCCGGACCATGGGCCTCGCATCAATGTGATCGAAGGCAGGATGCTCGACACCGTGTACCTCGGTTCCTATCTGCAGTGCCGCGTGAGAATCGGACAGCGCGAAATCCATGTACAGATCCCGAGCCACGAACACGTGGGCACGAACGACCAGGTGTTCCTCGCCTTCGGCTCCGATCACGTTCTTTGCCTCAACGACTAGCACGGTCAACGACGATCACCATGCGCAACCGAGTGGCGCGTACAGTCTTACAGGCATCTTTTCAGTCTTGCCTGGATCGGACGAGCCAACCCGGGTATGGGAACCCGCTTCAGTCGTCGCGGACCGCCACGCAACTGCTGGGATGGATAAGCACCTGCACGGCGTCCCCCACTGAAAAATTCTGCGCCGGAGATGTGATCACGCGCAGATTCGCGCGGCGGCTCAGGTTCACCTGGTAGTCGATGTTGTCGCCAAAGTAGAACCGCTGAGAAACCCGCCCGGCATAAGCACGAAACCCCTTGGCGGTCAGGGCGCCTGCATCGGCTTGCGGCGGGAAGAGCCTGATGTTGTGCGGCCTCACGCACACCAAAGCGTGGCCGTTAACGCTGCGCTCCAGTTTCTCTGCGACGGGCAGCATTACCCCCTCGCCCAGGTCAACCTCGCTGCCGTTCAATTGTCCTTCGAGCAGGTTGGTTTTCCCGATGAACGACGCGGCAAAGCGGGTACGGGGCAGTTCGTAGACATCTTTTGGCGTCCCGATCTGCGCGATGCGCCCCTGGTTCATCACGCAGATGCGGTCGGCGATGACCATCGCCTCGGCCTGGTCGTGCGTCACGTAGACCGAGGTGATCTGGAACTTGTCGTGGAGCCGCCGGATCTCGAAGCGCATCTCCTCGCGCAAGTTGGCGTCGAGGTTGCTGAGAGGCTCGTCGAGCAGCAGGATTTCCGGCTCCACCACGAGCGCCCGGGCGAGCGCCACGCGTTGCTGCTGTCCGCCGGAGAGCTCGTTCGGATAGCGGTGCGCAAGATGCTCGAGCTTCACGACCCCGAGCATGTCGTGCACCTTCCTGTCCGCCTGGCTTCTGCTCACGTCCCGGAATTTCAGGCCGTAGGCCACGTTCTCGTAAACCGTCTTGTGGGGCCAGATGGCATAGCTCTGGAAGATCATCGACATGTTGCGCCGCTCCGGCGGCACCATCACCGATGGCGAGGCGATTACCCGGTTACCCACCCGGATTTCGCCCGCGTCCGGCGCAATGAAGCCCCCAAGCATACGCAGGGTCGTCGTCTTGCCGCAGCCTGAAGGGCCAAGCAGAGCGACGAGTTCGCCGTGATCGATGTGCAGATCGAGCCCGTCCACGGCGGGCGGCGCCTGCGGATCGTACCTCTTGGTCAGACCTTGCAGGTCTACGGTAGCCATGTTCGCGTCAGCTCTTCATGAAGTCGCGGCCGAGGATGCGAAACGCGAACGCCACGACGATCAGCGTGATGACGATGAGCACCATCCCCAGAGCAGAAGCGATGTCGTACCGCCCTTCCTGGTAAAAATCCAGGATGACCACGGAGAGAACTTTGGTGTTCGTAGTCCACAGCAGCACTGACGAACTCAGTTCACGAATGCTCGGCATGAACATGAGGATCCACGAGGCGATCAGGCCGGCCTTGAACAGCGGCACGGTGATCTCGGCCAGCACGCACAGCGGGCTTGCGCCGAGGATGCGCGCGCTTTCTTCCAGCTCGGGATGGATGCTCATCAGCGACGCGTTGCTCGTCTGGTACGCAATCGGCAAGTACTTCGTAAGGTAGGCGAGGAACAGAATCCACAGCGTGCCGTACAGCAGCAGCGGCTCGTGTGAATAGGCGGCGAACAATCCGACCGCAAGCACGATGCCTGGAATCGCGAGCGGTGTGGTCGCCAGGAATCCGAGCACCGGGTAACCGCGCACCAGTCGCCGCTGGATGATGTAGGAAATGAGCGCTGCCATGACCGTGCCGGCCGTGGCGGCCATCACGGCGAGCAGGAGCGTGTTCGGAAGAGAGACCCACACCGAATCATTGGTGAAAATGAACCGGTAGTGATCGAGCGTCAGGTTGTTCCAGCTGAGCGAGCCGCCTTGCAGCCTCATCAGCGATTCCGCCCCCAGGGCGAAGTACGGCAGAACCAGCGAGCACACGAGCGGGAACAGGCAGAACGCCAGCAGCACCCAGCGATACGGCCCCAGCTTCTGCGGCCGCCGCTGGCCGCCCTTGCCGCCGATGGTGGCGAAGCTTCGTCTGCCCAGGACCCGCCGGCGAACCCACAGCAGCCCGACGGCCGCGAGGAGCATGGGCAGTGCAAAAGCCGCCGCGAGCCCGACGCGGTATTGGTCGGATTGCATGAAGTCGCGAATCTGCGTCGTCATGACGTGGTATCCCGCCGGCAGTCCCAGCATCGCCGGCGTGCCGAAGATGATCATGGATTCGAGAAACGCAAGGATCAGCCCAGCGAAGAGCGCCGGCAGCACCAGCGGCAGCGTGATGCC
>JBQTHU010000264.1:0-5220 GCA_052389535.1 Betaproteobacteria bacterium | reverse complement strand
GCACTACGCATCGAATGTTCCACATTTGTCGTCTTATTTATCGACTAGTCAGTAAGGCTGTCGTTTACCCGTTCAACGTGCGCGCGCAGGGCCTTGCGTTCCTTCGCCAACATGGATACCGGGAATAGTTCTTGCCTCGTGTTTGACGAAAGAATGATCGGGTTTCGAGGTTCGGTCATATTTATCCATCAACCTCGAGAGGAGTAATCATGAAATCCGGACGCGTACTGGCAACGATCCTCGCCGCCGGCGCCGCCGGCGCGCTTTCCAGCGCCTACGCCGCCGACGACAACAGACCGGGTGGCCCCAAGGATAAGGGCAAGGAGCAGAGCTCCACCGACGGGTCGAGCAGCGGCACGAAGCAGAGCGCCGCTGCGCCCGGCACACCGGTCATCGTGCTGGTGCCGATTGCGATCGCCACCACCGAGACCTTCGGCGACGGTTGCTGGGTGCGGTTGCACGATCGCACCAACTTCCGCGGAAACCAGCTCTCGCTGGTGGGCCCGGTCGATATGCCGAACATGCGCACCGCTTTTGGAACGGATTGGGGTGGCGAGTTCGACAGCATCGCCGTCGGCCCGAAAGCCACCGTGACCGTGTACGACAACGAGAACTACAAGGACAAGGCGGCCACCTTCAAGCCGGGTCAGAAAATCGCCGACATGGGCGACAAGCAGATCGGTCCGTTCGAGGACATCCGCTCGCTCAAGATCGCGTGCGCCGGCGGCGGCCCGACCGCCAAACAGCAATCGCCAGGTGAAGCCAGTGCTCCGGCAGCCGGCGGCGGGACGAAGAGCGACACGGGCGGGTCCCGCTCGTCCGGAAGTGCGAAGTAGGCGGAGAGCGGCCTTGTTCGCATCTTTCCGGTCCGCGCTGCACGCCGCGATCGGCGCACTGGCGCTCGTGGCGAGCGAGGCCGCTGCGATCGGCGTAGCCGACCTGATCGGGCAACAGGCTCACAACCTGAGCGGGCAAACGGTGGGATATGTGGACGAACTCATCGTGGACATCAATGCGGGACGCATGCTCTACGTAATCGTCAACCGCGATCAGGGTTATGCCACGCTGCCGATGCGCGCGATCGAGGAGATCACGGCACGCGAGCGGCTGCAGTTCGACATGAGCCTTGCCAACACCGCCGCCCGCCCGGGCCGCGGCGCGGATCCGCATCTGCGCCGCGCGGGGAAGCTGATCGGCCAGACGGTCGAGCTTCCTCAGGCGGGACGGCTCGGCGTCATTCACGACCTGGAGTTCGAGCCCGCAACGGGGCTGGTGACGAGGGTGGTCGTTGCGACACCAGAGGGCAGACTGGGATATCCGGCCAGCGTCCTGGTGCGCGGCCGGTTTTCGCCGGCGACGCGCTGGCAACCCGAGCAATAAGAGCGGTCGCTCGCATTCCCGCATGGAGGAGCGCCGATGCGCAGATGGATTGGTGTCGCGGGAATCGCTGGAACACTGGTCCTGCTGTACGCCCTGCTTGGCTTCGCGCTCGCGCCGCGTCTGATCGAGAGTCGCCTCGTCGAAGCCGCGCTGAATCACGGCCTCGAAGCGCGAGTCGAGACGATCCGGGCAAACCCGTTCCTGCTTACCGTAAATCTGCAAGGCGTGCGGTTGCTCGACCGGGACCGCGATGTACTACACGTCAGCGCGAAGCACGCCACGCTCGATCTCACATGGGCTTCATTGTGGCGGCGAACGTGGATCGTGGATCGGGCGACGCTGGAGGAGCCGGAACTTCACCTGACACTGAAGCCAGGCACGGATGCGGACCAGAAAACCTCCCAGGGCGATACACCGGGCAGCGAAACGCTCGCGGCAGTTCTTGTCGAACGACTCACGGTGTCCGGCGGCGCCGTGCGCCTCGTCGATCGCACGCGCGATGTTCCCGCCGAACTGCGCCTCGACGCGATCGAAATCGGGCTGACCGATCTTTCCACACGGGCGAGCGCACCGCCGGGCGAGTATGAGCTTGCCGCGCGCATTGCCAGCGGCGGCACGATCTCGATGCACGGCACGTTCGCGCTCGAACCGCTCGCGGCTCGCGGAAAGCTCGCCATTTCGGACTTGCCGCTTTCCACTGTAGCGCGGCTCGCGGCGCCGGCGTTGCCAGTGGCGCGAAAGGGCAGGCACAGGTCGCGGCGACTTACGTTTACCAGGAAGGCCGTCTCGCTCTGAGCGACATCCTGATCGAGGGAGAGAAAATCGCGTATTCCGGAATCGAGTTGCCACGCGTGACACTGCGGTTATCGAAGCTCGCAGTCCAATCGGATGCAGCAGCATTTGAAATCACCGCGAAGGCGGACGTGAATCCGGCCGGCAGCGTGTCCGCAAACGGCAGCGTCATGCTGCAGCCGCTGGGAGCAAACTTGCAGCTCGAACTCGCCGATATCGCGTTGTCTCACGCGCAACGGTGGTTGCCGGAAAACGTAGCGATCAACATTGCCTCCGGGTTGCTGTCCGCACAGGGCCGGTTCCGCGTGCATGCGGGCGATGGCGCGCGCGCGAGCTACCAAGGCGCGGTCGCGGTGCAGGAGGCGCGCTTCGAGGAGACCAGCTCGGGCGACCTGCTGCTCGGCTGGCAACGGCTCGAGACGAACGAAGCGACGCTGCGTTTCGCACCCTTCAGTGTGGACATCGGCGAAATCACCGCACACGCCCCGGCCGGGCGCCTCATCATCGAGAAGGACGGCCGCGTCAACGTCGCTGAAGTTTTCAAGGCGAAGGCGGCAACCGAAAAGGGGACCGCCTTCCACCTGGCGGTGCGCCGATTGCGGATCGAGAACGGCACGCTCGACTTCGCCGACCGCTCGCTCGACACCGACTTCGCCGTCACCATACGCGAGCTGATCGGCGCAATCAGCGATTTCAGCACGGCGCCCGGCGATCCCGCGCGCATTCAGCTCGCCGGCCGGGTGGCGCGGCAGGGCTCGGCACGTATCGAAGGCGCCATCAATTTCGATGCGCCCAGGTCGCTCGCCAACATTCATGCAAGCTTCCGCAACCTTCCGCTCGCGGCACTCACACCCTACATCGTCAAATTCGCGGGTTACCGCGTCGAGTCGGGGCGCCTCTCCGCCGATCTGCGCTATCGCGTACGCGACGGCCGGCTGATCGGGGTGAACCAGCTCGTGTTCGAGCAACTGCGACTCGGGGAGCGAGTGCAGACCGCGGGCGGCCTCGACATCCCGCTCGAACTCGCGGTCGCCCTGCTCGCCGACGCGAAGGGACGCATCGATCTCGATATCCCGGTGCGCGGCAACCTGAACGACCCGGAATTCGATCTCGGCGGGCTCATCGCCCGCGCAATCGGGAATGTCATCAGGAGGGTCGTCTCGGCGCCGTTTCGCGCCCTCGCCGCACTCTTCGGAGATGGCGGCATGGATCTCAATCAGGTGCCTTTCGAACCGGGCTCCGCGATACTCACGCCGCGCGGCGAGCGGAACGTGGCGCAGGTCTCGAAGGCGCTCGCCCAGCGGCCGGGACTCATCGTATCCGTGCGCGGCGGCTACGACCCCGAGCGGGACCGTACGGCCGTAACTGGAAAATCTGGCGCTGCGACGATCGAACCGGAAGCGGGAGAAAACCTCGCCCGCGCGCGCACTGATACCGTACGCGCAGCACTGCTCGAGCACGGCGTCGAGCCCGCGCGCGTGCAGGTCCTCGACCCGAAGACCGGTGGCGTTGAAACGAAAGGCGTCACGACGGAACTCGCTCTCAAAGCCGGGGTGCCGATGCAGTCAGTCCCCGAGTCGGCTGAAGGCGATCCCGAAACCGTCCGCCAGGTACAGCGCAGGCTCAACGCCGCGGGCTTCGATGCGGGGCCAATCGACGGCATACTGGGACCGATGACTCGAGACGGCCTGCACGAGTTTCAGAACGCGCTCGGGCTGGACGCGACTGGCAGCCTCGATGAACGCACGCTGATCGCGCTTGGCATCGAGGGCAAGCAATCCGTCAGCGCCCGATGACGGCGTGGCGGTACGCGCTCGCGGCAGTTATCACTCTGGCGGCCGTCTGGTTGGCACTGAATCTGAGCCTCGGCAACAAGCAGATCGATGCTCCCATTGCGGGCATCTACGCCGTTGCCGACGAGCAGTTTCCGCGTGCCATGGGGACCATTCTGGGTCCGCCGCTCGCGCCCGGCAACCAGGTCGAGACGCTGCTCAACGGCGCGCATGCTTTCCCCGCGATGCTGGGCGCGATACGCGCGGCACAGCGGTCGATCACCTTCGAGACTTACGTCTTCTGGTCGGGTTCGATCGGGCGTGTATTCTCGGACGCACTTTCGGAGCGCGCGGCGAGCGGCGTGAGAGTCCATGTCCTGCTCGACTGGATCGGCGGTGAATTGGACGACGCCATGCTCGCGTACATGCGGGGCGCCGGCGTCGAGATCCGGCGTTACAACAGCCCGCACTGGTATAACCTCCACCGGCTCAATCACCGCACGCACCGAAAGCTGCTCGTGGTCGATGGCGTGGTCGGGTTTACCGGCGGGATCGGCATTGCCGACCGCTGGCGCGGTCACGCGCAGGGTCCCGGGCACTATCGCGACACGCATTTCAGTGTGCGCGGCCCGGCGGTCGCGCAGATGCAGTCCGCCTTCATCGACAACTGGTTGCAGGCAACCGGCGAGGTGCTGCACGGCCCGGCCTACCTCCCCGACTTGCATGCGGCAGGGTCTCAGCGCGCCCAGATATTCACCAGTTCACCCGGCGGCGGCGCGGAAAGCATGCAGCTCATGTACCTGCTGTCGATCGCCGCGGCGAGGGAGTCGATCAGGCTCTCCGCATCCTATTTCATTCCCGATGACGTTGCGGTCAAAACACTGGTCCTGGCGCTGCGGCGCGGCGTCCGCATCCAGATCATCGTGCCGGGTCCGCATATGGACGTGCCGATCGCGCGCCGCGCCTCGCGCGCCGGATGGGGAGAATTGCTGACAGCGGGCGCCGAGATCCACGAGTATCAGCCGACCATGTACCACGTCAAAGTGATGATCGTCGACGCGCTGTGGGTTTCGGGCGGCTCGACCAATTTCGACAACCGGTCGTTCAGCATCAACGACGAAGCCAATCTCAACGTCTACGATGCCGCCTTCGCGCGCCGCCAGGCCGAGATCTTCGAGCGCGATCTTGCGCAATCGCGGCGCATCACCCTTCAGGAGTGGCAGAGCCGTCCATGGATCGAGCAGTTTCTGGATTCTTGCGCGTCGCTATTGAATTC
>JBQTHU010000263.1:0-8087 GCA_052389535.1 Betaproteobacteria bacterium | reverse complement strand
ATTTCGTGCACTACGAGCAACCCCATCCCGAGATGGAAGCGTGGTCCAAGCGGGTGGTGAAAAACACGATCCACGCGCCGGGCTCGGCCAACGTGGCGCGCAGAATGAAACTGGAGGTGAAATGAATCGAAGATTTCGTGTGGGAACTGCGGTGGCCGTTGCAGTCGCGCTTGCAATGGCCGCGCCGCACGCGGTGGCGCAACCTAAGGATGCTGCCTATCCGACCAAGCCGATCCGCATGATCGTCGCATCCGGTGCGGGCGGCGGCCTCGATTTCGTGGCGCGGCTCGTCTCGCCGAAGATCACGGAAAGCATGGGCCAGCAGGTGGTGGTGGACAACCGGGCCGGCGCGAGCGGCAGCATCGCGGCGGAGCTGGCGGCGAACGCGACGCCGGACGGCTACACCGTAATGCTGATGAGCGCGAGTCTCGTGGTCTACGGCATCGTCAACAAGACGCGCTACGACCTGTACCGCGATTTCGCGCCCGTGTCGCAGGTCGCCGCGGCGCCGTACATCCTGACCGTGAATCCGAGCCTCCCGGTCAACTCGGTGAAGGAACTGATCGCGCACGCGAAGAAGTCACCCGCGAAGCTCAATTATGCCTCGACCGGCAACGCCTCGTTCGCGCATCTTGCCACCGAGCTTTTCGCGCACACCGGCGGCATACAGCTCGTGCACATCCCGTACAAGGGCGTGGGCGCGGCGCTTCCCGACATGCTGTCCGGGCAGATACACCTGAGCCTGCTCAGCGTGGGCTCCGTGTACTCGCACGTGCGCTCCGGAAAACTCAAGGCGCTGGCGATCGCGACCCGCAGCCGCGCCAAGATCGCGCCGCAGCTTCCCACCATGATCGAGGCCGGCGTTTCGAACTTCGTGGTGACCCAGTGGCACGGGCTGCTTGCGCCGCGTGCGACGCCGCGCGCCATTGTCGAGCGCCTGTATCGCGAGGTCGTCGCGGCGGTGAATCATCCGGACGTCGCGTCGCGGTTCGCGGTGGACGGGACGGAGGGCGTCGGCAGCACGCCCGCCCAGTTCGCCGAGCACCTCAAGAGCGAGCGCGATCAATGGGCGAAAGTCGTGAAGCTCGCCAACATCCGCACGGAGTGATCATGAACGGCATTGAGATCGTGCGTCGCGCCGAAATCCCGTGGGAGGACCGCAAGAACGTCGATGGCTGGCCGAGCCGCGCCGGCATGTACTGCGACGACAAGGCCAATCAGCTGTGCATGCGGCTGATCGACTACCCGGTGGGCTCGACGGAACCGCGCCACGTGCACGGCGGCGCGCATGCCACCACCGTGCTCAAGGGCCGCGCCATCGTCGATGGCCTGACGCTGGGGCCGCTCGATGTCGTGCTCGGGCCCAGCAACGAGCCGCACGGGCCGCTGCACTATCCCGAGGGTTGCCAGCTCTTCAGCGTCTTTCACGGCAGCTATTACCACAGCGAGGCTGAGACTCTTTCGTCCGAGAAACAGTACCGCCTCATCCAGTCGGGCCCGATGGCGTGGAAGGCGGAAAGCGGCTATGAGAGCAAGACGCTGGTGGACCGCGGTGTGGGGCCGCTGCTGCTCCGTGCCTTGCGCTTCCAGCCCGGGGCGCAGCTCGCTGAGAATACCGCCTTGCCGTTCCATGCAGCGCTCGTCGTCGAGGGGGAAGTGATCGTCGGCGATGAGAAACTGGAAGCGTGGGATTTCATGCGTGTGACCGGCCGCGATGTGCACGAGACGCTCCGCTTCCCGCGCGAGGCCACGCTGCTCGCCGTCTCAATCCAGTGAGCCCTGGTCGAATCGAGAACTCCGCCGGATCGTCGCCGACGTCAACCATTTCTGTTCAATCGGCGTTTGTGAAACTCTAAGAAGCTATGCCGCTTCAGAGCTGTTCGCGCAAGAATTGCGCCTCTCGAGGGAGAGTAATGAATGACGTGGGCAATTGCGCTGAGGAGGCCAAGGAATAGGAAGGGAGTACAATCCGATCTGCTTTCTGTCTCCAAACTTGATCTTGCGAGGAAAGCGGATACGTGATTCCACTAGAAAGCTATACAACTTTTTGATCTGCACGTGACAATCGAAAAAAACTTTGACGTAACTATGATCGCCGCAATGGCGCTCAAAGAGAAGCAGATCCAGCAGAATTACCGCCCGATCATTGCTGTTCACAAGTGGTTCGCGCGCCGCCCTGGCACGTTATTCCGCGGATTGTTGTTGTCCGAGTTCTCGGAAGCCCCTCTTTACGATAGTTTCTTTCGTGCGAACGATTTTCCTGGCCGGATCATTGCCGACCCCTTCATGGGCGGAGGCACGCCACTTATCGAAGCCAACCGTGTGGGTTGCGACGTGATCGGCTTCGATATCAATCCGATGGCCGCCTGGATCGTACGCGAAGAGGTCGAGCATTTGGATATCGATTTGTATCGGAAGGCAGCAATCGAATTGATCGCGAAGCTTGAAGCGGAGACGAGCGCGGCATACCAGACGGATTGCCCGCATTATGGTGACCTTGACGTTCCCGTGAAGTATTTTCTTTGGGTTAAGGTGCTGGAATGCGAAAAATGTGGACGGGATATCGACCTGTTCCCGGGATATCTCTTGGCGGACGATACGAGGCACCCGAATAACGTCCTTGTTTGCTCCGAATGCGGGGAATTGAACGAGGTGACGAATCTCAGCAATGCGGGGAAGTGCCATAGCTGCTCAGCGGTGCTGATTGAAGCAGGGCCTGCCAAGCGCAACCGTTGTGCGTGCCGCAATTGTGGCCATTCCAACAGCTATCCCCGCCCGAAGGCCCGTCCGTTCCGCCATCGCATGTTTGCTATCGAGTACTACAACCCGCGCCAGAAGAGTGGCCATTCAGGCCGGTTCTTTAAGAAGCCTGAAGAAAAAGATTTGTCGCGCGCTGCCAGCGTTGCGGCACGTTGGCGGAATTTAGAGCCGCGCTTCGTGCCCGAACAGGAGATCCCGGACGGTGATGAGACCGAGCGCCTGCACAGGTGGGGTTACTCTCGCTATCGCGAACTGTTCAACGAGCGCCAGCTAGTGGGCCTGGAGTTGAGCTGCCGGCTGATCGAAGGCGTATCCGATCAGCGAATACGTCATGCACTCTCGACAAACCTTTCCGACTTGCTCCGTTATCAGAACATGTTGTGTCGCTATGACACAATGGCGCTGAAATCGCTGGATATCTTCTCGGTGCACGGGTTCCCGGTGGGCTTGATCCAGTGCGAGTCCAACTTGTTGGGCATCATGAACGGTGCTGGGAGCAGCGTCGGCTCAGGTGGTTGGCGCAACATCGTCGAGAAATATGCCAAGGCGAAGCGCTACTGCGAAGCACCTTTCGAAACGCGGCAGCAAGCCGGACGTAAGGCGGTGGTTCCGATCAAAGGGGAATGGATCGGTGAACGATGGAACGGAGGACGCCCACGGGCCGTAACGATTCGCTGCTTGAGTTCCACTGATGTCCAACTCGAAGAGCATAGCTTGGACGCAGTTTTTACCGACCCGCCGTATCTCGGAAATGTGCAGTATGGCGAATTGATGGATTTTTGCTACGTTTGGCTTCGCCGCCTGGTTGGCGCAAAAGTCGAAGGTTTCTCGCGTGAATCGACTCATTCTCCCGATGAACTCACGGGGAACGAAACCAAGGCCCGTGACTTAGTCCACTTTACAGCCGGGTTGTCCGCGGTCTATCGCGCAATGGCGCGCGCTCTTAAACCCGGCGCGCCGCTGGCATTCACATTTCACCACAACCGCATGGAGGCGTATCAAGCGGTTGGCGTCTCAATTCTTGATGCTGGGCTCGTGTGTTCCGCCACCCTTCCCTGTCCAGCCGAGATGGGCGGCTCGATTCATATACATGGCACAGGCTCTTCCATCGTAGACACCATCTTCGTCTGCCGCAGCCATGGGACTATCCGCCGCCGCCAGCTGTTTGACACACCAGCCAAGCTTCTGCAGCTTGTTCTGACTGACCTCAAGCAGTTGCGTGCAGCCGGAGTAAAGCCGACCGTTGGGGACACTCGTTGCATTGTGTTTGGTCATCTCACACGCATGGCGATCTGGACTATGCGTTTGGGATGGGAAACCGACGCGCCCACGCGGGAGCGGTTAGCCCGTTTTGCGACGGCTGTTGCTGAGTACGGCGATCCACAGTCGGTAATCAACGCCGTCGGTCGAGAAACACAGCTTTCTCCGCTGCGTAGTGCCGAACCCATGGCCATTTACGCGCAAGACGAGCACGATGCCATTTCCTTTTGAATTCTCCTTCGATGAAGTTCAACAGAGCTTGGAAAGCTGCGTCGATGAGGTGTTTGGCGCGTTACAGTCTGAATTTCTGAGCATGCCGAAGGGGGAAGGCTTCATTGAGTACCCCACGTTCGAACAGGGGTATGAAGCGCTCAAGCGTGTCACCGGTGGATTTCGCAGTTTATCTCCCGAGCCGGTCATTGAGACCGTATACAAGGTTCCCGTAACGTTCGTCGTCTTGCGCGCAATGCTAGGCTTTACGCCACCCGAGTGGGCCTACGTCACGAGCCATCGGGCCGATGTTGAAGTGCCGCAAGGTGCCGTACGTACGCTTGATCGAACCGTACGGCTGAAGCCGCTAACTCCTCTGCGGCCTAATGGTGGTGCCACTGAACGTCGAATCCGTGCGCTCGTAACGACTGCCTGCGAATTATTGACCGAAAATGCTCCGGAAATGCCAGGTACTTGGCATAGGTTGAACAAGGCCGACACAAGGAATGGGCTCGCGAGTCTTCAGCCACTGGCCGATCTTGGCGTGCCGTACCCTATGTTGCTCTACGAACGGTTCCTTGGGCGCCCCTTTGCTGGCCATCGCGACAGCGTTTTCGAACTGGTGGGGGACGTGGTGGAAGCAGCGATCGAAGCGGTGCTGTCCCAAGCGGGCATCAGCTTTCGCAAGACAAAACGGGCCGAACGCGTGACGGGCTTCGATCAGGCCCCCGACTTCATCGTGCCCGATGAGTTCAATCCGCAGGTCGTCATTGAAGCAAAGTTGACTGAGGATGATGGTACAGCACGGGATAAAGTGACACGCGTCCAGCACCTGAGCTCTCTCAGTATGCAAGGCTGGCAATCACCCGAGCCGCCACGGTTTGAGGTCATCGCCTGCATTGCAGGCCGTGGATTCAAGGTACGTCGCGAAGACATGAAGAAACTCCTCTTGGCGACGCGCGGCAAAGTCTTCACGCTTTCGAATCTCGATCGGCTGATCGAATGCAGTAGATTGGCCGAATTCAAGACTCGATGAATCAGTCCAACTGGTCCGGCTAATCGAGGCGGACTTTGGCGGATTTGCCGATCTTCTGGATCTGCTGAACCTTCTCGCGGACGAAGGCGCTGTACTCCGCCGGACCGGTCGGTGCGACAGCGAATCCATCGCGCAGCATGCCGTCCTTCACCGCCGGGAGCTGTACCACGCGAATGATCTCGGCCCCGAAGCGCTCGACCGCGCCCTTGGGCGTCGCAGCCGGCGCGAACACGCCCATCGCCCCGGTGAGATCGAAACCGGCGTATCCCAGTTCGATCATCGTCGGAACATCGGCGAGCAGATTCGAGCGCTCACGCGAGGTCACCGCGAGCGGGCGCAGCTTTCCGGGCGCAACGTGCTGCACGATGGGCGGCGCGGTGGAAAACAGGATGCTCGCGTGACCGCCCAGCACAGCGATGGTCGCCGGCCCGCCGCCCTGGAACGCAACATGTTTCATGTCGATTCCCGCCATGATCTTCAGCAGCTCTCCCGAGAGGTGCTGACCGGTGCCGTAACCGTTTATGGCGTACACGAGCTGACCCGGACGGCTCTTCGCGAGTGCGACCAGTTCCTTGATGCTTTTCACCGGAAGCGAGGGATGCACTGACAGCACGAACGGTTGCGTGCCCAAGCCCGCGACCGGGGCGAAGTCCTTCAGCGGGTCGTACGACGGCCTGGAGCGCAGCGCGGAATTGGCAATGAAACTGAAGCCCGCGATCAGCACGGTGTGCCCGTCGGCAGGCGAACGCGCCACGTATTCCGTCCCGATCAGTGTATTGGCACCGGGCCGATTTTCGACGACGACGCCCTGACCCAGCGTCTGGCTGAGCGGTTGCGAGATCGAGCGCGCGACCACGTCGTTCGATCCGCCGGGGGCGAACGGTACGACGAGCCGCACGACTTTCGACGGGAACACCTGCGCTGTGGCG
This sequence comes from Betaproteobacteria bacterium, assembly GCA_052389535.1. GTDB lineage: Bacteria > Pseudomonadota > Gammaproteobacteria > Burkholderiales > SG8-41 > DSOT01. The sequence continues at coordinate 1,892 of JBQTHU010000263.1, read as the reverse complement.
GGGGCGGCGACAAACGCGGCTCCCAGCGCAATGCAGCTTGCGCAAAAACGTCTGCTGGTCATAAGCCACCCCTCCTTTTTGAGCACAGGCTACGCCCGCGTCGCGGCATTGACAACGGCCTGCGTAACGGGCTCGCCTTGCCGTGAACTCCGTTGCAATCCGGACCGGGGCGATCAAAGTGATAGTATTTCCCGGACATGGGAACGACCGATAAAACGCTCGGCGCGTACGACATCGCGGACTTGCGCGAGATGGCGCGCCGCCGGCTGCCGAAGGGCATCTTCGAATTCATGGATCGCGGCAACGGCGACGAGGTGGCGCTCGCCAACAATCGTGCCGCGTTCGAGCGCTACAAGCTGAGCCCGCGCATGCTGGTCGATACCTCGCGCCGCACGCAGGAGATCACGCTATTCGGCCGCAAGCAGGCGATGCCGATCGCGATCGCGCCCACTGGCTCCGCGGGGCTCACCTGGTATCAGGGCGAAATCGCGCTCGCCCGCGCGGCACGGGAGGCGGGCATCCCGTTCTCACTTGCCACCGGCTCGATGACCGCGCTCGAGAAAGTCGCGGAGGAGGCGGGTGGCACGCTGTGGTTTCAGGTTTATATGTGGCCGGACCGCTCGCTGTCGCACCGGCTCATCGAGCGCGCAAAGGCGGCGGGCTACCAGGCGCTCATCGTCACCGTCGATACGCCGGTGCCGCCGGGGCGCGAGTACAACCTGCGCAACGGCGTCACCATTCCCTTCCGCTTCACGCGGCGCAACGTGACGGATGTGCTGATGCATCCGCGCTGGGTCGCGAACGTGCTCATGCGCTATCTCATGACGAGCGGCATGCCGCGCTACGAAAACTACCCGACCGAGATGAAGCAGCGGATCACGGCGCTGCCGATGGGGCGCTCAATGATGGTGACCGATTCGCTGACCTGGGAGGATCTGCGCGCGCTGCGGAAACTCTGGCCGCATCCGCTCATGGTGAAGGGCATCCTGCGCGCCGACGATGCGCTGCGCGCGGCCGACTGCGGTGCCGACGGCGTGATCGTGTCGAACCACGGTGGGCGCGCGGTGGACAGCACGATGGCGCCGATCGCCGTGCTGCCGCGCATCGTGGACGCCGTGGGCAAGCGCATCAGCGTCATCGTCGACAGCGGGTTTCGCCGCGGCGCCGATGTCGTGAAGGGGCTTGCGCTCGGCGCGAATGCGGTGCTCATCGGCCGCGCCACCATCTACGGCACCGCGATCGCGGGGCAGGCGGGTGCGGCGCGCGCGATCGAAATCTACCGCGACGAGATCGACCGGCTGATGGCGCTGATCGGCTGCACTGGCATTTCGGAACTCGATCACAGCTTCCTCGCCCTGCCGCCGGAGTTCGAGGCGGCGTCGCAGTCGGGCGCGAATCAGCTCAGACCGCGCGCCCTGCCTTGATCAGCCCTCGTCCGGCGTGGCGATATTCAAGCTGCGCAGGGCACTACGCAATTCCGGCAGCGATGTGATCTGAAAGCCGGCCATTCCCGCTTTGCGCGCGCCTGCCACGTTTTCGGGAAGATCATCGAAAAACGCGATGCGCGCGGGTGGCAGCCCGATTTTTTCCGCCACGATCCGGAAGGCTTCAGCCGCCGGCTTGCGTGCGCGGACCTGGTGCGAGCAAAAAACGCCCGAGAAATGCTCCAGCAACGCCCGATATTCGGCGCTCCAGTAGGCGTGGTGCAGCGCGTTGGTATTTGAGAACAGATAGAGCGGCATGGCGGCTGCGAGCGCGGACAGCAGTCTGTCCATACCCTCCCGCGGCTGCACGAATATCGCGTTCCAGCCGGCGACGAATGCGTCAAAGGAAAGGTCGATAGCCAGCGCTTCGCGCACGGCGGTGTGGTATTCCGCGGCCTCGAGTTCGCC
>JBQTHU010000262.1:0-24267 GCA_052389535.1 Betaproteobacteria bacterium | reverse complement strand
CGCCCCTGCTGCGTCGTGTAATCGGCGACCTCCCTGGGAATCGGGTTGGGTTCCGCTCCGCCGCTGAGCGCCGCGATCTGGAAACGGCATGCCCGCTCGATGCGATGCATGCGGGAAAACGCTTCGCCGACCGTCGCGCCGATGGTGAGCGTGCCGTGATTGCGCAGGATCATCACACTCTTTCACGATGGCGGTTGGAGGGCGGCGGGCAGCGCTGCTGCGCGGCCCACGCGCGGGCGCTAGGATACCGTAAACGATTGCTCGCGTCGAAGCGTGCGCAGCGGGCCGGCAGCACTCCATAAAGTGGACACATCGTAATGGCGCACGGTTGGGCCGGGTCCGTGCCTGCGCGATTCGGGCGACCGGGCTAGAATCGAGCCTCAGCAAGAAGGAGGCGTTCGATGAAGCAGCTCAAGTTACCTGCAGTGTTCATGCGGGGCGGCACGAGCAACGCGGGGGTTTTTCCTGTGCGCGATCTGCCGCGCGACCGGGCGCTGTGGGCCCAGATCTTCCGGGCGGCGATCGGCAGTCCCGATCCTTACGGACGGCAACTCGACGGCATGGGCGGCGGCATCTCATCCCTGTCCAAAGTCTGCGTCGTCGGGCCTTCCACGCGCCCCGACGCCGACATCGATTACACCTTCGCGCAGGTGCAGGTGAAGGATGCGAAGGTCGATTACAGCGGCAACTGCGGCAACATGTCGTCCGCCATGGGGCCGTTCGCGGTAGACGAGGGACTGGTGAAGGCATCCGGCAAGGAAGCGCTCGTGCGCATCCACAACACCAACACCAGGAAAATCATCTGGTCCCGTTTTGTGCTCGACGAGGACCAGTCGGCGGTGGACGGCGATCTCGCGATTCCGGGGGTGTCGGGGACCGGGGCGCCGGTGCGGCTCGAATTCCGCGATCCGGGCGGCGCCACCACCGGCAAGCTGCTGCCGACCGGCAACGTGATCGACTCGCTGGACGTGCCCGGCCACGGCCGCTTCAAAGCCACGCTCGTGGATGCGGCCAATGCGACATGCTTTCTCGATGCCGCCGATCTCGGTCTCAAGGGTACCGAGATGCCGGAGGAACTGGACCGCACTGCGGAACTGCTGAAAAAGCTGGCGGCGATCCGCATCGCTGCTTCAATCGCCATGGGCATCGGCAGGACACCGGAAGAGGCGGCGGAAAAGCGCACCGTTCCGTTCATCGGCTTCGTATCGGGGGCGCAGGACGCGGCAACGCTCGCCGGTGAGCGTATTTCCGGGGGCAACGTCGATCTCACGGCGCGCATGCTGTCCAACGGGCAGCCGCATCGCGCGTTGCCGTTGACGGTGACCCTCTGCACCGCCGTCGCGGCGCGAATCGAAGGCAGCATCGTCAACCGGCTCACGCGGCGCAGCGACAATCCGGAGGCGGAGATCCGCATCGCGATGCCCTCCGGCGTGCTGACTGTCGCGGCGAGCGTGACGCGGAAAGACGGCCAATGGCACGCGGCGCAGGGCGCGTTCTACCGCACCCAGCGTCGCATGTTCGAGGGTTACGTGCTGGTGCGCGCCTCCCGCGTGCCGGGGCTGGTCGCAGCGAGTCGCGGCAAGCTCAAGGCCGCGTAACCCGTCGATTTTCCCGCGCCCGCAAACTGCCGCGGCTCTCCTGCTGCGGGAGGCGTAACAGTCATCTTTCGCGCCACACGCTGCGCCCGGACGAGCCCGGATAGCCGAACTCGCGCGGCGCAAGTCCGGCGTGGAACCACGTCACGAACGTGTACACCGTAAAAATCGGGATGCGAAGCCGCGCGTTGAGGGCTGCCGCGTAGGGCGCCATGTTGTGGTTCTCGCATACGATGGCGCCCACCTCGGGATGGCGGCGCAGCAGCTCGTCTCCCGCGTCCATGATGTCCCGTTCGGCCGCTTCGTAATCTAGGTCGATCGTGTCGCCCAGCATGACGCGCGTAAACTCGCGCCCGTTCTCGGTTCCCATCACGGGGGTGTCGTGAGGCGCGCCGACCGCGTCCCAATGCTCGGGTGTGATGCGGTCGCCGTGCACGGACAGCACGCCGACGCGCCTCGCGGGTGGAAGGAGACGCTGCACCAGAGGAACCTGCAGAAGCGAAGAGCTTGCGACCGGCACGTTGACGTGCGCGGCGAGCTCTTTCTGGAAAATCGCGAGGAAGCCGCCGGTCGTCGTAATGCCGTCGGCGCCTTCCTTCACCAGTTCTTCCGCGGCCTTCAGAAACGCCGGCCCCAGCCCCTTTCCCTGCTCGTGTATCACGACCCGCGCGCTGGCGCCGGGCACGACCTTGTAGAGAACAGGAAACGGCCACGTGAGGGCGTTGCCCGTGTCGCCCGGCGGGCGCGGCCATCGGGTATCCAGCATCAGGATGCCGACGCGCGCGCCATAGATGGTCTTGCCGCCGTAGCCTTTTCTCCCTTCCGAATGGACAGGCACGCAACGCTCCACAGCGGATCAGGCGCGGGAATACACCTCAGTCCAGCTTGAACTTCGTTTCCTTCACCAGCCTGGCGTAGCGGCTGGATTCGGTCGTCATCCATTTCGACGTGTCGGCGGGACTATTGGCCACGGGTTCGGTTCCCTGCGAGCGCAGCTTTTCCACGATGTCGGGCAACGCCAGCACGCGCGCAAGCTCGCTGTTGAACTTCGTCACGACATCGGGCGCCACGCGCGCCGGCGCCAGCACGCCTTGCCACGAGCCGGTTACGAAGCCCGCGAGGCCGGGGCCTTCGGCAACGGTTGGCGTATCGGGGAGCGCGGCGATGCGCTTTTCGCTCGAGACGGCGATCAGCTTGAGCCTCCCGCTCTTCACGTGCGGAATCGTCTGCAGCATGCCGAGGAACATCACGTCCCCTTCGCCCGACATGACCATGCGCGAGGAGTCGGCGCCGCCCCGCGTCCCGATGTACATCCAGTTGATGCCGGTGCGCTGGGCGAACAGCATGCCGGCGAAGTGCGGCGCGCCGCCCATTCCGGTCGGGAAATTGAGTTTTCCGGGGTGCGCCTTCGCAAGCGCGACCAGCTCGCGCGTCGTCTTCACCGGCACGCTCGGGTGCGTCGTCAGCAGGTGCGGCGAGTACGACACCGTGGTGACCGGCGCGAAATCGCGGAGAATGTCGAAGGAAAGCTTGTAGACGCTCGGCGCGATCGAAAGATTGCCGATGTCGGTCAGCAGGTAGGTGTAGCCGTCCGGCGCCGAACGCGCGACGAATTCCGCCCCGATGTTGCCGTTCGCGCCGGTGCGATTCTCGACCAGAACCGTCTGGCTCCAGTTCTCGGTGATCTTCACCCCGAGCAGGCGCGAGAGTATGTCCGACGTGCCCCCGGGGGGGTAAGGCACGATGATGCGCAGCGCCTTGTTCGGAAACTGCGCGGCCGGGGCTTGGGCGAGCGCGCCTGCCGTATGACCTGCGGCGAGGCAGGCGAGGGCGACACTGAGGGCGGCGATTCTCATGAAATTTCTCCTCCAGGTGACTGGCTGGAACGGTCGCGCCCCGCACGCGCGAAGCTTTTACATCATGCTGTACTCTTATTGCGTTTCGGCTCAGCTTGCTGTTTTGCCCAGTAATCCGGGGATGCCTTGGCCTGGGCAAGCGCTTCCGCGGTTTCGAATCCCGGCGCCATCGACGCCGCGGTTCCGGCCATGACCTGGTGGTGCTCGATGTTGAGCAGGCGCAGCCAGCTCTGCTGGCCCATGGTCAGCGCGATGAAGCAACCGAGCTCGACCAGCTCAGCCTCGGTGTAGTGCCTGTAGAGACGCGCCCAGAACGCATCGTCGGTGTCGAGCCGCCACGTGATCGCTTCGGCATAGGCGAGCGCGGCCTTCTGGCGCTCGGTGTACTTCACCGATTTCTCGAAATTGACGAGATCGTCGGCCTGCGCTTCCTGCAGGTTGCCCGAGAAAGCCTTGGTCGAGCGCTGGTTGCCGCAGAACTCGCACTTCACCGAGCGTGAGACGTAGAGCCTGCAGAGTTCCTTGATCGCGTGATCGCACACGCCGGTGTGGAAGATGTCGCGCCACGAGTTGGCAAACGCCCAGAATGCCCCCGGCACGTGGGCGCGCACGGCGGAGCTCTCCGGCCGCGGCGTGCCTTCGCGCGCGCACCGATCCATTTCGGCGCGCATCTCCGCTGTCATCTTTTCCGGCGGAACGTAGCTGATGCGTTGCTTCGACATGTCGATCCTCCATCGGGCCGAACGGTCATTATGGCTGTTTCGCGCGTTTTGCGCACTGCGCGCTCAGACGCTCACCGGGCGGGATACGGCAATGGCAGGGCGCAGCGCGAGGCAAAGCGGCAGAGTGAGCAGCACGGCGATGCCGATGGTGGCGATCGCGTTCTCCACCCCGGCCAGATCCCCGAGCAGCCCGTAGCCGAGCGGGGCGGCGATGCCGCACAGCGATCCCAGCGTGTAGAAGAGCCCGAACGCACGCGGCAGGCGCTCCTTGTTCACGAGGTCCCCGATGGTGGCATAGAGCACCGAAGAGGTGCCCTGCAGCACGACGCCGATCAGAGGCAGCAGCACGAATGCCGCGATGCCGGGCAGCGCGAGGGTTGCCAGGATGCCGATGCCGGTCGCGAGCTCGGTGATGGCGATGCTGCGCACGATGCCGAAGCGCTCGGCGAGCAGCCCGCAGGCGAGCTTGCCCGCCATGCCGCCGACCAGGATCAGCGGCACCGAGAGCGCCGCCCAGCCTTCCGGCAGTCCTTTTGCGATCAACAGAAACGCGACGAACGTCAGGAAACCGGTGCGCGTGCTGCTGTCCAGGATCTCGATCAGGCACAGCGCGGTGAATCCCCGCGGGCTGCGTATTCCCCAGCCTTTCACTTTCGCCGGTTTCGCATCGCTTGCGGCTGCAGCGGCCGGCGCGCTGCCGCCGTGGGCAATGGTAAGGAAGATCATCACGCCGACCGCAACAGCCACGATACCGAACCCCACCACCGGCGCCTGCCACGATATCCCGACGAGCAGCGACAGACTGACGATCCCGCCAAAAGCGAACTTGCCCACGTCGCCGAAGAAGTTGTACGTGCCCAGCGCAGCGCGACGGCCTTGGTCCGGATAGCTGTGGGAGATGATGGTCGAGCACAGGGGATGCTGCACGGCCGAGCCGAGGCCCGCGAAAAAGAGCGCGAACAGGATCATCCAGAAACCGCTCGCGTAGCCGAGCGCGACGAAAGCCGCCCCGGAGACGGCCGTTCCGAGCGCGAGCAGGTTGCGCTCGCCGAAGCGCTCGGCGAAGAGCCCCGCCGGAATCTGGAATGCCGCCATCGCCACGCGATGCGCGGAACGTATCATGCCGACCTGCGCCAGCGAGAGACCGAACGTCTGCGCGAGCAGCGGCAGCAGCACATACGTGACGTCCGACAGCCCATCGTGTACGGTGTGCGCGGTGCAGCAGGTGGTGAGCGTGCGTTTCGCGTGACGTCTGGACACGGGCGTTGTTTATGCGCTTATCGACGGCAATCATAGCAGGATGCGCCCGCCCGCAGCAGGTACAATCCGTGGTTTGCCGCATGCGGTCATGCACAGCCCATGGACATCGCGATCTACATCTTCTCGGGTCTTTTCATTGTGCTCGCGCTCGCGCTCCTGTTCGCCTATTGGCGCACGCGCCAGCCCGGACTGGTGCTGATGGCGACGACCTACGGCGCGGCTGCAGCGCTCGCGATTCTGTTTGTCGAGTGGTGGCCGCTCTTCGCCGGGTTCGCGCTCGCCTGGATATTGCGGCTGATGGGACTCGACCCTGTTCCAGACCGATTAAAGGGAAAGCGTCCCGATTGACGGCGCCGCGTTTCGATTCCGCAGCGGCCTTCGCATTGACGCTCGCGAAACGGTTGCGGTCTAATTCGGGCGGCATGGGCGCGCGCGTTCAAGGGAAAGGGTGAGGACAATGCAGCAGGCGGCAACCGGCCGGCAGCCGGGCCCGGTCCAGCGCATCGGGAAATACGAGATCGTGCGCAAGCTGGGCGACGGGGCGACCAGCAGCGTTTATCTCGGGCGCGATCCGTTTGCCAATCGCGAGGTGGCGATCAAGCTGGTGTCGCGCGAGGCATTCAAGGACGCGGCGGGCGGCCACCTCATGCACCGCCTGTTCCTCAACGAGGCCTCGCTTGCCGGAAAGCTGGTGCACCCGCACATCGCCGAAATCTACGACGCGGTGGCCGACGAGGAAAACGCCTACATCGTCATGGAGTACGTCGATGGCGGCACGCTCTCGCGCTTCACCCGCCCCGACAATCTGCTCGAGCTGGGCGACGTCATCGAGGTGGCCTACAAATGCGCGCGGGCGCTCGACTTCGCATCCCAGCTTGGCGTCATACACCGCGACATCAAGCCCGCGAACATCCTCATCACGCAGGCGAACGACATCAAGATCACGGATTTCGGATCCGCCGCGCTGCTGCAGACCGAGCGCACCATCGTGGACGGCATCGGCACGCCGGCCTACATGTCGCCCGAGCAGCATCTCAACCAGGCGCTCACGCTTCAGACCGACATCTATGCGCTGGGTGTGGTGATGTTCCAGCTCCTTACCGGACGCTTGCCGTTCCAGGCGGGCAACATCGCGGCACTTGCGCACCAGATCCTGAACGCCGATCCGCCGCTGCCCTCGGAATTCCGGCCCGCTATCCCCGGCGAGATCGATGTTGTCGTGCGGCGCGCCATCGAGCGCGACCCGGCGGTGCGTTACCTGACGTGGCAGCGGTTCGCGGACGACCTGGCGGCGATCGCCTCGGGCGCACCACTCACCAGGCGCGGCGTGCTGGAGACCGAGAAATTCAACGCGCTGCGCGGGCTGTCGTTCTTCCGCTTGTTCAGCGACGTCGAGTTGTGGGAGGTGCTGCGTTTCGGCGAATGGCACCAGGCGGCCAAAGGCGAGGCGATCATGAAAGAGGGCGCGCCCGGTGATTTCTTCTGCGTGCTCGTCGCCGGCGAGGCGCGCGTGACGCGGAAACTCCGGCTGCTCTATACGCTCAAGCCCGGCGAGTGCTTCGGCGAGATGGCGTACCTGGGCGAAGGCAGCCGCGTTCGCACGGCCGACGTGATCGCGGTGACCGATGCCCGGATGCTCAAGATCCCGGTCTCCGCGCTGGACCGCGTGAGCGAACTGTGCCGCCTCAACTTCGATCGCGCCTTCCTGCGCGTCCTGGTCGAGCGACTGACGCTCGCCAACTCCAAGCTCGCCGGCGTATGAGCTGACTTCCGTGCGCCGCGCGAAGCGGTGCCGCTGCCGCGGGAATGGTTCTTGCCGCATTGCACGTGCCGTTGTGAGTGATTATGTTCTATTCTGGCCGTGCGAAACCCGGCGTGTCGGAATAGGCGAGCGCACTACAAGAGTGCAATGATGGGGCTTTCTGCAAGGCGATCCTGGCGAGGCCGAGCGCGCCGGGTCATGGCGCTGCTGGCGGGGGCGGCTGCGCTCTCCGCGGCAGACGGACGCACCGCCGAGGGCGATGTGTCGCTCGAGTATCGCGTCAAGGCGGCCTTCCTCTATCAGATCGCGGGCTACGTCGAGTGGCCGGGGCATGCGTTCCCGCGTCGCGACACACCGGTCACGATAGGCGTTCTCGGCGCCGAACCGCTCGCCAAGGAACTGTCGCGCATCGCGCCCGGCCGCACCATCGGCAACCGTCGCATTGCGGTGCGGCGATTGACGGAGCGCGCCAGCCTTGAAGGCGTGCAGGTGCTCTTCATAGGACGCGATCGCCGTTCACAGATCGCGGATCTCGCGCAGAAGGCAAGTGAACGCGCGGCGCTGGTGGTGACCGAGTCGGAAGGCGCGCTCGCCGAAGGCAGCATGGTGAATTTCGTGCTGGTGGACGGGCGCGTGCGCTTCGAGGTGGGCCTCGACGCCGCGCGGCGAAGCGGGCTTACTCTCAGCTCGCGGCTGCTCGCGGTCGCGGAGCACGTCCATTCGGGAGCGCCCTGATGCTGCGATCCATCGGCCGCTCCATCCGCTACAAGCTGATCATGGTGGTGCTCGCCGCCACGACTTCGGCGCTGCTCGTGGCCGGCACCGCGATGGTGATCTACGACCTGCGTGCCTACCAGCGGTCCTGGACAAACGACCTCAACACGCAGGCCGAGATTCTGGGCCGGTCCAGCGCACCCGCGCTCGCTTTCAACGATCCGAAGTCGGCGCGCGAGTACCTCGCTCTGCTGAAAGCGCGACCTGAGATTGCGGCGGCGGCGATCTACAATGCCAAAGGCAAGCTTTTCGCGAGCTACAGCCGGCCGGGCAGCCCGGGCTCGGGCATGCCCGCGCTGCCCGAGTTCGAGGGCGCCCGCGTCTCGGGCAATGCCATCGTCCTTTACAAGCGCGTCGTCGAGAACAACGAGATCCTGGGCACCGTGTATTTGCGCGGCGATTACCGGCTGCTCGGGCGTCTCACCGATTATCTCGGCATCCTCGGCGCGGTGCTGGCATTGAGCCTGCTCGTCGCGTTTCTGATGTCCACGTGGCTGCAGACGGCGGTGACCAAGCCGCTGCTGGAGATCACCGGAACCGCGCGGCAGGTGATGGAGAAACGGGACTTTTCCCTGCGCGTTCGCAAGACCACCGAAGACGAGATCGGCTACCTTGTGGACGCGATCAACGACCTGCTGGCGGAAGTGGGCCGGCGCCAGGAGGCGCTGGAGGCGTCCAACCTCACGCTGGGACGCGAGATGGCCGAGCGCGCGCGCGTCGAGGACCAGCTGCGCGAACTCAACATCGAGCTCGAGCGCAGGGTGGACGCCCGCACCGCGCAGCTCGAGGCGGCGAACAAGGAGCTGGAAAGCTTCAGCTACTCGGTCTCGCACGACCTGCGGGCTCCGGTGCGCGCGATCATCGGCTTCTCGCGCATGCTCTCGGAGGAGCATATCCAGCAGCTCAATGCGGAGGCGCAGCGGCTGCTCGGCATCGTGCAGAGCGAGGCGCACCGCATGGGCGCGCTGATCGACGACCTGCTCGCGTTTTCGCGCCTGGGGCGGCAGGCGATGCAGATGTACGATGTGGACATGATGCAGCTCGCACGCGCGACGTACGAAGGCCTGATCGCGCAGCAATCGGCAAACAACGTGGATTTCCAGCTCGGCGTGCTGCCGCGCGCGCGGGGCGATCGCAGCCTGCTCGGGCAGGTCTGGACCAACCTTCTCGCCAATGCGCTCAAGTTCAGCGCCAGGCAGGCGAAGCCGCGCATCGAAGTGAGCGCGATCAGCGACGAGACGGAGCACGTCTACTTCGTGCGGGATAACGGCGTCGGCTTCGATCCGCGCTACCAGTCCAAGCTCTACGGCGTGTTCCAGCGGCTCCACGACGCCGCCGATTTCCCGGGGACGGGGGTGGGGCTCGCGCTGGTGCAGCGGATCGTCACCCGGCACGGCGGGCGGGTGTGGGCGGACAGCAAGCCCGAGGAAGGCGCGACGTTCTACTTCACACTCCCGAAGGCATGAGAAGGAGAGGACGATGGATCAATTCGAACAGGTCGAGATACTGCTGGTGGAGGACAACCCGCTCGATGCGGAACTCACCATCCGCGCGCTGAAAAAGGGCGGGCTTGCCAACAAGCTGCTGTGGCTGAAGGACGGCGAGCAGGCGCTCGACTACCTTTTCCGCCGCGGCGCCTATGCCGGCCGCGACGATGCGCTGCCCCGGCTGGTCCTGCTCGATCTCAAGATGCCGCGGGTGGACGGGATCGAGGTGCTGAAGATCATCAAGCAGGACGAGCGCACGCGGCGCATGCCGGTCGTGGTCATGACGTCCTCCCAGGAAGAGCGCGACGTCGCCCAGAGCTACGACATGGGCGCCAACAGCTACGTGGTGAAGCCGGTCGATTTCGGGGCGTTCGCGGACCTCGCCCGGCAGGCAGGCTTTTACTGGCTGGCGATCAACCGGTCCCCGACCTCATGAGGAGCACATCGAGCGATCGCATGAGTAGGAGCCTATGACCCTGGATATTGCGCATTTCACTCCCGGCGCGTCGTTTTCCGGCGGAATTCTGATCGGGATCGCCGCGGCCATGCTGGTATTACTCAATGGCCGGATCGCCGGCATCAGCGGGATCGTCGGCGGACTGTTGCGTCCCGCGCGCGGGGATATCGTCTGGCGCATCGCGTTCGTGGTCGGACTGTTTGTCGCGCCGACGGTGATGGCGCTGGCGGGGGTGCTCCCGGTGCCCCGCATCGAAGCGGGCTACGCGATGCTCGCGCTCGCGGGTGTGCTGGTCGGCATCGGCACCAGCTATGGATCGGGCTGCACCAGCGGCCATGGCGTGTGCGGCGTCTCACGGCTTTCACCGCGTTCGCTGGTCGCCACGGCGGTGTTCATGCTCGCCGGCATCGCGACGGTCTACGTCGCGAGGCATCTCCTGTGAACGGGCTCGCCGCGTTCGCCGCCGGTCTCGTGTTCGGGGCGGGGCTCATCCTGTCCGGCATGACGGACCCCGGAAAGGTCATCGGGTTTCTCGATATCGCCGGCAACTGGGATCCCTCGCTTGCCTTCGTGATGGGCGGCGCAATCCTCGTCGGTTTCTTCGCTTTCCGGATGGCCGCGCGCCGCACGCACAGTTTTCTGAGCGGCGCCATGCATCTTCCCCGGCGCCGGGACATCGACGGGCGGCTCGTCGCAGGAAGCGTGCTGTTTGGCATAGGCTGGGGCATCGCCGGGTTCTGTCCCGGCCCCGCACTGGTCGCGTTTGCTTCGGGCACGGAGCCTGCGGCGGTATTCGTCGCCGCGATGCTGTTCGGCATGGCTGTCCACATCAGCTTGGAACGAATCTTCAGCAGGCCGCACGGCACCCTGCAAAAGCGCTGAGGCCGCGGGTGTAGCGCTTCCTCTACACGCTTGTCGTTACTCAGCCACGCACTCCTCAAGGTAACATGACGCTCTTCGACGCGGCGCCAACGGGCCGCGAAAAGGGAGCACATTATTAGATGGTTGTGACCGCAGTCCCTCCGCGCTCCGGTGAAGTGCGTGCATCCGATGTCCGCTAATCTGTCGTCCCTCGATCCTGCAAGCGGTCCGGCTGCGGACCGCCGCCAGCGTGCGGGGCCGCGCGACGCGCTGGTGCGGCTGAATGAGCTGAGTTCGCGGCTGTGGCGCGCGCGCACTCTGCACGACGGTCTGCAGGAGATGCTCGCCGCATCCCTCGAGTTGCTGGGCACCGACATGGGGCATGTCCGGCTGATGGACGCGTCGCGGGATGTGCTGCTCATCGCGGCGCATCGCGGCTTCGATCAGAAGTACATCGACGCTTTTCATGAGAGTCCGGTGGGCGAGACCTCCGCCTCGGCCCGCGCGCTGCGCACGGGAGAGCGCTGCGTCATCGAGGACGTGGAGACGGACGCGGCGTACGCGCCGCTGCGTCCCGTGGCGCGCGCCGCCGGATTCCGCGCCGTGCAGTCCACGCCGCTGCTGTCTCACGCGGGAAAACCGGTCGGCATCGTGAGCACGCATTTCCGCTCGGTGCATAGTCCGGGCGAGCAGGAACTGCGCATGCTCGATCTCTATGTCCGGCAGGCCGGCGATTTCATCGAGCGGTTCAATGCCGAGGAGGCGCTTCGCGCGAGCGAGGCGCGCTATCGCGCAGTGGTGGAGAACCAGTCCGAGATGGTGTGCCGCTTCCGGTCGGATGGGACCATCCTGTTCGTGAACGGCGCCTATGCCCATGCGCTCGGCACCACCGTCGAGGCGCTGATGGGCGGTGATTTCTGGAGATTTGTCGCCGAGAAGGACCGGGCCGCCGTGCGGGCGATGCTGACTTCGATGACGCCGGAGTCGCCGGTCGTTCGCATCGAGAACCGGTTCACCACCCGTGAAGGCGAGCGCTGGACCCTGTGGACCAACCGCGGGCTCAAGTTCGATCGCGACGGCCGCCTGCTGGAGGCACAGTCGAGCGGGATCGAGATCACGGAGCGCAAGCGCTTCGAGCAGGCGCTCGCCGCAAGCGTGCAGCGGATGGAGGCGCTCTACGAGCTGACCGACCGCCTGCAGCGCAGCGGCAGCGTGGAAGAGGTATACGAAACCTCGATGGACGCGATCTCGAAGGCGGTCGGATGCGAGCGCGCCTCCATCCTGCTTTTCGACGAAGCGGGCGTCATGCGTTTCGCGGCCTCGCGCGGCCTCTCAACGGCGTATCGGAAGGCGGTGGAGGGTCATACCCCCTGGCAGCCGGACGAGAAGGATCCCCGCCCGTTCGGAATAGCCGATGTCGCGTGCGCGGACATGAGCGATGTGCTCGGAAACGCGATCCGCAGCGAGGGCATCGCCGCGCTCGCTTTCATCCCGCTCGTGATGGAGCGGCAGCTGATCGGCAAGTTCATGGTCTACTTCGACACGCCGCACGTCTTCAGCGAGAGCGACTATGACGTCGCGCTGACCATCAGTCACCAGGTGGCCTTCGCCGTGCAGCGCCGCCACGCGGAAGAGGAGCGCAGGCGGGCGGAGGAGGCGCTGAGAGAGAACGACCGGCGCAAGGACGAGTTTCTGGCGACGCTCTCGCACGAGTTGCGCAATCCGCTGGCGCCGCTCAAGAATGCGGTGGAAGTGTTGCGGCTCACCGACACCGTCAATCCCTCGGCTGCGCCGCTGCAGGAGATGATGGCGCGCCAGATCAACCATCTCGTGCGGCTGGTGGACGACCTGCTGGAGACGTCGCGCATCAGCCGCGGGACGCTGGTGCTGCAAAAGCAGCGCCTGGAACTGGCGAACGTGGTCCGAAATGCGCTCGAGACGAGCGATCCGCTGATCAGGGCCGCACGCCATCGGCTCGAAGTGCGCCTGCCGGAGCGCGCGCTGTGGGTGGACGGCGATGCGGTGCGGCTGGCGCAGATCCTGTCGAATCTGCTCAACAACGCCGCGAAGTACACCGACCCCGGCGGCGCGATTTCCGTTTCCGTCGCGGTCCACGGCGGCAACGCCGCGATTTCGGTGCGCGATACGGGAACGGGCATCGCGCCGGAACTGCTCTCTCGCGTTTTCGAGATGTTCAGCCGCGGCGAGCAGTCGGCCAGCCGGGGCGACGCAGGGCTGGGGATCGGACTCGCGCTCGCGCGCCGGCTGGCGGAAATGCACGGCGGAACGATCGCGGCGCACAGCGGCGGGAAGGGCAAGGGCAGCGAGTTCGTCGTGCAGCTTCCGCTTGCGCCGGAACCCAGGTCCGCGGCGCCCGCCGCAGATCGCGCGCAGACGGCCGTCCCCCGGACGCGGATCCTGGTCGTCGACGACAACCGCGACGCGGCCGACAGTCTCGGCATGCTGCTCCAGTGCCTGGGCGCCGATGTGCGCGTGGCGCACGATGGCGCCGAAGCGCTGAATGCGGTCGCGGCCTACCAGCCGGCGGTGGTGCTGCTCGACATCGGGATGCCGGGCATGGACGGTTACGAGGTCGCGCGCCGCATACGGAAAGACTTTCCCGAGCGCCGCACGCCGCTGGTGGCGCTGACGGGATGGGGACAGGAAGAGGACAGGCGTCGCGCCCGCGATGCGGGTTTCGACCACCATCTCATCAAGCCGGCCGACATGAAGACGCTGCAGGCGTTGCTCGCCACGCTGGTGAGCGATGCCGCGCCGCGTAGCCACGCGCAGCGGCCGCAGTAGCGCGTTCCCGCCACACCCGCTCCAGCCTGATCAGCACGGTATTCAGGCCGCAGCCAGGCATCACGTATTTCACGCACCATGCTATCGGAATGTGCATTCCGGGTAAGATTGCCGGTGACAGGACATGTCTGTCCCGGGAGGGAAAAATGAAAGCCAGGCCTCGAAAAAAAAGCAAGCCCGCATGGCGCATCGCCCGGATGGGCGTGCGCTATACGGTAAAACTGGGCAGGAAAGCGGCCCTGAAGCGAGACGGCACAGTGCGCACCTTCCGCACGCGGGATGCCGCGAACCGCGCCGCGCGCGAGCTCAACAAGGTGTGACGGCGCGTTCTCAGTAGACGCGGGGGTTGTCCGGACGGCGGTCGCGACGGTTGGGAACGCGATCGCCGTCGCGGTCTCGATCCCGGCGATCCGGTATGCCGTCTCGATCGCGATCACGGTATGCCGGCCGGTCCCGATATGTGTGGTCCCGGTATCCGTATCCGTATCCGTACGAAGGCTCCTCGTAGGCTACGCACGCCGACAGCGTTGCGCCCACGACGGCAAGCAATGCAGCATAGATCACTCTGCGGGTCATGACTGTCTCCTGAAACCGGCACGCACCCCGTGCCGCGTTCATTGACTACACCTTAAGAGCGCGCACAAAACCGGAAGTTCTTGAGCGCGGGGCACACGCCACTGCATGGAACTCGCGTCGCGTGGCGGCGACTAACCCGCGCGAGTGTCTCCATGCAGCTACGCCCCGACACGATCGTCACGCCCGCGGACCTGGCGCGCGGAAGGAACGCGCTGGTGCAGGATGCCGCGTGGGCGACGCTTGCCGGCGCGCTCTACGGTGGCGTCATTCTCGTCGGCTTCGCGCTCGAGCTGGGTGCGAGCGCCTCCGTCATCGGTCTGCTTGCCGCGATCCCGTTTCTTGCGCAGCTCTCGCAGATCGGCGCCATGGTGCTCGTCGAGCGCGTGCGCCAGCGGCGGAAGATCACCGTGCTCTCGGTCAGCGCCTCACGCGCGCTGATACTCGGCCTCGCGCTGATTCCTTTTCTGCCGGCGGGCCCGGCGCAGCTCGCGACGCTGGTCGGCGCGCAGGTGATGATTTCCTTGCTGGGGTCGATCGCCGGGTGCTCGCTCAATTCATGGCTGCACCAGATCGTGCCGCGCGACTCGCTGGGGGCGCTTTTTTCGCGCCGGCTGTTCTGGTCCACCGTCCTCGCCTCGATCGGCGCGCTGAGCGCGGGCTACCTCGTGCAGCACTGGCCGGGCACCGAGAAGATGCACGCTTATTCGATTGCGTTCGTGTTTGCCGGCGCCGCCGGATTCGTCAGCACGCACTTCCTCACGCGCGTGCCCGAGCCGATGATGCCGCCAGCGAGCGGGCGCGTGCCGCTGCTCGAGCTGCTGAGCCGGCCGTTCCGGGATGCCGACTTCCGCAGCGTCATCGTCTTCATGGCTTCATGGAATCTCGCATCCAATATCGCGGCGCCTTTCATCACCGTCTATCTGCTCCGCCAGATGGGCTACGAAATCGGCACGGTCACGACGCTGTGGATGGTGGGACAGGTGGCGACCGCGCTTACCTTGTACCTTTGGGGAAAATTGTCCGATCGGCTGTCGAACAAGGCGATACTGAGCGTGGCGCTGCCGGCGTACTTCGCCGGCCTGGTGGGGCTCGCGTTCACGGCGCTGCCGGCTCCGCACGTGCTGACGCTGCCGCTGCTGTACGTCATTCACGTCGTCATGGGCGCCGCCTCGGGCGGGATCGGGCTCGCCACGGGCAATCTCGGCCTCAAGCTCGCGCCGCAGGGGCAGGGCACGGCGTACCTCACCGCAGTCGGCCTCTCGGGTGCGCTCGCCGCGGGCCTGGCCGCGCTGGCCGGGGGCGGGCTGGCGGACTGGTTTGCCGCGCGGGAGCTGTCCATCTCCTTCCAGTGGACGTCGCCCGAGGACATGAAGCAGGTGACGCTGCTGCAGTTCCGGCACTGGGAGTTCCTCTTCGGCATCTCCTTTGCGCTCGGCTTCTACGTCATGCACCGCCTCTCACGCATCCGCGAGGGACAGGAACACAGCGAGCGGACAGTGATCCAGCAGTTCGTCATCGAGGCGGTGCGTTCCCTGGATCAGATTTCGCCGATCGAGGGATTGCGCACGGTGATCCTGTTCCCGTTCGGGCGGCTGAGGGAGCGTCGGTTGAAGCCGCGGACGCCGTCCGAAAGCTAGCATCAGCGGATAACGACTTCAGGGGCCTTCCGCGGGCGTCACCTCCGCGCCCACACGGTCCACGATCAGGCGATAGTGCTCGGGTCGGCGGTGCGCGGCGAAGTCGAACATCGTGCGCTTGAGATCGGATGCGAGATCGATGTCCGCGTTGAAACAGATCACTTCATCCTCCTCGGTCGATGATTTGGCTGCGATCTCGCCCGTCGGTGCGACGATGAGCGAATGGCCGAACATGCGGTAGCCGTCCTCCGGCCCGCATTTCGCCGTCTCCACCAGCCAGGCCGCGTTCTGGAACGCCATCGCCTGCGCCATGATGAGATGGTGATGCACGCGCAGCGCCGGCGGTTCCGCATAGTGCAGGTTTTCAGTCGGCGTATTGAACCCGAGCGCCACGATCTCCGCGCCCTGCAGTGCGAGCACGCGAAACGCTTCGGGCCAGCGCCGGTCGTTGCAGATCAGCATGCCGGTGATCGTGTCGAGGAAGCGCCATACGCGAAAGCCGAGGTTGCCGACCTCGAAGTATTTCTTCTCGAGGTGCTGGAAAGCCGCTTGTGGCTTGTGATCGGCGTGGCCGGGGAGGTGGATCTTGCGGTACTTGCCCGCGATCTTCCCGTCCGGGCCGACCAGAATCGCGGTGTTGAAGCGCCGGAGGCGACCCTCTTCGTGCGTCAGTTCCGCGTAGCCGGTGTAGAACCCGATGCCGAGTTTCCCGGCCTCCTCGAACAGGGGCTGTGTTTCCGGGCCCGGCATGGCCGACTCGAAGAACTTCCTGTCCACTTCCGCCTGGTCCTCGTACCAGTAGCGCGGAAAGAACGTGGTGAACGCCAGCTCGGGAAAGACCACGAACTTCGCGCCCATGCCGTGCGCCTCGCGCAGCAGGTTCACCAGGCGCTTCGTAGCCGAGGTGCGGGTGTCGGAAAGGTGCAGCGGCCCGAGTTGCGCCGCCGCGATCCTGAGATGTCGTGCCATGTGTTGCTCCTACCGGGGCCGTTCCAGCTCTGGCAATTCGCGCGTGAACAGGCGCCGCCCGCGTTTATACCCCGCAAGCGGCAGCGCGCTTTTTGCGATGACGTCGCAGGGCCGCGCCTCGCCCCATATTAGGATATCGGCCGTCTTGCCGACCGCGATGCCGTAATCGTCGAGCCGCATCAGCTTCGCGGCGCGCGCCGTGATCATCTCGAAGCAGACGCCGAGATCCCTGGTCCCGTATCGCTGCACCACGTTGGCGTAGAGATTGGCGATGCGGGTGAGCGAGCAGTCGCCGTAGGGCGTGAAGGGATTGAGCACGTTGTTGGTGGAAATCGTGCAGTTCGCGCCGTGCTCGATCAGCGTGTTGGCGTCGGTCACCCCGCGCATCACGGTGTGCTCCATGTGCCGCCCGCTGTTGAAGAGGTCGGTGGCCGGCAGCACGGCGAGCGACACGCCGGACGCTGCAAGGCGCTTCCCGATCTCCGCCTGCCGCTTGACCGGCATGCAGGAAAACTTGGAGCCGTGGCCGAAGGCTACGCGTCCCTGCCATCCGATGCGGTCGGTGATTTCGCACACCAGCGGATAGTCGAGCTCGTCCGCCTCGTATCCGCCGTCGAGATGGAAATCGACGTCTATATCGTACTCCTGCGCCAGCTCGAAAACGCGGCGGATCTGGCCGGGGCCGTTCCTGTCGTAGCGGATGCCGCCGCCGATGACAGGCGCGCCGCGTTTGACGCAGCTCAGCAGGTTTTCGTCCGCGCCCGGCACATCGGTCCAGCCTTCCTGGAGAAATACGCACGGCTGGATGTCGATGGCCCACGCATAGTCCTGTCGCAACTTCTCGATCGCCTCGAAGCCGAGCAGGCCCACGTTCGGATCGACCTCGATCTGCGTGCGCATGTGGGTGACCCCGTGCAGGACGCACTGTTCCAGCGTCGCCGCCGCGCGCGCGTAGATGTCCTCGGGCGTGAAGGTATGCTTGATCGAAGCGGTGCGCTGCATGTGGTCGCGCACCATGCGGTCCGGCTGGTAGGGGACGCGATCGACGATCATCGCCTTGTCGAGATGGAAGTGGCTCTCGATCAGGCCCGGCGACACGAGCTGGCCCCTGGCATTGTGCTCCGGTCCGTCCGCCGCGAGCCGCGGCTCGATTGCGACGATGATGCCGTCGCGCACGCCTATGTCGAGGTCCGGGCTGTCGGGCGCGGCATGCGGGAGACGGGCGTTTCGAATGACGAGATCGAGCGTCATCTATCAACCTTCGGTTGCTATCGCTTATCCGGTGAGCTGCGCTGCACCGCGCGCAATTCTACTTCTTCTTTACAGGCGCATCGCCGGCGATGGCAAAGCGCACCAGTTCGGCGACGTTGCGCACGCCGAGTTTAGCCATGAGGCGCGTCTTGTGCACTTCCACCGTGCGGGCGCTGATGCCGAGCACGCGCGCGATTTCCTTTGCGTGCAGTCCCTTCACCGCCTGCTCGAGCACCTCGCGCTCGCGCGCGGTGAGCAGCGCCAGCCTGTCGGTCTCCGCGGCGCGTCGCAGGCGCTGCTCCTCTTTCGAGAGCGCCGTCTGGATGGCGGCGCGCAGTTGCCCGGGATCGAACGGCTTTTCGAGGAAGTCCACGGCTTCCGCCCGGAAAGCGGCGCGCGCGGCCGCCACGTCGCCGTGGGCGGTGATGATGATGAAGGGCAGCCGGCTGCCGCGGCGCTGCATCTCGGCCTGCAGCTCGACGCCGCTCGCTCCCGGAAGCTTGAGGTCGGTGACCACGCATCCGGCCCAATCCTCGTGCCAGGCGGCGAGACAGGCTTCGGCGTCGGCGAAGAACACGGTGCGATAACCGGCGAGACCCAGCATGAGAGCGAGCGAATCGCGCACCGACGCGTCGTCCTCGACGATGTATACGGTCAGGCCGTCGGGTTGCATGGCAGGATCAGGTGGAATTCGCCGTGGCGCGCGGCGCGCGCCTCGAGCGAGCCGCCGTGCGCTTCGGCGATGGCGCGGCTGATGGCAAGCCCCAGTCCCATGCCGGTCGGCTTGCCCGATACGAAAGGCTCAAACACGCGGTCGCGCATGTCGGTCGACAGCCCCGGACCGCTGTCCGCGAAAACCAGACAGACGTGCCTGTCGTCGTAACGGCGCACCTGTACGTCTATCGCCTCGGTTCTGTCTCCTGTGTCTCCGATCGCGTCGCGGGCGTTCGCGATCAGGTTGCGGATCACCACCTCCATCTGCAGGCGGTCCACGAAGAGCGGCGGCAGGTCGGGCTCGTCCCGGACGGTGAGGATGCGATGGCGCGCGCCGAGCACCTGCTGGCCGATGCGCCGTACCGTGGCGAGCAGCGCTTCCGGCGGCACGGATTCGAGACGCGTGGTGCCGCTGCGGAAGAAATCCCGGAGGCGTCTCACGACTTCCGCCGCGCGCTGCGATTCTTCCAGCATGCGCGTGATGATGTCGCGCAACACGGGCTCGGTGATGTTGCGCCTCTCGAGCACCATCAGCGCGGATTCGCCGTAGTTCGAGAGCGCGGTGAGCGGCTGGTTCACCTCGTGCGCGATGGCGCCGGTCATCTCGCCCGCGGCGGCGAGCCGCAGCGATTCGCGCAGGCTCCTCGCCACGCGTTCCCGCTCGTCCACCATCATGCCGAGATACAGGCCCGTGAGCGTGAGCGCGACGACCAGCGCGTGAAGTTCCAGCACCGGCACCTCGGTGCCCGCGGTCTCATGGTGGATGCCGACCACGAGGCCGATCTGCACGATGGCGGTCGCGACGACCGCGCCGTTCATGCCGCCGCGCGCCGCGATCCAGATCAGAGGAACGAAAAGAAGATAGAAATGACGTGACGGATCGCCGCCCAGGCCGAAGAACGTCAGCCACACGGTGGCCACCAGCGTCGCGATCTGCAGCAGCGTCTCGGGGCGCCGGGCGAGCGCGAGCAGGTCGGCGCGGCGCTCGGAGTCCACGACCGCCAGCAGCAGCGGCGCGGTGATCAGTATGCCGACCGCATCGCCGATCCAGAAGCGCATCAGCGCCTCGGACACCGGCGTTGCGCCGAGGAGATCTCCCCCGCGCAGCAGGCCGACGAATGCCGTGCCCGAGATCGCGGTGCCGGCAGTCACCACGGTCACGAACAGCGTGAGGTGGCGCGTCGAGCGCAGTCCCGGATCGGGCAGCAGCATGCGCAGCAGCCAGGCGATGGCGACGAAACCGGCGGTGAGCGTGATCGAGGTAAGGGCGGCGATGAAGTAGCCGCCGGGCAGATTGCGCACCAACGCCTCGGCGAGCATTTCCGTGACGAGCACGGCGGGCGTGTAATGCAGCCCGCCGAGCAGCAGCCAGGTGATGGCGAGCCCGTGCTGCGGATTCCACGGCGTGATGTTGAACGGCCCGACCGGATCGATATAGCTCGCCCAGTCGAGCGCGATGTAGCACGGCGCGAAGACGAGAGAGTCGCGTAGATAGCGCAGCATCTGGGTTCTAAGTAAAAGCCCTTACGCGTTTTCCGGTCTGTGCGCGGGCTGGCGGCGTGGCTATTGTGCACGAACACTATCCATGAAGTCATCAACCCCATGAGCGAAGTCTTCGACGTCGGCGCCTGGTTGGCGTGGTTCTCGCAACTCGACCGCACCTTCATATTCCTGCTGGTGTTGCCGTTCGTCGTCGCGATCGTCGGACTCTGGGCTGCGTACCGCGACCGGCGGGCAGAAGACCGGCAGCGCGGCGAAGCCGCGGGCGATCGTGAGAGCACGGGTGAGCAGCCCCAAAGGCGTACTCGCAACCCGCGCGTGGATAACCATCGTCACAAGGAATAGCGATGCGCTTCGTTGCGTTGGCCGCCACGCTGTTTGCGTTCTGGCTGCTGCTGTCCGGGATCTATACGCCCTTCCTTGTGCTGGCGGGATTGGGCGCATCCATTGCCGTTGCGGCACTCGCCCGGCGCATGGGGGCGATTGACGACGAAGGCTATCCGATCCAGTTCTCGCTCGCCACGCTGACCTACTGGCCGTGGCTTTTGAAGGAGATCGCACTCTCGGGATGGCAGGTGACGCGCATCATCCTCGACCCGCGGCTGCCCGTGAGCCCGGCGCTGGTGCGTTTCAAGCCGACGCAGAAAACGACGATAGGGCTCGTGACCCATGCCAATTCAATCACGCTAACCCCGGGCACCATCACGGTGGAGGCGGACCGCGACGAATTCTTGGTGCACGCGCTTACACGCGACGGGGCGCAGGGTCTCGACGGCAGCGAGATGGATCGCCGGGTCAGTCGCCTGGAAGGAGGCGCGTAATGTTCGCCGCGGCCGTCATGGCGCTGCTGGTGACCGTCGCGCTCGCGCTCGCGCGCGCGATCCGCGGGCCGTCCGTATTCGACCGCCTGCTCGCCGTCAATGCCGCGGGCACCGTGGCGATGTTGTTGCTCTCGGTGATCGGCTTTCTCAACGGCCGGCCGGAGTTTCTCGACCTGGCGATCGTGTACGGGCTGCTCAACGTGGTCGGCACGATCGCGGTCTTGAAGTACTTCCGCTACGGAAGTCTTGCGGAATGAATCTCGCGATCGACATCGCAAGCTGGATTCTGCTCGCCGGCGGCGGTGTGTTCTGCATCGTCGGCGGAATAGGTCTCTTGCGCATGCCGGACTTTTATACGCGCGTGCATGCGGCGAGCGTCACCGAAACACTGGGCGGGGGCCTCATCCTGCTCGGGCTCGTGCTGCAGGCGGGCTGGACACTGGTGTCGGCCAAGCTCGCGATCATCGGCCTGCTCATTTTCTTTGCCAGCCCGGCGGCGGCGCACGCGCTCGTCAGGGCGGCGCTCGCGTGGGGCCTCGAACCCGTGCTTGCCAAGGAGGACGTGTCATCGAAACCCTGATCATTAACGTACTGCTCACCGCGATGGCGGTCACGGTGCTGGCTATGGCGCTGCAGCGCAACCTGTTCAGCGCGGTAGTGCTGTTCGGCCTCTACAGCTTTTTCATGGCGACAGTGCTGGTCGCACTCGACGCCGTGGATGTCGCCATGACCGAAGCGGCGGTGGGCGCGGGCGTTTCCACCGTGCTGCTGCTCGGCGCGCTGTATCTGGTGGGCGGCACCGAGGCCAAGCCGCTGCACCGGCCGCTGATCCCGCTCGCGCTCGCCATCGCGGTGGGCGTGGTGCTGGTCTACGGCATGCAGGGCCTGCCGGCCTTTTCGGACGAGCAGGCGCCGATCCACAGGCATGTCGCGCCGCGTTACCTGCAGGAAAGCATGAACGAAACCGGCGTGCCCAACGTGGTGACTGCCGTACTCGCGAGTTACCGCGGCTATGACACCCTCGGCGAGACCGTGGTGGTGTTCACGGCCGGTGCGGGCGTGATTGCACTGCTGAGAAGGCGCAGGAAGGACGGCAAGTGAAGGATGACATCATTCTGCGCGTCATCGCCAAGATCTTCATGCCGTTCATGCTGATCTTCGCCCTGTACGTGCAGTTTCACGGCGACTTCGGTCCGGGCGGCGGCTTTCAGGCCGGCGTCATTGCCGCAGTTGCAGTCGTGTTCTATGCCCTGATATTCGGCCTCGAGGCCGGTCAGCGGCTGGCGCCCGAGTGGGTCGTCGAAAAGATGATGGCAGCCGGCGTTCTGCTCTACGCGGGAACCGGTTTAGCAGGCATCTTCCTGGGCGGCAACTATCTCGATTATTTCGTGCTTGGTGCCGATCCCGTGAGCGGGCAGCATCGCGGGATCTTCTGGGTGGAGGCGGGCGTGGCCCTCACGGTGTCGGGGGTGATGCTCAAGCTCTTCTACATGTTTACCGGACGCGGCCGCGACCCGGAGGACGCATGAGCGCGATCGCCGGGCACTTCAGCTACTGGGTGACCGTTTTTCTCATGGTGGCGGGGCTGTACATCCTCATCGCCCGAACGAACCTGCTCAAAAAGCTGATCGGGCTCGCGATCCTCCAGACCTCGGTCTATCTGCTGTACATCGCCCCGGGCAAGCTGATCGGCGGCACGGCTCCCATCGTGGCAGAAGGGTTCACGACGTACTCCAATCCGCTGCCGCACGTGCTCATTCTGACCGCCATCGTTGTCGGCGTGGCGACACTGGCGCTTGGTCTCGCGCTCGTCGTGCGCATCCGCGAGACCTACGGCAGCATCGAGGAAGACGACATCCTCGCGCGCGATATTGCGGACGCCGATGGGTGAGCATCTTGCCGCGCTCCAGGTGGTGCTGCCGCTCGCGGCCGCTCCACTCATCGTGCTGGTGCGCAACCGCGGATTCGCGTGGATCGCCACCACCGGCGTCAGCTACGCGTGTCTTGCGATCGCTGTCGGGCTTGCCGTGCGTGTCGCCGCAGCCGGACCGATCTCCTATGAGATAGGCAACTGGCCGCCGCCCTGGGGCATCGAGTATCGGGTCGATGCGCTGAGCGCTTTCGTGCTGGTGCTGGTATCGCTCACCGCCTCGCTGGTAGCGCCTTACGCGCAGCGCAGCATCGCCGCAGAGGTCGCGCACGACCGCGCCTACCTCATGTACGCGATGTACTGCCTGTGCCTTTCGGGCCTGCTCGGCATCACCATCACGGGCGATGCTTTCAACATTTTCGTGTTTCTCGAGATTTCGTCCCTGTCGATGTACGTACTGATCGCGCTCGGACGCAATCGCAAGGCGCTGGTCGCGGCATATCAGTACATGCTGATGGGCACGGTCGGCGCCACGTTCTACGTGATTGGCGTGGGCCTGCTCTATCTTATGACCGGCACACTCAATCTGGTGGACATGGCGGTGCGACTGCGCGAAGTGGAGGATTTGCGGCCGGTGCTGGCGGCGCTTGCGTTCATCACCGTCGGCATCGGGCTCAAACTCGCTCTTTTTCCTCTGCATCAGTGGCTGCCGAACGCGTACGCCTATGCTCCGTCGATGGCGACGGCCTTCATCGCCGCCACAGGGACAAAGGTGTCGGTGTACGTACTGTTGCGCTTTTACTTTACGGTATTCGATCCGTCGCTGCACTTTGGTGATATTCCGTGGCGCGAAGTGTTCATCGCACTGTCCGTCGCCGGCATGTTTATCGCCTCCCTGGTAGCGCTCTTCGAGTCCGATGTTAAACGGCTCTTTGCCTATTCGAGCGTGGCGCAGATCGGCTACATCACGCTCGGCATCGGCCTCGACAACGAGGCGAGCCTGACGGGATCGATCACGCATCTCATGAATCACGGTGTTACCAAGGGCGCCATCTTCGTACTGCTCGGCGCCGTGGCGCTCCGCTACGGCGCGATGTCGCTGAGCGTGGAAAATCTCGCAGGGCTGGCGCGGCGCATGCCGCTTACGGCGTTCGGGCTGGTGATCGCAGGCCTGAGTCTGATCGGCGTTCCCGGCACGGCGGGATTCATAAGCAAGTGGTATCTGATCATGGGCGCTTTGGAGCGCGGCCACTGGTGGCTCGCCGGCATCATTCTTGCCGTATCGTTGATCGCTGTCGCCTACGTGTGGCGCGTAGTGGAGGCGGCGTACCTGCGTCCGGCGCCTGCTGC
>JBQTHU010000261.1:0-11997 GCA_052389535.1 Betaproteobacteria bacterium | reverse complement strand
GTATGTCAGAGATCCGGATCAGAACCTGATCGAGATTTCCGAGCCGGCAGAGAAGCGCTAAACCCACCCCCATCCTGACCTTCCCCCTGAGGGGGAAGGAATCTTTGTCGGTGCTTGCCCCTGAGGGAATCTTTGTCGGTGCTTGCCCCTGAGGGGGAAGGAATCTTTGTCGGTGCGTGCCCCTGGAGGGGAAGGAATCTTTGTCGGTGCTTGCCCCTGAGGCGGAAGGAATCTTTGTCGGTGCGTGCCCCTGAGGCGGAAGGAATCTTTGTCGGTGCGCGCCCCTGGCGGGAAGGAATTTTTGTTGGTGCTTTCCCTGAGAGGGAAGGCGTCTGTTGTGCCCCATATGCCCGCTAAAGTGAGCGTTATCGCTGATGCCGCTGGTTATGCTTGATCAGGCGTGTCTTGCGTTTGGTCACGTTCCGCTACTCGATCACGTCGATCTCGCGCTGGAGGCGGGCGAGCGCGCGGCGCTCATCGGGCGCAACGGCAGCGGGAAATCGAGCCTGCTGCGCGCGCTTACCGGCGAGCAGCCGCTCGACAGCGGCTCGGTATGGCGCAAGCCCGAGCTGCGTGTGGCGCGGGTTGCGCAGGAACCGGTGCTCGATGCGCAGGAAACCGTATTCGAAGCCATCGCGCGCGGAGCGGGTGATGTGCACGATACGCTGCTTGCCTTCCACGACGTATCGCACC
Organism: Betaproteobacteria bacterium; assembly: GCA_052389535.1. Lineage (GTDB taxonomy): Bacteria > Pseudomonadota > Gammaproteobacteria > Burkholderiales > SG8-41 > DSOT01. Next base: position 11,304 of record JBQTHU010000261.1, on the reverse strand, counting down.
GGCTTGCGGGCGAGCACGATGCTGCATTGCTCGAACGCATGAACGCGCTGCAGCGCCAGCTTGAGCGGCAGGATGGCTGGCGCATCAATGCGCGAATCGAGGCGCTCGTCAGTCGCTTCGGATTGGAGGCGGACATCCCTGTTCATTCATTATCGGGCGGTTACCGCAAACGTGTGGCGCTGGCGCAGGCGCTCGCAGCGGACCCGGAACTGCTGCTGCTCGACGAGCCCACCAATCACCTCGATATCGAGGCGATCGAGTGGCTGGAAGATCTGATCAGGTCCTTTCCCGGGTGCGTGCTGTTCGTCACGCACGACCGGCGCTTTCTCGACAACGTCGCGAGCCGCGTGCTGGAGCTCGACCGCGGCATTCTGCGTTCCTTTGCGGGCGGATTTGCCGAGTACCAGCGGCGCAAGGAAGAAGTGCTGAATGCCGAAGATGTGGCGAATGCCCGTTTCGACAAGCTGCTCGCCCGGGAGGAAGCGTGGATCCGCAAAGGCGTCGAGGCACGCCGCACGCGAAACGAGGGCCGGGTGCGGCGTCTGGAGCAGTTGCGCCGCGAGCGCCGAGCACGCCGTGAACGGCTGGGCACCGTCGGCTTCAGCGCGGACACGGGCGAGCGCTCCGGAAAGATGGTGGTCGAACTGCATGACGTTACCAAGCGCTTCGATGGCAAACCGGTGATCGAACGCTTCTCCACCCGTATTCTGCGCGGCGACCGGATCGGGCTCGTCGGCCCGAACGGCAGCGGCAAGACCACGCTGCTGCGCCTCATGCTGGGCGAGCTTGCGTCTGACGGCGGCACCGTGCGACGGGGCGCGCGGCTGAGCATCGCGTATTTCGACCAGATGCGCGAACGGCTCGACGACGAGGCGACGCTCGTGGAAGCGATCAGCCCGGGCTCCGAGTTCGTCGAGGTGGCGGGCGAGCGCAAGCACGTCATCGGTTATCTCGGCGAGTTCCTGTTCCCGCCGGAGCGGGCGCGCGCGCAGGTATCCTCGCTCTCCGGCGGGGAGCGCAATCGCCTGTTGCTTGCGCGGCTCTTCACACGCCCGGCAAACCTGTTGGTACTCGACGAGCCGACCAACGATCTCGATATCGAAACGCTGGAACTGCTCGAAGCGCTGTTGCAGGACTACCCCGGCACGCTGTTCCTGGTGAGCCACGACCGTGCCTTTCTCGACAACATCGTGACACAGGTGATCGCGTTCGAAGGGAATGGCGTGCTGCGGGAGTATGCAGGCGGCTATTCGGACTGGGCGCGCCAGCGCGAGGAAAGCCGATCGGGGGCTGCTGCGGAACGCCCTTCACGCCGCGAGGCATCCTCGTCCGCGGAGCCGCGCCCGGCTCGTGCAAAGCTGACGTACAAGGAAACGCGCGAACTGGAGGCGCTGCCGCAGAAGATAGGCGCGCTGGAGGAGGAGCAGGCGCGGATCACGAGCGAGCTCGCCGATCCGGCGGTCTATCGCGATGCACCCGGGCGGGTAAAAGCCCTGCAAGCGCGCTACAGCGAGGTGGAGGACGAGCTGATGGCGTGCCTCACCCGGTGGGAAGAGCTGGACGCGAAAAAGTAGAATAACGGAATGAGCGATTTCTGGACCAACTGCGGCTACAAGCTGCTGCGGCGCAGCCCCGAAGGCCGTCTCATCGTCACCGACGACTATCTGCGCGCGTATTTCATGCGCCCGGAGCTTGCGCCGGTGCCCGAAGCCTGCGAGGCGGAGCGCGCGCTGCACGACGCGCTCATGTCCGATCCGCGCCGTGCCGTCGCGGATTCGGAGATCGAGGCGATCGCCGACGCAGACGCCCGGGAAAACTATCGCGTCATGCTGCGCTTCCGCGAGCAGCTGCTCTCCGCGCCCACGCTGGAGACTTTCTATTTCGATCTCTTTCGCCGGGATGTGGCGGTGCCGCCGGATTTCGTGCACCAGACGGCGCAGGTGATTCTGCGCGGCATCCTCGAGGCGCACCGCGATGCGCTGGAAGCGCGCGCGGCGGAACTTTTCTTTCGCCGGCAGCGGGTGAGCGTGAAAGACGGCGCCATCATGCTCGCCGATGAGGCGACCGTGGAGATGCACGCCGTCAGTACGCCGGCGGGCGGGCTCACGCAGCTCATCCGCGAGGCGCAGATCCAGCGCGTCGTGGAGCTCGACGTCCTCGACGAGAAGAACCGCGACGAGTACTGGAAGCGCGACGAGCGCTTCGACACGGTGCTCAATCTCAATTTCGGCAAGGCGGGCGCGCTGGCGCTGTGCCGCGTGATCGAGCGCTGGGTCGGCCACTTTCACGGCGTTTCCGTGAACGTGAAACCGGTGCGCGAGATTCCCGATTCAGAATGGAAGTGGCACGTCGGGCTCGACGCCGAAGCGACCGCCCTGTTGAACGACATCTATAATGGCGGCAGCGCGGACGAAGAACGCATGAAACGCATCATCGGGTTGTTTCGCATGGAATTCCAGGACAGGGGCGCGCTGCGCAGCGAGGTGGGCGGCGCGCCGGTTTTTCTGGGCCTTGCCGCGGCGGCGGATGGGTCGCTGCGCATGAAGCCGCAGAACCTGCTGGTCAACCTGCCGCTCGCGTGGCCGGTATGAGCGTGGAGGCGATGAGCGGCGCGGAGCAGTGGGCGCGCATCACGACCGGACCGGAAGAAGGCATCGACCTTGCCGAAGGGGCGCTGGCGATCGCTGCGCAGGAGTACCAGGATCTCGACATCCGCGCGTATCTCGGCCGGCTCGACGAGATGGGCGCGACGCTGCGGCGGCGTCTGCGCCCGGATATCAGCACCGCGGACTCGATCCGCATGTTGAACCACTACCTGTTCGAGGAACTGGGTTTTTCGGGGAATACCGCCGACTATTACGATCCGCGCAACTGCTTCCTCAACGACGTGATCGAGCGGCGGCTCGGCATCCCGATCACGCTTTCGGTCGTCTACATCGAAGTCGGGCGTCGCATCGGCCTGGCGCTCCACGGCGTCTCGTTTCCCGCGCATTTCCTGGTGAAGTGCGTGGTGCGCGAGGGCGCCATCGTGCTCGATCCCTACTCGAAGGGCGTCTCGCTCGGCCTCGACGACCTGGTGAAGAGGCTTAAAACCTGGCGCAGCGGGATCGAGCCCGACGGCGAGCTGGTGAAAAATATGCTCGCCACGGCGGGGAGTCGCGAGATCCTGGCGCGCATCCTGCGCAACCTGCGCGGGATCTACCTCAACAAGGGCGAGCTGACCAAGGCGCTGCATGCCTCGGATCGCATCATCACGCTCGACCCGCAGTCCGCCGAGGAATACCGGGACCGCGGCAGCATCTACCTCGATCTGGAGTGCTTCCGCGCGGCACTCGGGGACTTCCGATCCTATCTGCTGCTCAAGCCGGAAGCCGCCGATGCCGACGAGATCAAGGGCAAGACGATAGAGCTGCAGCAGCTCGCCGCGCGGCTCAACTGACGCCAGGCGGACCGTCGCATCGGCGAAAGCCGATTAAGGGCTAGCGTGATTTTATGCCGGCGCTGCGTATGACCTCGGCCCACAGGTCGATTTCGCGCTGCATGTAGCGGATGAACTCCGGTCCCGAAGTCGCGACGGGGTCCATGTCATAGGCGGCGTAGCGTTTCGCGAAGTCCGGGTCTTTCGCAAGCCGGATCATTTCCCCGTGCAGGCGCTTTACCAGGGGCGCCGGCATGTTGGGCGGGCCAAGGAGCCCGGCAAAACCGATCACCTCGATGCCTTTCACGCCCGCTTCGGCCATCGTGGGGACGTCCGGCAGCACCGGCGAGCGCCGCGCACTCGTCACGGCCAGCGCGCGCAACCGCCCGGACTGAACCTGGGGCAGGGCGACGGGCATGTAGGTGGAGGCCATGTTCACTTCGCCGCCTACAATCGCGGTCATCGAGGCGCCGCTGCTCTTGTACGCCACGTGCACGATATCGGCGCCGGTCCGGAGCTTGAACAGCTCGCCGATGAGGTGTCCGGAGGTGCCGATGCCGGAGCTGCCGTAATTGAGCTGCCCCGGACGCTGTTTCGCGGTCGCGATCAGGTCCTTCACCGATTTGATGGGCGAGGACGGATTCACCATCATGACGAGCGGTGGCCCCCCGGCGATCATGCCGATGACGGTGAAGCCCTTGATCGGATCGTACGGAAGCCGCATGAGGCTCGGATTCACGACATGGTTGAAGCTGTTGAGCAGCAGCGTGTAGCCATCCGGCGCCGCGCGCGCGACGATCTCGCTGCCGATGATGCCGCTCGCGCCGGGCCGGTTGTCCGCCACCACCGGCTGTCCGAGGTTTTCCGCCAGTTTCTGGGTCACGACGCGCCCCACCACGTCGGAAAAGCCCCCGGCTGCGAAGGGAATCACCATCCGGACCGGCTTGTTCGGGTAGGTGTCCCTGGCAGCGGGCGCTGCAATCGACGTATTGACGCCGAGCGCACAGACGAGCGCGGTGAGCGCCGCAACAAAGATCCGCTTTCTCATGGTTTCCTCCTTCTGGATTGGTTTTCTGGGGGCCTTTTACGCGACCGGCCACGCTCTGTCGGAAGGCCCAACTCCGAGCGTGTCCGGGTGCATACGTTCAGGATCAGGTTCAGGTAAACGCGCGTCGCCTGCAGCATGTCCTCGATGGAGGCATGCTCGCCCTGCTGCGCGTTCCAGTCTTTCTTCAGGTCTCCGGGGCGCTCGCCGGTGCGGAACGTGCGCAGCCGTCCGGTCGCGCCATAGTTGAGCGCGGGGATGCCGTGCGCGTTGAGCTCGCCGGCATCCGAGGCGAACGGTATCGCGGTCACCTCCACCGGCCGGCGCGTGGTCTCGAGATGCGCCTGGGACACCGCCTGGTAGATGAATTCCTCGGGCGGGCACTCCGAGCCCCACTGGTTCATGAAGACGTCCATATCGAGATGGAGCTTCTGCAGATCCGGGTCCGCCGCGCGCACGCGGGCCACCACCGCTTCGATCTCGCGGCGCACCTCCAGCGGCTCCTGGCCGGGCATGAGGCGCGTGTCGATGTAGAGCGTGCACGCGATCGGGACCCGCGAGCAGCGATACGGCCAGCCGCCATCTATCGCCGACAGCGTGACGTGCGCGGGCATGCCGAGATAGGCGCGGCGCTTCTCGTACTCGTCCCCCCACTGCTGGAGCGCGCGCATGAGCTTCATCATGTTGTTGATGGTGTTGTTGCGCGCGCTGCCGTAAATCGTGTGCATCGGGTCGCCGACGAGCGTGATGCGCGTCCACACGTAGCCGCCGTGCGCGCGCATGAGCGTCATGCCGGACGGTTCGCCGACGACGGCGAAGTCGGCCAGCGCGCCGTGGGTGATGGCGTACCACGTGCCGCATCCGCCGCCGCGGTAGAGTGGGCCCTGGAAGCGATCGACCGGCGCTTTCTCGATTTCCCCGGCGACGCATGCGATCACGACATCGCCCTCCAGGTCGATTTCCGCGCGCTGCAGGATCTCGGCGGCGTGCAGAAAGGCGGCGAGCGAGCCTTTCATGTTGTAGACGCCCAGCCCGTAGATCCATTCGCCGTCGATCACGGCCTTCGGCTTGTAGCCCGGTGTATCGGGCAGGTGCGTTTCGTCGCCGACGTAGGAGGTGTCCATGTGCCCGTTCAGCATCAGCGACGGGCCGGCGCCTTTGCCTTTGATGATGCCTATCGCGTTGGCGCGGGTTTCTTCGAGGGATTGGGGCAGTATCTTGATGCCGGCGTTCCGATAACGCGCCAGTATGTAATCGGCGCACGCCTTTTCATGACCGGTCGGGCTCGGGATGTTGACGAGATCGCACGTGAGTTGCAGGAGCGCATCCCGGTCCACCCGCTGCTGTAGTTTCTTCTTCAGGGCGGCCAGGTTTTTGGGGTCGGCCACTGTGTTCTCCTCTGGTTGCGGCAGGACGGCGCAGTGCCGAGACACGCGCCGCCAAGCCGTGAGTTTACCATCGGCGCATGACCTTCCCGCGCGAGAAGAGCTGCACTGCGAAACAGGCGGGGTGTTGCGAAAGAAAAAATCAGCGCGGCTGCGGCGTCCAGATACGCACCAGACGCGGTTGCGCAGGCGCCGGTGCTTCGGCAGCAGGAGCGGAAGGCGCGTTCGGCGTCGTCGTGCGTGACGTGGGCTGCGCGGGCTGGATGTGCGCTTTTTCGAGCGCTTCGAGTTGCGCCGGCGTGGGCTTCTCGCCGCTCACCAGTATCGAATAGCCCGCCCATTCCGTCGCGCGCGGCTTCTCCTGCTTCTCGCTGCGCGGCTTGGAGTCGAAATCGTCGTCCTTTTCCCTGGGCGGGTTGCCATCGTAGATCAGGCTGCGGCGGCGCTGCAGATAGGCGTCGCGCAAGAACTGATAGGGATCGAGCGCGGCAGTCTCCAGAATCTTGCTGGCCTCCAGCAGTTCCGAGCGGCGGTTCACGGCACGCACGCCCATCACGATGTTACGGTCGCGCGTGGGCTCGATGTACGAAATGGGATCGGTGAACACGTCCACGACCAGACCGAACGTATCGCGCACGTTGCTCGGGCCGAATATCGGCAGCACGAGGTAGGGCCCGTCGCCGATGCCCCACCAGCCAAGCGTCTGGCCGAAGTCTTCGTTGTTCTTCTGCAGCCCGAGCGGCGTCGCGACATCGAAAATGCCGAGCAGGCCTATCGTGCTGTTTACCAGGAAGCGGCCGGTGTCGGAAGCGGCGTTGGTGACCTTGCCCTGCAGCAGATTGTTCAGCGCGACGATGACGTCGTTGATGTTGGAGAAGACGTTGCTCACGCCGGTGCGCACGATGCGCGGCACGAGACCGCGGTAGAGCTCGGCAGCGGGCTTGAGCACGGTGGTGTCCACGGCTTCGTTGAAGGTATAGATGCCGCGGTTGACGGGCTCGAACGGATCGCGCGGATTGCCGGTGCTGGCACAGCCGCCCAGCAGCATGAAGCAGGCGAGGGCACATGCCAGTGACATGCGAAACCGGGCGGTAAGATGCGTCATCGTCTAATGTTCCAGTCAGGCCTGTTATTGTTGCTCTGCATTATAGCAAGCAGGTTACAGTGGCGGTAAAGCGAACTATTACCTTCATTTGGCACTAAAAACCGGCATCCCCCTTTGCTATAATCAACTGCTCGGGTGGAGCGCTTGCTCCGTCTCTCCCATTCTGAAGGAATCCGACCATGTTGCAGAAAGTGAAGCCTGCATTTCAGCTCAAGGACATGAGCCTGTTCCGCCAGCAATGCCACATCAACGGGGAATGGGCGGACGCCGACAACAAGGCCACGATCGCCGTGCACAATCCGGCGGACGGCCAGCAGATCGGAACGGTGCCCAACATGGGCGCCGCGGAGACGCGGCGCGCGATCGAGGCCGCCAATGCCGCGTGGCCGGCGTGGCGGGCAAAGACCGCCAAGGAGCGCGCAGCCTGCCTGCGCAAGTGGCACGACCTCATGATGGCCAACCAGGAGGACCTGGCCGTGCTGATGACGGTGGAGCAGGGCAAGCCGCTCGCCGAGTCGCGCGGGGAAATCGCTTACGGCGCTTCCTTCATCGAATGGTTCGCCGAGGAAGCGAAGCGCGTGTATGGCGACACCATCCCGGCACCGATGGCCGATCGGCGCATCGTCGTGATCAAGCAGCCGGTCGGCGTGTGCGCCGCCGTGACGCCGTGGAATTTCCCCAACGCCATGATCACGCGCAAGGCGGGCCCTGCGCTCGCCGCCGGTTGCACCATGGTCATCAAGCCGGCGTCGGCGACGCCGTTCTCCGCGCTGGCGCTGTGCGAGCTGGCGGAGCGCGCCGGCATCCCGAAAGGCGTGCTGTCGATCATCACCGGCGCGTCCGGCCCGATCGGCAAGGAGCTCACCACCAATGCGCTGGTGCGCAAGTTCACGTTCACCGGCTCAACCGAGATCGGCAAGCAGTTGATGCAGCAGTGCGCGAGCACGGTGAAGAAAGTGTCGCTCGAGCTGGGCGGCAACGCGCCGTTCATCGTGTTCGACGACGCGGATCTGGATTCGGCGGTCGAAGGCGCGATGGCCTCCAAGTACCGCAACACGGGACAGACTTGCGTGTGCGCAAACCGCCTGTTCGTGCAGGACGGTGTCTACGATGCGTTTGCGAAGAAATTCGCCGACAAGGTGAGCACGATGAAAGTCGGCAACGGGCTCGAAGAGGGCGTGATGCAGGGACCGCTGATCGACATGAAAGCGGTCGAGAAGGTGGAAGCGCACATCAGCGACGCGCTCTCGAAGGGCGCGCGAGTGGTCACCGGCGGCAAGCGGCATGAGAAAGGCGGGCAGTACTTCCAGCCCACCGTGCTGGCCGACGTCACCCCGGCGATGAAGATGACGCACGAGGAGACGTTCGGTCCGGTTGCGCCGCTCTATCGCTTCAAGACCGAGGATGAGCTGCTCAGGCTCGCCAACGACACCGAGTACGGGCTGGCGGCGTATTTCTACAGCCGCGATATCGGCCGCATCTGGCGGGTCGCGGAAGGGCTCGAGTCCGGCATCATCGGCATCAACGTCGGCATCATCTCGACGGAGGTGGCGCCGTTTGGAGGTGTCAAGGAATCGGGCATCGGGCGCGAGGGCTCGAAGTACGGCATGGACGAGTTCCTCGAAGTGAAATATCTATGCCTCGGTGATATCAATAAATAACATTCGGCGGACGGCCCCTCGGTGCGTTTTCTGGATCCCGGCCTTCGCCGGGATGACGAACACTACCTGTCATTCCAGCGCCAAGCCGAACGCCGCGTCATTCCAGCGCCAAGCCGAACGCCACGTCTTTCCAGCGACAAGCCGAACGCCGCGTCATTCCAGCGCCTAGCTGGAATCCAGAATTCATCTGGTCGCACAGGGTGAGCCAGTAATGTTCCAGATCCTCGGCCTCGATCACGTGGTATTGCGGGTGGCGGACATGCCGCGCATGCTGCGGTTCTACTGCGACGTGCTGGGGTGCAGGATCGAGCGCGAACGCGAAGACCTCGGCCTGATTCAGCTTCGCGCCGGCCAGTCGATGATCGACCTCGTCTCGGTCGAAGGCGAATTGGGCGCGAAAGGCGGCGTCGCGGCGGGCAAGGAAGGGCGGAACATGGACCACTTGTGCCTGCGCGTCGAGCCGTTCGACTCGGGCGCGATCGCCGCCCATCTGCTCGCGCACGGCGTGGTGCCGGGCGAGACGCGGATGCGTTACGGGGCGGAGGGCGAGGGGCTGTCGCTCTACATCACCGACCCGGACGGCAATATCGTGGAGCTGAAGGGGCCGCCCGCGCGCGAAGCGCGCCAGCGTCGCTAGAGCCGGCCGGTGATTTCGGCGCCGAAGGCGCGCGTGCCGAGTTTCCCGCCGAGATCGGCGGTGCGCGTCTCCGCTTTCTGGAGCGCGCCATCGATCGCGGCCTCGATTGCTTGCGCCGCCTTGCCGAATTCCGGGCGCGCGTGGCGTGTGCCCAGCCATTCGAGCAGCATCGCCGCCGAAAGGATCAGCGAGGTGGGATTCGCTCGGTCCTTGCCGGCGATATCCGGCGCGCTGCCGTGCTGCGCCTGCGCACAGCAGCGATCGTCGCCCGCCATCACCGAGCCGGCGAGTCCTAAACTGCCCGACAGTTCTGACGCTTCATCGGAAAGAATGTCGCCGAACATGTTGCCGGTCACCACGCAGTCGAAGCGCTGCGGATCGCGCAGCAGGAGCGCCGCCATGGCGTCCACGATTACTTCCTCGAGCGCGCAATCCGGATATTCCTTCGCGACCGCGCGCACTTCCTTCAGGAACAGCCCCTCGGTGATGTGCAGCACGTTCGCTTTGTGCACGGCGGTCACTTTCTTGCGCCGGCGCCGCGCCCATTCGAAAGCGACCTGGGCGATGCGGCGGGACTGGCGCGCGGTGACCTTGCGCACCGAGAGCGCGAGATCGGGCGTCGGCATGAACTCGCCGATGCCCTGGTACATGTTGCGGTCGGCATAAAAGCCTTCGGTGCACTCGCGGAAGATGACGAGATCGACGGGTTTGCCGGTGAGACCGACGCCCATGCGCGACTTCGCGGGGCGGATGTTGGCGAAGAGATCGAGTTTCACGCGCAATTCGCCGGACGGATTGATGCCGCCCTGGTCCCGCGGCGGGTACTGCAGGTGATCGACCGGCCCGAGCAGGATTCCGGAGGCGGCGCGGGCGGCGTCCATCACGTCCGCAGGCAGCGTGGAGCCGCGCTTCGCAAGCGCCGCCATGCCGATCTCGTGCGGCTCCCATTGCAGGCCGAGCTTGAACCTGGCGTTGGCGCGGTCGAGTACCGCCAGCGTGGCCGCCGTGATCTCGGGACCGATACCGTCTCCTGCCAGTACGACGATCTTCATGGGGTTTTCCTCACTGCAGTCCGTACAACAGCTTGCCCGCGACCGGCATCGTCGCCGTCAGCACATCCCCCGTCAGCGCCTCGGTGATGTGGATCGTCTTGCGGTCCGGGCCGCCGAACGCGCAGTTGTCGAGATGGTGATGATGCGCGCCGGCATGCACGAGATGCGTGGGCAGCATGTTGGCATCGAAGCGCCAGATGCCCACGCCGAGCTGGCACACCAGCAGCCCGTTCTCGCTGTCCATCTCGATGCCGTCGGGTCCCGCGACGCCGCCGGAGAGCTGGATCGCAACACCCGTTTTCGATACCGAGCCGTCGGCCATCAGCGGCAGCCGCCACACGGCGTTGGAGCGCGTGACGCCGACATAGACCTGTTTCTCGTTCGTGGACAGCGTGATGCCGTTCGGGCTCGGTATGTTTTCGGCGAGCCGCCGCAATTCGCCGGACGCACTCAAGCGGTAGACGCGGCCCGTCGGGTCGACGATGCCGGTCTGGCCCTGGTCGGTGAAGTAGAGGTCGCCGTTGGACGCGAAGTGCAGGTCGTTCAGGCCCTTGAAGCTCTCGCTGTACGCGGTGCGCAGCACAGTCTCGAGCTTGCCGCTTTTCACGTCGAGGGTGAGCAGCCCTTCCTTGTAGTCGCACAGGTAGAGACGCCCGTCCTTGTGGAATTTCATGCCGTTGGGCCAGCCGTCATACTGCACGAGCAGCTCCCACTCGCCTTTCCGGTCGATGCGGAAGATGCGCCCGAACGGAATGTCGCAGACATAGAGGTTGCCGTCGCGGTCGAATGCCGGCCCCTCGAGGAAGCATTCCACCTCCGCGTTCTGCCGGTTGGCGTCCGACCAGGCGGTGCGGCTTTTCTTGCGAAATTTTGCCGGCATCGACGTGTAGACTTCGGCTTTTATCAGTTCGAGTTTTTGGAATGGATTGAACATGGTTTGTTACGTATATGGCGGGAGGCGCCCATGTCGCGAGCGGTTCGGGGCAGCGACCGACCGCTCC
>JBQTHU010000260.1:0-19686 GCA_052389535.1 Betaproteobacteria bacterium | reverse complement strand
CTATGCGCTGCTGGCGCTGATGGTGGCCCAGGCGTGCGGCTTCAAACCGGGCGAATTCGTGCACACGTTCGGCGACACGCATCTTTATCTCAATCACCTCGATCAGGCGCGCGAGCAGCTCGCCCGCACGCCGCGCCGGCTGCCGGTGATGCGGCTCAATCCGGACGTAAAGGATATCTTCGCCTTCAAGTACGAGGATTTCACGCTGGAAGGCTACGATCCACACCCGGCGATCAAGGCGCCGATCGCGGTCTAAGAGTGCGTCCATTCCCTGATGATTGGCAGCGAACGCAAACCCGGGCCGCGTCTGTCGCTGGTCGTCGCCATGGCGAAGAATCGCGTGATCGGCGCGGGCGGGCGCATCCCCTGGCACCTGCCGAGCGAGTTGCAGCTGTTCAAGCACATCACCATGGGCCACCCCATCATCATGGGACGCAAGACCTACGAGTCGATCGGGCGGCTCCTGCCCGGGCGCACCACCGTGATCGTGACGCGACAGGCGGATTACCGCGTGCCGGGCGCCGTCATCGTTCACTCGCTCGATGCCGCGATCGTGGCCTGCGGTCATGAAGACGAGATCTTCGTGATCGGCGGCGGCGAGCTGTTTCGCGAGGCGCTGCCTCGCGCCGACCGCATCTATCTCACGACGGTGGAGACCGAACCGGCGGGCGACACTTACATGCCTGAATTCGACGAGCGCGCGTGGCATGAAACTTCGTCCGAATTTTTCCCCGCAGACGAGCGGCATTCCTGCGCCTACCGCTTCGCGGTGCTCGATCGGGTTTCTGAACCAGAGCGTGGCGCCGGCCGGGCGACCCCATGAACGCCTGTTACGCGAACGGCTGCCCGAAGCCCTCAAAGCGATCGCGCCGCGATTGCGTTCGCGCTGGGGTAAGCTTCTTTGGAATCAGTCGCCCGGATCGAGCGGATCGCGGCCTTCCGCCTGGTCCCGGTGCACGGCCGCGCGTACGAGCAGCATGTAGGTCACCGGCGTGGTGATCGTCATGAACGCGCCGATCAGCACCTCGTGCAGCACCGGCCGCGACTCGAGCGCGCCGAAGTAGAGCATCGAGCCGATGAGTATCAGGCCGGTTCCCAGCGTCGTGCCCATGGTCGGAGGGTGCACCCGCTCGTAGAACGTCTTGAATCGCACCAGCCCCACCGACCCCGAGAAGGTCAGCAATGCTCCGCAGAGAATCAGCAATCCAGCGGCGTAGGTCACTCGATCACCTCCCCGCGCAACAGGAACTTTGCAAGCGCAACGGTAGACACGAATCCGAGCATCCCGATCATCAGCGCCGCCTCGAAGTAGAGCGTGGTGCCGGTGCGGACACCGTAGGTCAGGATGAGCAGCAAGGCATCGACGTACAGCGTATCGAGCGCCAGAACCCGGTCCTGGGCCCGCGGCCCGCGCAGCAGCCGGTACACGGCAAGGAGCATGGCAAGCGCGAGCAGCACCTGCGCCACTGTGACGGCGACTAGAAACAGATCCTGGTTCATCCGAATATCTCCAGCAAACGGCGCTCGTAGCGTTCCTTGAAGAGGTGTATCCATTCCTCTTCATCGATGAGATCCAGCACGTGGATGGTGAGCGTGTGACTCGTGCTTTCGTACCGCGCCCAGCTCGTCCCGGGCGTCGCGGTGATGATGCAGGCGAGCACGACCAGCGCCCCGGGATGCCGCACTTGGAGCGGCATGGTGAGAAACCCCGCCTTTCTGCCGTGCGTCTCCGGATACCAGACGATACGCAGGACTGCGAGGTTGGAGCGCGCGATATCGACGAACACCAGCCAGCACAGGCTCGCGACCGCGCCGAGGCGAAGGCGCACTTTGTCTTGCGGGAGCTGCAGCACCGCGAGGAGCCGGCCGCCGCCGATCGCGAGCGCGGCGCCGAGCAGCACCTGCCCGGGCGCAGCCGTTTCGTTGAGCACGAGCCACACGGCGAGGAGCGCCAGCGAAAAAAGCGGGAATGGAACCCAGCGCTTCATCGTTTGATCAACACCTCTTCGATGTAGGGCCGCGGCGAATGCAGCGCATCCGCCGTCTTTTTCATATAGCCCATGACCGGACCGGCCCAGATCGCAAGCCCGATGCACAGGGCGAGCAGCATTGCGATCGGCGCGATCTCGATCACGCGCACTCGCGGCACGCTCAGGTTCTGGGCCGCCCAGAAGATGCGCACGCCGATGCGGCTCAGGGCGATGGTCGCGGCGAGACCCGACAGCATGAGCAACACCAGCATCGCCCACACCGGCCCGGACACCGTCTCGACGTCGAGCAACGTCGAGAGCATGCTCAGTTTTGCGATGAATCCGGGCAACGGCGGCAGGCCGGCGACGATCAATGCGCAGCCCATGAAGGCGAGGCCAAGCAACGCGCGGGCGGCCGGGATGATCACGCCCACTTCCTCTTCGGGTTCCTCGCCCGCAAGACCGAAAGCCTCGGCCGTGACGGCGAGAATATCCGCGCCCGGCGGCCTCGCACGCTGCACCAGCTCCACCAGCAGGAAGAAAGCTCCGCTGCCCAGCGTGGAAACCACGAGGTAATACAATGCGCTCGCGGTGGTCGCTGCCCCGCCCAGTCCGATTGCCGCGAGCAGCGTGCCCGAGGAGACGAGCAGGCTGAAGCCGCCGAGCCGCGCCAGGTCCTGCGCCGCGAGCATGCCCGCCAGCCCGAACGCGAGCGTCGCCATGCCGCCATACACGAGCCACTCGGCGCCGGCGCTGCCGCCGAACACCAGCAGCCAGAGCCGCAGCACCGCGTAGATCCCGACCTTGCTCAGTATGCAGAACAGCGCCACTGCAGGCGCGCTCGCTGCGGTATATGCCGGCAAGAGCCAGAATCCGAGCGGCCACATCGCCGCCTTGATAAAGAAAGCGACCGCGAGGATCGCCGCGCCGATCTCGAAGAGCGCGCGGTCCTCCGCCTCGACCAGCGGCACCCGCATGGCGAGGTCCGCCATGTTGAGCGTGCCGGCGACGCCGTACATCAGGCTCACGCCCACCAGAAAGAGGAGCGAGGCGCCGAGGTTGATCACTATGTAGTGAAGCGAAGCCCGCACCCGCGGCGCGCCCGAGCCGTACAGGGCGAGGCCGTACGATGCGGCGAGCATCAGCTCGAAGAAGACGAACAGATTGAATACGTCGCCGGTGAGAAACGAGCCGTTCAGGCCGGCCAGAAGCAACTGGACCAGCGTATGGAAGTGCGCGCCGGCCCGATGCCAGCGCGCCAGCGAAAAGACCAGCGCGGCGAGCCCCAGCGCCGCTGCAAGCGCGATCATGAGGGCAGCGAGGCGGTCGGCCACCAACACGATGCCGAACGGCGCGGGCCAGTCGCCGACGGGATAGACGCGCGTGACGGGCGCCTCCGCGCGGATCAGCAGGAACAGCGCCGCGGCGAGCAGCACGAGTGCCGCAACGACGCTGATCGCGCCCTTGAGCCCGTGTCGCTGGTCGTCGATAAACAGCAACAATGCGCCGACGGCGAGCGGCAGCACGATCGGCGCGATCATGAGGTGATCGAGGAGTGCGCTCATTCTTCCGGCTCCCGGCCGTCAACGTGGTCGGTCCCGGTAAGCCCGCGCGCAGCGAGCAGCACCACGAGCAGCAGCGCCGTTGTTGCAAAGCTGATCACGATGGCTGTCAGCACCAGCGCTTGTGGCAATGGGTCGGCGTAGCGCGAAGGATCCGGCGCGATGGTGGCCTCCACGATCGGCGCCAGCCCGCCTCTCACCCATCCCATGATGAAAATGAAGAGGTTTACCGCGTAGGAAAGCAGCGAGAGGCCGACGATGACCTGAAAGGTCCGCGGGCGCAGCAGCAGCCAGACGCCGGAGCCGGCGAGCACGCCGATCCCGAGCGCGATGACGAGTTCCATCAGCGCGCCGGCGCGGGACGATGGGCCCGCGTGGACTGGTGCCCGAGCGCGATCAGCATGAGGCCGGTCGCCCCCACCACCAGGCAGAATACGCCGATGTCGAAGAACATCGCGCTCGGGACATGCAGCCCGCCAATGAACGGCAGATCGACATGGGCGACGTGCGAGGTGAGGAACGGATAGCCGAAGAACCACGCGCCGGCCCCGGTGGCGCCGGCAAGCAGCAAGCCGGACGCTATCCAGCGCAGAGGACGAAGCGCAAGCCGGTCCTCGGCCCAGCGCGTGCCGCCCGCCATGTACTGCAGGATCATCCCGACCGCGAAGGTGATGCCCCCGACGAAGCCGCCGCCCGGCATGTTGTGCCCGCGCAGCAGCAGGTACACGGCGAGCAGGCCGATCGCCGGAAACATGAAACGCATGATCACTGCCGGAACGAGCATGTCATCGCGGGCCACCGCGGCGCTTTGCCGCATATGCTGGGGCAGCGGTTCGATGCTTTCGCGCGCGGGACGGAACCGGCGCAGCAGCGCATACACGGTGACGGCGACGACGCCGAGCACGGCGATCTCCCCGAACGTGTCGAAGCCCCGGAAATCGACCAGGATCACGTTGACGACATTGGTCCCTCCGCCCTCGGGGTACGCACGCTCGACGAAGAACTTCGAAATCGTGTCGGGCAGCGGCCGCGTCATCACGGCGTACGCGAGGACGGCCAGTCCCGAACCGGAAGCCGATGCCAGGATGAAATCCCGCGCGCGCCGCGGCAGTGCTGCCCGCGCGCCGGCGAAAGTCCGCGTGAACGGAACGCGTTTTGGAAGCCAGCGCAGGCCGAGCAGCAGCAGCACCGCCGTGACGATCTCCGCCACGAGCTGCGTAAGCGCGAGGTCCGGCGCTGAAAGCCGAACGAACGTGATGCAGACCACGAGCCCGGCGCCGCTCATCAGCACCAGCGCGACCAGCCGGTGGAACTTTGCCTGCCATGCGGCGCCGATCGCGCAAGCGCCGCCCACCAGCCAGAGCGCCAGAAACACCGGGTCAACCGGCGTCAGCGGCAACGGGCCCCATTCGAGCTCGTGCACCCGCAGCGGCCAGAGGGCTGCGACCAGCGCCGCCATCACGACGCAGCGCAGCTGCGGCTGCAGCCGCCGCGTCCCCAATGCACCCTCGAGCGCGCGCGCCCACTGCAGGGAAAGCGCTACCAGCAGGCGCTCGAAGATGTGGCGCCCGTCGATCGGAGGCAGCAGCGGCGTGTGCCCGGTGTTGCGCGCGAGATGCTGCCTCAGCACCAGATAGAGGAGCGCGCCGCCGACCAATGCGGCAAAGCTCATCAGCATCGGCGTCGTGAGCCCGTGCCATACTGCGAGGCTGTACGCAGGCGTCGCCTCACCGAGCATGGAATGGATCGCTGTATCGAGCAGCGGGCCGACGGTGAGCGCCGGCAGGATCCCGACCACAAGACACGCCAGCACCAGCAATTCGATGGGAAAGCGCATCCAGCGCGGCGGTTCCTGCGGCCGGCGTGGCAGGCCGGCCGGGGCGGGGCCAAAGAACACGCCGTGCACCAGGCGCAGGGAATACGCCACACTGAACACGCCCCATGCGGTAGCGACAAAAGGCAGCGCCTGGTTGAGCAATGGCACCGGGCCTTCCACGTGCAGCGATTCGGAGAAGAACATCTCCTTGGACAGAAAACCGTTCAGCAAGGGCACGCCGGCCATTGCAGCGGCGGCCACCACCGCGAGCGTTGCGGTGATCGGCATGTACCGATAAAGGCCGCTCAGCCGCCGAATGTCGCGCGTGCCGGATTCGTGATCGATGATGCCGGCGGCCATGAACAGCGACGCCTTGAACGTGGCATGGTTCAAGATATGAAACACCGCCGCCACGAGGGCAAGCGGGCTGTTCAGTCCGAGCAGCGCGGTGATGAGCCCGAGATGGCTGATGGTCGAGTAGGCGAGCAGGCCTTTCAGGTCGTGCTGGAACATCGCCTTGTAGGCGCCCAGCAGCAGCGTGACCACGCCCGCGCTGCCGACGATCCAGATCCAGGCGTCGGTCCCGGCGAGCGCCGGCCACATTCGCGCGAGCAGAAACACGCCGAGCTTCACCATCGCCGCAGAATGCAGATAGGCTGATACCGGCGTCGGCGCCGCCATCGCGTGCGGCAGCCAGAAGTGAAACGGGAACTGGGCGCTCTTGGTGAGCGCGGCGAGGGCGATCAGGATCAGCGCCGGCACGTACAGGGGGTGCGCCTGGATGGCGTCTCGGGACCCGAGCACCAGGTCCAGATCATAGCCGCCGACGATATGGCCCAGTATCAGCACGCCTGCGAACAGGCACACGCCACCGGCCGAGGTCACGATCAGCGCCATGCGTGCGCCATCGCGGGCCGCGGCATTGTGATGCCAGTAGCCGATCAGCAGGAACGAAAAAAGGCTCGTCAACTCCCAGAAAAAAACCAACTGGAGGAGATTGCCGGACAGCACCACACCCAGCATGGAGCCCATGAACGCCAGCAGGAAGGCGAAGAAGCGCGGCACCGGATCTTCCGGCGACATGTAATAGCGCGCATAGAGCACCACCAGAAACCCGATTCCCGCGACCAGCATGGAAAACAGCCACGCGAAGCCGTCCATGCGCAGCACGAAATCGATGCCGAATGCCGGCAACCATTCGATCTCGAAACGCAGGGTGTGAGTCGTGGCCACCGCCGGATATGCGCCGGCCACGAACGCCAGTGCAGCGAGCGCAACGCCGCCCGCCAGCCAGGCCTCGGCATTGCGGGCGTTGGACTTGAACAACAGTCCCGCGGCCAGACTGCCTGCAAAAGGCAAGCCCAGGACGAGAAGCAGCGAATCGGATGTCATAAAGCCGGTCAGCTCCGTCGATAAACGGGCCAACTCATCTCACGGCCGGCTGCGATATGTCCTGCGGCAACCGGGAAGGAGCGGCAGAAGGCAGGGCAGCGCGACGAGAGTAGCGGTCAAGTCTTCACGTCTTTAACCGAGCCCTTATAGCATTCATGTCGAGCGGGGCACAACCAAAAAAAACGGGCGCCGCAGCGCCCGCCGAGTCGATACGCGCGCTGCTAGATCACGCGCACTTCCGGCAGCGGAAAGCCGTTGAAGTTGCTCGCGTAGGCCGTGGTGTACGCCCCGGCGTTGACGATGTAGATGAAATCCCCTTCCTGCATGTCCTCGGGGAACAGCTCGTCGCGCATGCATACGTCCACCGAGTCGCAGGTGGGGCCGGCGACGCACCAGGAAATCGGTTTCCCGGTGCGGTCGGTGCGGATGTCGTAGCGCAGGCCTTCGGTGGTCTCGATGACCCCGCCGAAGACGCCCGCATCCCAGTACATCCAGCGCTTGCCGCCACGGGTGGCCGTGCCGACCACGCGACAAACGAAGTAACCGGCGTCAGATACGAGAAAGCGGCCCGGCTCCGCCATGATGCGCACGTCCTGGGGGATGTCGCGGATGCCGTGGTTGACGACGTCCGCGATGCGCTCGATCGAAGGAATGGGCTTCACGTGCCGCACGGGGTAGCCGCCGCCGATGTTGAGCAGCCGGGGCGTGAGGCCCGCCAGCCGCATCTTGCGGAACACGCGCTTCGCGTGCTGGATGCCCACGCGCCAATTCTCCGGGTTGCGGCATTGCGAGCCGACGTGAAACGTCACGCCGGCAAGGTCCGCGCCCAGCTGCACCGCCTCGGCGATGATGCCGTCCACTTCGCTGCTCTTGATCCCGAACTTGCCGGCGAGCGGCCAGTCGCTGCCCACGTTGGGCGCCTCGATCCGAACGTAGAGCCTGGCGTCCGGCTTGACGCTCACGATCTTGCGCAGCTCTTCCACGCTGTCGAGCACGTACCACTCGACGCCTTTCGCCGCCGCGTACTCGAGGTAGGCACGCGACTTCATCGGGTTCGAATAGTAGATCTCCGCGGGCGCCACACCCAGGCCGAGCAGGAGGTCGAGTTCGGCGATGGAGGCGATCTCGAAGCCCACGTCCTCCTCGATCAGGCTCCTCAGCACGCGCGGATCGGGGTTCGCCTTCACCGCGTAGTGCGGATGCACGCGCGACATGGCCGCCTTGAAGCGGCGCGCCTTCATGCGGACGATCTGGGTGTCTACGAGGAGGAAGGGCCTGGTATAGCCCGCTTGCAGCGCTTCCCGGACGCGGTCGAAGTCCAGGCGTACTTCGGGATGGGTATCGAAGAGATGCTGCTCGTTCTCGAAAGTGGGTTGCTGTTTCTTAAAGGCGACAGAGCGCACGGCCATCAAAGTCTCCTTCGGACCTAAGTTTCCGGGATCAGAAAAGCCACAACCTCAACCGTGCCGCAGTAGTTCCTCGCGCCTGTCATGATGACCTCCTTCCAGCTCGGTGACGCAACGTTCACAAATAGCCAAATTTCGCCGAATTATAGGATCTATTCCCCAGGAATCAAGGGATTTTGGGCCTGGGCCGAAAAAAATTTTGTGCTCGAAGCGCTCGTTGGATACCCCGGAAACGGGTTCGGTTCCGGTGTGAGGCAGAACACCGGGCGGACGGCGCTACCGTTTGCACCCGCTCAGATCTTGGGCAGCGTGACGCCCGTCTGCCCCTGGTATTTGCCGCCGCGGTCCTTGTAGGAAATCTGGCAGACGTCGTCCGCCGCAGACTCCAGAAAGATCACCTGCGCCACGCCCTCGTTGGCGTAGATCCGGGCGGGCAGCGGCGTGGTGTTGGAGAACTCGAGCGTCACATAGCCTTCCCACTCCGGTTCGAGCGGCGTCACGTTGACGATGATGCCGCAGCGGGCATAGGTGCTCTTGCCCAGGCAGACGGTGAGCACGTTGCGCGGGATCCGGAAATATTCGACCGTGCGGGCGAGCGCAAACGAGTTGGGGGGGATGATGCAGGCGTCGCCGCGGAAGTCCACGAACGAGCGCTCGTCGAAGTTCTTCGGGTCGACGATGGTGGTGTTGATATTGGTGAAGATCTTGAATTCGTTCGAGCAGCGGATGTCGTAGCCGTAGCTCGAAGTGCCGTACGAGACCAGCCGGTGCCCGTTCGCGTACTTGACCTGTCCCGGCTCGAACGGCGCGATCATCTGGTGCTGCTCGGCCATGCGGCGGATCCACCGGTCAGATTTTATCGTCATGCGCGGGATGGGCTTGTGGTATCGCAGGGATTGTACAACTTCCCCTCCCGCGCGCGTTGAGCGGCGCTCGCGTCCGCTCGAACGCGAGCAGACCGCGACCGCGCGCAGCGTCTGTCCCGGTCAGGTGTTTTGAACGACGATCTTGGGGAACGCCGCGGAGTGGTCCTGCTGGCGCTCCGCGATGCGCACGGCCACCCGCCGCGCGATCTGCTTGTAGATGGCGGAAACCCGGCCATCCGGGTCGGAGACGACCGTAGGCTTGCCTGAGTCGGCCTGCTCGCGGATCGCGATGTCGAGCGGCAGCGCCCCGAGCACCTCGACATCGTAATCCTTCGCCATCCGCGCCGCGCCGCCTTCGCCGAAGATGTGTTCTTCGTGGCCGCATTTCGAGCAGATGTGGAGCGACATGTTCTCGACGATGCCGAGGATGGGAATGCCGACCTTCTCGAACATCTTGAGCCCCTTGCGGGCGTCGATGAGGGCGATATCCTGGGGCGTGGTCACGATGACGGCGCCCGTCACCGGCACGCGCTGGGCGAGGGTCAACTGGATGTCGCCGGTGCCCGGGGGCAGGTCCACCACGAGGTAGTCCACGTCCCGCCACTTGGTCTCGCGCAGCAGTTGCTCCAGCGCCGAGGTCACCATCGGGCCCCGCCATACCATGGGCGTTTCGAGGTCGACCAGGAACCCGATCGACATCGCCTGCAGTCCGTGGCCTTCCATCGGCTCCAGGCTCTTGCCGTCCCTGGACTCGGGGCGGCCGCGGATGCCGAGCATCATCGGCTGGGAGGGCCCGTATATATCCGCGTCGAGCATGCCCACGCTCGCGCCTTCCGCCGCCAGGGCCAGAGCCAGGTTGACCGCGGTGGTGCTCTTGCCGACGCCGCCCTTGCCGGAAGCAACGGCGATGATGTTCTTGATTCCGGGCACGAGGTTCACGCCGCGCTGGACGGCATGGGGGACGATCTTCATCGACGCGTTGACCGTTACGCTGCCTACGCCGGGAAGGCCTTTCAGTTTCGATGTGATGTCCCTGCGGATCGGCTCGATCTGGCTTCGGGCCGGATAGCCTAGCAGCACGTCGACCGCGACGTTCTCGCCCTCGACCCTGATATTGCGCGCCGATTTGCTCGACACGTAATCCTTGCGGGTGTTCGGATCGACGAGTTGCTTCAGTGCGTCCTGTACCTGCTGCTCGGTTACTGCCATGGGATGCCTCTCGCCTGCGGTAGAACGCGATTATAGAACCTATCAAGCGCCGCCGCCGTTCGCCGCGCACCGCGGAGTGCACGCGCGTTCGGCACATGCTGGTTTGTTACAATCGCGAGTCCCCAAGTTCCGGCCGCGCAATGAAAAAGCGCCGTATTCTCGTCACTTCGGCCCTCCCCTACGCCAACGGCGCGATCCACCTCGGCCACCTCGTCGAATACATCCAGACCGACATCTGGGTGCGCTTCCAGCGCATGCAGGGCCACGAGGTGCACTACGTCTGCGCGGACGACACCCACGGCACGCCGGTCATGCTGCGCGCGGAGCAGGAAGGCATTCCGCCGGAGACGCTGATCGCGCGCATGCACCGGGAGCACGACCGGGACTTTCGCGGCTTTCACGTCGCGTTCGACAACTATTACTCCACCCACTCGCCGGAGAACCGCGAGCTGTCGTACGAGTTCTATCGACGTCTGCGCAAAGCCGGGCTGATCGACCAGCGCGCGATCGAGCAGTACTACGACCCGGTGAAGAACATGTTCCTGCCGGACCGCTTCATCAAGGGCGAGTGCCCCAAGTGCCATGCGAAGGATCAGTACGGGGACGCGTGCGAGGTGTGCGGCACGACCTACTCGCCCACCGAGCTGATCAACCCCTACTCCGCGATATCGGGCGCGACACCGGTCAGGAAGCAGTCCGAGCACTACTTCTTCAAACTCGGGAAGTGCACGGACTTTCTCAAGCGCTGGACGCGCTCGCCCGGGACGCTGCAGACCGAGGCCGCGAACAAGCTCGACGAGTGGTTCAAGGCGGGGCTCACCGACTGGGACATTTCCCGCGACGCGCCCTATTTCGGTTTCGAGATACCCGACGCGCCGGGGAAGTACTTCTACGTTTGGCTCGATGCGCCGGTCGGCTATTTCGCCAGCTTCCAGAATCTGTGCGCGAAACGTGGGCTGGATTTCGCGGCCTTCACCGATGCCGTGAAAAGCCGTGATGCCGGGACCGAGATGGTGCACTTCATCGGCAAGGACATCCTGTACTTCCACGCGCTGTTCTGGCCGGCCATGCTGGAAAGCGCCGGCTGCCGCACGCCCACGCACATCTACGCGCACGGCTTTCTCACGGTCAACGGCGAGAAGATGTCGAAGTCGCGCGGCACCTTCATCACCGCCGAGAGCTATCTCGCGCAAGGGCTCAATCCGGAGTGGCTGCGTTACTACTACGCGGCGAAGCTGAACGCCACGATGGAGGACATCGACCTCAACCTCGACGACTTCGTCGCGCGCGTGAACAGCGATCTCGTCGGCAAGTACGTGAACATCGCGAGTAGGTGCGCCAGGTTCATTTCGGAACATTTCGACAGCAAATTACCGAGCACTCGTTCTTTGAATGAAGTGACTTCGGCAGACAGTACCTCGTTGTCCGTCGCATTGAGCTCGGGCTTAGCATCTGATGCGATCATCCCCTTTGTTCGCGGTGCTGCGGATGAAATTTGTTCTCATTACGAGCGTCGCGAATATGGAAAAGCAGTTCGGCGAATCATGGAACTGGCAGATATTGCGAATCGATATATTGACGAGCAGAAACCATGGGAACTTACGCGTGACAGTAGCAAGCGTTGGAAGCTTCACGAGGTTTGCTCTGTTGGATTGGAGTTGTTTCGGTTACTGTCAATTTACCTCGCTCCGTTACTTCCATCAGTAGCTCGGAAAGTCAGCACCTTTCTAAATACGTCGGTCACTAGCTGGGAAGATATCCATAAGCCGATGCCTTTGGATCACCAAATTCAACCCTATCAACACTTGATAAACCGTGTCGATCGCAAGCAGATCGATGCGCTGGTCGCTGCGAACCGCGAGAGCATGCAGCAGCCTGTGGCGGCGAGCGCGGCACATTCGCCCACGCGGCACGCGGAACATCAGTTGCGTGCCGAGGACAAAGTCGAGATCGCGCCGACGATCAGTATCGACGATTTCAGCAAGATCGATCTGCGCATCGCAAAAATCGTCAACGCCGAGCACGTCGAAGGCGCGGACAAGCTGCTCAAGCTCACGCTCGACGTGGGCGGCACGACGCGCACGGTGTTCGCCGGCATCAAGTCGGCCTATGATCCCGACAAGCTGAAGGGCCGTCTCACCGTGGTGGTCGCGAACCTGGCGCCGCGCAAGATGAAGTTCGGCGTCTCGGAGGGCATGGTGCTCGCCGCATCAGGCGACGGGCCGGGCCTCTTCCTGCTGTCACCCGATTCCGGCGCCGAGCCCGGGATGCGCGTCAAGTAGCGTCTCCGTTCAGTCGCCTCGCGATCAGGATTTCGCATGCGCGTTGCAAGTATCGAAGCCATCGCCATCGAAATCCCGCTGAAGAAGAACTTCGGCGGCGAGCAGCCGCGCTTTGCGCGGGGCCGGGATTCGGCATCGAGCTCGATCCGGATATGATTGCCCAATACCGCGTGAACTGATGGCGCACGTGAACATTACTTCGTCATTCCAGCGCCGGGCTGGAATCCGGAAACGCAAATCGGCATGGTGGCATGCCCTGCTGGCGTGCGTCTTCGTAATCATGCACGCTGCCGCATACGCGGCATACGAGGTCGAATGGACCGAGTTTCCCGCGCTGAAGGACTTCAACGGCGAAGCGGTGTCGTTGAGCGCGCTCCAGTTCCGCCCCAAGGGCGCGGGACCTTTCCCGGCGCTCGTCCTGCTCCATGGCTGCAGCGGCATGTACACCCCGTCGGGCTACGTGACAAACTCCTATCGCCGCTGGGCCGAGCTGCTGGTCGAGGACGGCTACGTCGCGCTGCTGGTGGACAGCTTCAACCCGCGCGGCCACCGGACGATCTGCGAGCTGCAGAAGCGCCCCATTCTCGAAAGCCGGGAGCGGGTCGAGGACGCCTACGCGGCTGCCCGCTGGCTGAACGAACAGCCCTATGTCGCCAACGGTCGGATCGGAGTGATCGGCTGGTCCAACGGCGGCACCGGCACGCTCTACAGCATGCGGCCCGCAAGCCGCGTGGAACCGGGTTTTCGCGCCGCAGTCGCTTTCTATCCCGGGTGCCGCACGCTGTCGCGTGCGAAGACGCCGTACCGGCCGTACGCGCCGGTCCTGATCCTGACCGGCGAAGCGGACGACTGGACGCCGGCCGAGCCCTGCCGGCAATTGACCGCCATCGCGCAAAAGGAAGCCGCGCCGGTCGAGATCGTGACCTATCCCGGCGCGCACCACAGCTTCGACCGCGTCGGCCTCCCGGTGCGCTATCGGCCCAACGTGCGCAATCTCAACAAGCCGGACCGGCTCGGCGCAACGGTGGGCGAGCACCCGCAGGCGCGCGAAGATTCGATCCGGCGCACCAAAGAATTCTTCGCGCAGGAGCTGAAGAACTGACCCCTGCGAGGTCCTTCCCACCCTGTTGAAAAGGGGCTATTCTGGCCGCATTACGTTCACATTATGGAACGTAGCGCCCGAAGCCGCTCATTAGATGGCGGGCGAACCATCGAGGAGGAAGGCCATGTTCCGCATCGGCTGTGCTGCGTTCGTCGTGGCGCTGACGGTGCCGGCAACGGCGCCGGCGATCGCCGCGGACGTTTATCCGCAAAAACCGATCCGCCTCGTTCTGCCCTTCTCTCCGGGCGGCGCCACTGACGTCCTGGCCCGCGCGCTGTCGGCGAAGCTCGAGCAGGTTCTCGGCACGAGCCTCGTGATCGAAAACCGCGGCGGCGGCGGCGGCACGCTCGGCACGGCGGTGGTGGCACGGGCCGCCCCGGACGGCTATACGTTCCTGTTCACATCCGCGAGTCACACTTTCGCGCCCAGCCTGTACAAGGAGCTGCCCTATGATTCGCTCAGGGATTTCAAGCCCATTACGATGTTCGCCTCGATCCCGAACATTCTCGTGGTGCATCCCTCCCTGCCCGTAAGAAGCGTCAAACAGTTGCTCGCACTGGCGCGCAAGCGTCCCGGAGAGATTCATTTCAGTTCCGGCGGTCGCGGCAGCAACATCCACCTCACCACCGAGCTGTTCGCTTACATGGCGAAGATCAACCTCGCGCACGTACCCTACAAAGGCGGGGGTCCGGGGCAGATCGCGCTGATGACCGGCGAAGTGCAGATGATGCTGCCGGCGATCACCTCGGCATTCCCCTTCGTGAAATCGGACCGAATGCGGGCGCTTGCCGTTTCCACCCGGAAACGCTCGCCGGCATTGCCCGAGCTGCCGACCATCGACGAAGCGGGCGTGCCCGGCTACGACAAGGCGTCGTGGTTCGCGTTGTTCGCACCCGCCGCGGTGTCGGAATCGATCATCGCCCGCGTGCATGCGGCCGCGGTCAAGGTGCTGAAGGATCCGGAAATCGAGAAACGGCTCGCCTCACAAGGCGCGGTCGCGGTGGGAAATCCGTCCGCCGAGTTCGATGCGTTCGTGCGGGCGGAGACCGCCGCGTGGGCAAAGCTCATGCGCGAGATGAAATTGTGATCGCAGTCAGAATGCCCTGCATGATCGCGTGCGGCGATGACGCCGCCCGCCATGCTGGTCGTGTCGCGAATCAGGGACGCAGATATGCGTAACCTTCGCGCTGCTGCAAGCGCGTGATCTCGGCTACGCCGGAAGGAACAAAGGTCGTTTCGGGAATGAACTTCGCGCGGCTCAATTTGCGATTGCGCAGCGTGATTTCGCACACGTCGAACTGCACCCCGCGCTGCTTCAGTTCCTCGACCCGGATGTTGAACGGATTGCCGTTTTTGTCCCTGGCGCCGTCGAACAGGAAATCCACGCCGCGCGCGTGCGTGACCACCACGATCTTCGCCTTGGGATTCACCTCGAGATGGTTGCCGATATTGCGCAGCGCGTTCGCCGCCTGCTCGGCAGTGTCGTTGACGTGATAGACCACTTTGTCCACGCCTTCGTTGGCACGTGCGGGCGAGCCGTTTCCCCCGGATGCACAACCCGCGAGCAACAGCACAGCGATCAGCAACGGCGCCAGCAGAATCCGGGCAGCGTTCGCATTCATGACTCCTCCATTAGCGTTCACGATAGGGTTGTGTAACATTAGACCAGATTACGATGGCCCGCAATTGCACCCGTCCTCCCACGGTTACATGACGATCACCAGAAATCTGCGCATCAGCGGGCACGTGCAAGGCGTCGGTTTCCGCATGTACGTGGCTCGCAAAGCGCGCGAATTGGGTCTCGCGGGCTGGGTGCGCAACCGGCGGGACGGCAGCGTGGAAGCCGAAATTCAGGGGACGCCGGCGGCGGTGGACGCCATGGCTGCCGCGGCGCGGCGCGGACCGTCCGGGTCGGTGGTGACCGGGGTAAAGATGTCCGGGGGCAACGGCCAGTATCAGGAATTTGAAGTGCGGCCCACGGAATGATACCCGCCCGGAGACCCCTGCCGCCGGGCCTACTTCGTGATCGCGGCGGCACGCAGCCGCATCTTTGACGCTTCCTCCTTGCGGCCGAGCTGATCCAGCACCTCCGCGAGGTTCGTGAGGGTGTGCGCGACGCTGGGATTGTA
The DNA here is from genome assembly GCA_052389535.1 of Betaproteobacteria bacterium. Taxonomy (GTDB): domain Bacteria; phylum Pseudomonadota; class Gammaproteobacteria; order Burkholderiales; family SG8-41; genus DSOT01. The sequence goes on along the minus strand of JBQTHU010000260.1, from coordinate 3,952 downwards.
GGGCCCGAGCGTGTTCTCCTTCATGAGCAAAGCCCGGCGCAGCAGCGGCTCCGCGTCGCGGTGCCGCCCTTGCGCGCGCAGGACGACGCCCATGTTGTTGAGCAGCGTGGCGGTCTTGGGATCCTCGCCGTAGGCCTTCTCGAAAATCGGCAACACGCGGCGCTGCAACTGCTCGGCCTCGGTGTGCCGCCCCTGCGCCTGGATCACTTCGGCCAGATTGGCAGTCAGCAGCGCCGTGGAAGGGTGGCCGGGACCCAGCGTTTTCTCACGGATCGCGAGCGCCGCGCGGTAGTGTTTCTCGGCCTCCTGGTGGCGGCCGCGAAAGCGCAGCGCCAGCGCGAGGTTCGCGTAACTGCTCTCGGTATTGCGGTGATCCTCGCCGAACGCCTTGCGCGCTTCGGCGAGCGCCTGGCGCGCCGTGCGCTCCGCCTTGTACAGCTCGTCCCTGGTGATCAGGGGCACCACTTCATCGTTGAGCGCTTTCCAGATCGTCTCGCCGGCCTGCGCGCCGGCCGCCCCCGGACCCGACAGCAGAATCGCGAACAGCGTGATCAACGCGCGCCGCAACCGGCTAGGCAGAGCGCGCGGCATGGTAGACGATGTTGACGTTCTCCGGACGGAGCCACTCGGCGAGCGAGCGGATCAGGTCGTCGTGCAGATTTACCCGCCAGGCTTCGCCGAGGTCGATTTCGCACATCGCGCCGTGGTGGGTGTAGACGATGGACACCGGACAGCTCCCGTTGCGGTGCGGCGCGAGCAGCTCGCGCAGGCGGTTGCCGGACGAAGCGCCGTTGCACGTGAGCTGGATTGCGCGCGCAAACCGGTTGCGTGCGCCGGCGAGGTCATAGAGTTTCTCGGCGGAGATGCGGAGGCTGCCGCTGAAATCGTCGTGGGCCACCTTGCCCTCGACAATGAGAAGCTGATCTTCCTTGAGCCAGTGCCGGTGCTGCTCGAACAGCTCGTTGAACACCGTCAGTTCGACGCGGGCCCGGCCATCGTCGAGCAGGATTACCGCCATGCGGCCGCGGCGCGTCATCTGCACGCGCAGGCTGTGCATGACGCCGGCGAGCAGCACCGGATGCGGTTGCGGCGCGAGCTCATCGAGCCGCGTCGGCACGAAGCCGCGCAGCTCGTTCTCGTAGCTGTGGAAAGGATGGCCCGAAAGATAAAAGCCCAGTGCCAGCTTCTCGTTCTGCAGCAGTTCGCGATCGCTCCAGCGCGGCACCTCGGGCATGGCGATGCCCGGCACGGTTTCGGCAAGGTCGCCGAAGAGGCTCACCTGGTTCGCGCTGCGGCTCGCCTGCTCGGCACTTTCCATCGCCGCGCCCACGCAGGCCATCAGGCGCGCGCGATGATCCTCCACGCTGTCGAAGGCGCCGGCGCGGATGAGCGTCTCCACCACGCGCCGGTTGACGATGCGCTTGTCGACGCGATGACAGAAATCGAACAGATCCTTGAAGGGGCCGCCGGTCCGGCGCGCCTCGATGATGTGCTCGATGGCCGCTTCGCCGGTCCCCTTGATCGCCCCCAGACCGTAGCGGATCACCCCCTTCTCAAGTCTTTCGAAACCGGTCGAAACGCCGGTTTCGCTCAAATCCCCCCTCTCCTGCATAGGGAGAGCGGCCGCGGATGAGCGCTCAGCCGTATTCGGCGCAGCAAGCGGCTCGAAGCGATAATTCGAAGCGTTGACCTCCGGCGGCAGCAGCTCGATGCCGTGTGCGCGCGCGTCGTCCGAGAAAAGCTGCACCTTGTCGGTGTCGGCCATCACCGCGGACATGTTTGCGGCGCTGAACGCGGCCGGGCGATGAACCTTCAAATACGCCGTTTGATACGCGACCAGCGCATACGCCGCGGCGTGCGAGCGATTGAAACCGTAGCCCGCGAATTTTTCCATCAAGTCGAACAGCTCGTGCGCCTTGCGCTCGGCCACGCCATTCTGCGCCGCGCCCCTGACGAAGGTCTCGCGATGACGCGCCATTTCCTCCGGCATCTTCTTGCCCATCGCGCGGCGCAGCAGATCCGCACTGCCCAGGCTGTAGCCGCCGATCACCTGCGCGATCTGCATCACCTGTTCCTGGTAGACCATGATGCCGTAGGTGGGCTTGAGGATCGGCTCGACGCGCGGATCGGGATAGTCCACGCGGCCGCCGTGCTTGCGGCGGACGAATTCCGGGATCAGCTCCATCGGACCCGGACGGTACAGCGCGACCAGCGCGACGATGTCCTCGAAGCGGTCGGGACGCGCCTGCTTCATCATGTCGCGCATGCCGCGCGATTCACACTGGAACACCGCGGTGGTATCGCCGTTCGCGAACAGCCGGTAGGTCTCGGCATCATCGAGCGGAATTTCGTCGAGCTTGAGTTTCGCCTGCGGGTCGAGGCGCTCGACGAAGCGCAGCGCCCAGTCCAGTATGGTGAGCGTGGTAAGCCCGAGGAAATCGAACTTGACCAGCCCCACCGCCTCGACGTCCTTCATGTCGAACTGCGACACGACGCTGCCCGAGCCGTCCGCGGCATACAGCGGACAGAAATCGGTGAGCTTGCCCGGCGCGATCAATACGCCCCCGGCGTGCATGCCGACGTTGCGCGTGAGGCCTTCGAGCTGCTCGGCGAGCGCCAGCAGCTCGCGCACTTCCTCTTCGTTTTTCTCGCGCTCGTTGATCTGCAGCTCGACCTCGCGCGCGTAGATGACGTTCGGTTCCGGTTCGCCGGTTCGGCGCCGCAGCGTCACGGTCCTGCCCGGCTGGAACGGAATCAACTTCGCGATCTGGTCGCAGAAGTTGTACGGCAGGTCGAGCACCCGCCCCACGTCGCGCACCACCGCCTTCGCCGCCATGGTGCCGAAGGTCACGATCTGCGAGACCGAGTCGGCGCCGTACTTTTCCCGCACGTACTCGATCACGCGATCGCGCCCTTCCTGGCAGAAGTCGATGTCGAAATCGGGCATCGACACCCGCTCGGGATTGAGGAAACGCTCGAACAGCAGGTCGTAGCGCAGCGGATCGAGATCGGTGATGCCCAGACTGTAGGCCACCAGCGAGCCGGCGCCCGAGCCGCGTCCCGGACCCACGGGAACGCCGTTGCCCTTCGCCCAGTTGATGAAGTCCGCGACGATCAGGAAGTAGCCCGCGAACCCCATCTTCACGATCATGCCGGTCTCGAACTGCAGCCGCGAGCTGTAGACCGGCGCTTCGCGCCTGCGCACCCCCTCGTCGGGGAAGAGCTTCTCCAGCCGCCTGCCGAGGCCTTGCTCCGCCTGCTGCCTGAGGTACTGATCGAGACCCACGCCATCCGGCGTCGGAAACGCCGGCAGCCGGCTCTTGCCCAGCTCGAGCTCGAAATTGCAGCGGCGCGCGATCTCCACGGAGTTCGCCAGCACCTGCGGCGCATCCGCCCACAGTCGCGCCATCTCGTCCTGCGTCTTGAAATACTGCTCGCCGGTGAACAGGCGCGGCCGGCGCTGGTCGCCGAGCGTGTAGCCCTGCGAGATGCACACGCGCGCCTCGTGCGCCTTGAAGTCGCCGGGCGCGACGAACTGGACAGGGTGGGTCGCGACCACCGGCAGGCCGAGCTTGACCGCGAGCCCGAGAGTCGCGCCCACGAGCGGCTCGCCATGCGGCGCGCCGGCGCGCTGGACTTCCAGGTAGTAGCGGCCGGGGAAGAGCTTCGCCCAGGAGGCGGCGAACTTCTCGGCGGCGTTGGCGTTGCCGGCCGCGAGCGCGTGCCCGACGTCGCCGCCGGCGAAGCCCGAGAGCGCGATCAGGCCCCCGCTGCCGAGCTCATCCAGCCAGCCGGTCGCGATCTCCGCGCGCGCGCGGTGCTGGTTCGTGAGCCACGCGCGCGAGAGCAGCTCGGAGAGCCGCAGGTATCCTTCCCTCGAGGCGCACAAAAGCAGCAGGCGCCAGGGCTTGTCGCGGTCGTTGTCGTTCTGGATCCAGCAGTCGGCGCCGAT
>JBQTHU010000259.1:0-2146 GCA_052389535.1 Betaproteobacteria bacterium | reverse complement strand
CAGGTGCTGGTGCAGATCGGCGCCTACTTCTGGCCCGCGTTGATGCCTGCGCTGATTCCGCTATGGGACCTGAGCAACAGCGAAGCGGGCTGGGTCACGGCGATTTTCTACGGCGCTTATCTCATCTGCGTGCCGGTGCTCGTGACGCTCACCGATCGCATCGACGCCAAGCGCGTGTATCTCTTCGGCGTGGCGTGCACGGTCGCGGCCCATGTCAGCTTCGGGCTCTTCGCGGACGGCTTCTGGACCGCGCTCGCCACGCGTGCGCTTGCGGGCATGGGCTGGGCCGGCACCTATATGACCGGATTGAAGCTGCTCGCCGACCGCGTCGATGCGAAGCTCATGTCGCGGGCGGTGTCGGGCCATGCCGCCGGCATCGGCGTGTCCGGTGCGCTCTCCTACGCATGCGCCGGTCTGCTGGCTGAGGGCTTCGGCTGGCGCGCGGCGTTCGTCATCGTCGGCTTGAGCGCGGCGATCGCCTGGATCACCGTCGCGACATCGGTGCCGGGGCGCGCCAGGCCGGCCAGCGTCGCGACCTCTCCGCTTTTCGATTTCCGTCCCGTACTGAAGAACCGCTCGGCAATGGCGTACTCCATCGGCTACTGCATCCACACGCTGGAGATGAACGCGCTGCGCGGCTGGGGCGTGGTCTTCCTCGGGTTTGTCGCCGCGAACGCGGGGCTGGAGCAGACGCCGTTTTCACCGATCGCCGTGCTGACCGCGCTCGGACTGCTGGGAACGGTGGCGAGCGTGCTCGGCAACGAGACGGCGATCCGTTTCGGCCGGCGCTATCTCATCGCGTTCGCCATGCTCGCTTCAGTGTCGGTCGCGGCGGCGATCGGGTTCATCGGGACCTGGTCGTATTCCATGGCCGCGGGATTACTGCTCCTCTACGGCGTCATCATCTGGCTCGACTCGTCGGCGTTGACCGCGGGTTCGGCAGGCTCCGCCGACCCCGCGCGGCGCGGCGCCACGCTCGCAGTGCACTCGATGCTGGGCTACGCCGGCGGGTTCGTCGGCCCGCTGATGATCGGCGTGATCCTCGACATGTCGGGCGGCATGTCGGTTGCGGCCTGGCGCAGCGCGTTTCTCGCCGTCGCCGGACTCATGCTGCTTGCACTGATCGCGTTTGTCGCCATGCGCCCGCGCGAGCTTGCGGGCGACAAGGAAAGCGCGCGTTGAGCAAACAGCCATTTGATTTCCGTCACACCGGTGCGCACAATCCGCGCTTTCCCCAGGGAACATAGTCATGAATATTGTTCTGGCATTGCTGATCGCGCTGGCGACGCCGATCGCTCACGCGCAAACCTACCCGAGTCGCGCGGTGCGCTATATCGTGCCCCAAGCCCCCGGCGGGTCTTCCGACACGCTGGCACGCGTTATCACGCCGCGCCTTGCGAGTGCATTGGGACAGCAGGTGGTGGTGGATAATCGCCCCGGCGCGACCGGCATCATCGGCGCCGAACTTGCGGCGAAGGCACCGGCGGACGGGCACACGCTGCTGCAAGTCTCGACCTCGCACGCGACCAACCCGGCCATGGGTGTCAAGCTGCCGTACGACACGCTGCGTGACTTTGCGCCGGTCACGCTCATTTCCCAGCAGCCGAACATCTGGCTCGTCCATCCTTCGCTGCCCGCGCGCAACATCCGCGAACTGATCGCCTTCGCGAAACCCCGGCCGGGACAGATAGACTTTGCATCGTCCGGGACGGGTGGGTCTCAACATCTTGCGGGAGAACTGTTGAACGTCATGACGGGCGTCAAGCTCGTCCACATTCCGTACAAGGGCAGCCCGCCTGCCCTGACCGACACGCTGGCCGGTCGCGTTGCACTGATGAGTTCGACCATGGCGCCGGCGATGCCGCATGTGAAAGCGGGCAAGCTGCATGCGCTCGCCGTGACCAGCGCGCAGCGTTCACCCGCGGCGCCGCAGGTGCCGACGGTCGCGGAGTCGGGCGTTCCTGGTTACGAAGCGATCGCCTGGCAGGGATTGGTTGCGCGCTCCGGTGTCGCGGCCGAAGTGATCGAGCGCTTGAATCGCGAGGTGGTGCGCATCATCGGCCTGCCGGAGGTGCGGCGGGTGCTCACCGAGCAGGGCTACGAGCCGATTGCGGGAACGGCCGCGGAGTTCGGGCGCTTCACCGAG
>JBQTHU010000258.1:0-18830 GCA_052389535.1 Betaproteobacteria bacterium | reverse complement strand
TGGCGGAACTCAATGCCGACCGGATCTTCTCCGAAGTGCTGGACTATTTCGAGAAGCGCCAGGATGTGGACGCCGAGCGCATCGCCGTGCAAGGGCGGAGCTGGAGCGGCTACTGGGCGGCGAAGCTCGCGATCACCGAGCGCACGCGCCTGCGCGGCACGGTGATGCACGGTGGCCCGATACACCATTACTTCCAGCCCGAGAAGCTGCATGCCTCGCTTTCCACCTGCGAATATCTTTACGACTACCTTGCCGCCAAATCCGCGCTGGTCGGCGCAGCGAGCCTCGAGGAAATGGTCGAGCGGATGAACCGGTTCGACCTGCTCGCAACCGGCGTACTGGATGAGCCTTCGACGGCCATGCTGTGCGTCAATGGCGCGCGTGATTCGCAGGTACCGATCGCCGATGTCTATGTGCTGCTCGAGCACGGCGATCCCAAGGAGGCGTGGATCAATCCCGCGGGCGGCCACATGGGTCGCTCGCCGGAGTGGCCGAGCGCCGCCATTGCGGAGAAGGTAGTGCTGCCCTGGATCGCCAGGCGTCTTGAACGGCGCCAGTGAGGCGCCCACGCGCAGTGTTCCGCTGACCGGCAAATTTGTCTGAACCCCCGTCGGGGGTTTATCCTATACGCCCTTTTGTTCTCAAAAACGCGAGGAGCGAACGATGAGCTTCACCAAGTCCTTGGCTGTGGCAGCCGCGCTTGCCACGCTTGCAAGCGCGACACCTGCGTCGGGCGCCGAGTCCGCGAAGGATTATCCCAATCGACCCATCCGGATGCTGGTTCCCAATGCTCCGGGGAGTTCGGTGGATACCCTGAGCCGCATAGTGGGCAACAAACTTACCGAAGTGATCGGACAGCAGGTCGTCATGGACAACCGCGCGGGCGCCGGCGGCATCATCGGCATGGAGATCGCCAAGGCGGCGAACCCCGACGGCTATACGATCATCGCGGCCACCACAGCGGCCACTACGATAGCGCGCCTGCTCCAGAAAAAGCCGACGTTCGACCCTCTCAAGGACTATGACTATGTCGTGCAGTTCGCGGAAACACCCAATGTCCTGGTCGTGAATCCGTCGCTCCCGATAAAATCCGTCAATGAACTGATCGAGCACTCCAGGGCCAAGAAAGGCACGTTCAACATGGCCTCGGCGGGCGCGGGTTCGCAGAGTCATCTTTCCGGCGCATACTTCCAGCAGGCCGCGAAAATCGATTCCCTGCACGTTCCCTACAAGGGCGGCGGGGCGTCGGTCGCATCCGTCATAGCGGGCGAGTCACAGTGGACGCTGACGCCTGCGGCAGCCGTCATGTCGCACGTCAACGCCGGGCGGTTGCGCGCCATCGGACACAGCCTGCCGAAGCCGACCGGCCTGCTCCCGAAGGTTCCGCCCATCGGCAACACGATTCCCGGATTCGATTACAGCGGATGGCAGGGCTTCTTCCTGCCTAAAGGCACGCCGAAGGCGATCAACGACAAACTGCGCGAGGCGGTCGTCAAGACGGTCCACTCGCCGGAGGTGAAGAAAGCGCTCGATGTGCAGGCGACCGAGATCGTGATTCGAGGACCGGCGGAGTTCCAGAAGGTCGTCGCCGAGTCGATGAAGAAGAACGCCGAAGTGGTGAAGGCAGTCGGGTTGCAGGCGAATTGATGCGAAGGTAGATCCTTCAAGCAAGGGCGACTTCGGTCGCCCTTTTTTATGCGCGCTGGACGAGCGCGACAGCGTAAGGGTGCGGTGGCGGACAAACTTGACGCTCCCTGCTCTTTTTTCTAATGTTGCGTTTCCTTCCAATGCCTCTCTGAACAAAGGACTGCCCGATGTTGCTGGATGGAATGGTCGAGCGCGGCCTGCCCGAGGAAACGCGCATGATGCGGGACGTCACCCGCAAGTTCGCGAACGAAGTGGTGATCCCCTTCACGCGCAAGAACTGGCAGCGCGAGTGGAACATGAACCCGGACGAGCGCCTGCCGCGCAGCATACTCGAGGTCGCCAACGAGATTGGCATCCGCACGCTGGGCGTTCCCGAGGAGTTCGGCGGCACGCCGCTCGATCCGAAGACCGAGACGCAGACGTTCGCCGTGATATCCGAAGAAATCTCGCGCGGCGATTGCGGGCTTTCGGAAAAACTCGTGCAGATCTGGAAGGTTTCGGTGCTGCTCAGAAACGTCGCGCCGCGCCATCTCCAGGAGCGCTGGTTTCCGGAAGTGGTGAAGGATCCGACCTTCCTGCTTTCGCACTGCCTCACCGAGCCGCGCGGCGCCTCCGACCGCTGGCTGCCTTACGATGTGCCCGAAGCGATGATGCACACGCGCGCCGAGCTGAAGGGCGACAAGTGGGTCATCAACGGCCGCAAGCAGTTCATCACCAACGCCTGGGACGCGAAGCACTACTTCTTCTACGCGACTACGAAACCGGGCGCGGGCATGACCATGGGCACCTCCTGCTTCCTCGTGCCGCGCGGCACGCCGGGGCTCACGGTCGCACGCTGCAACGAAACGCTCGGCGGCCGCTACATGAACAACGGCGAGATCGTGCTGGAGGACTGCGCGGTCCCGAAGGACCATCTGCTGGTCCAGGACGTGGCGCTGGCGCGGGCCGGCATTTATTTCCGGCCCGGAAAAATCATTCAGGGCTCGAAGAATCTCGGTGTGGCGGTGCGCGCGTTCGAGGAGACCTCCAGATACGTGCAGGATTACGTGCAGGGCGGCAGGGTGCTGATCAAACACCAGGCGACTGCGCTGCGCCTTGCCGAGATGGCGACGAAGATCTGCGCGGTGCGGGGGCTCCTGCGCGAGGCCTCGCGCGCGGTGGACGAAAGGCAGCCCGAAGCCGAAGTGCTGTGCAACATGGTGAAGCTTTTCGCGTCCGAGGCGGTGCTCGACGTGTGTCGGCACGCGATGGAGCTGCACGGGGGCAACGGCACCATGCTCGATTTCGGCATCGAGAAACTCTACCGTGATGCCTCGATGTACCTGCACATGGACGGCACGGTGGACGTGACGAAGTTCAAGATCGTGAAGAACCTGTTCCCGGAGACCGCGGGGAAGTACGCCGGCCCGGAGCACTGAGCGCACGCCGAACGCCGGTATGGCGCATCGAGTTGTGTCGTCGTGCGGGCGGCGCTATGCTTCCAGCGCCTGCAGTAGCACGGTTCCGTCGGTCCCGGCTTTCTTATATCAAGGAGGAGTCATGCGTTGGGTCAAAGCAGCGGCGGCGTGTGGGATTGCCGCCCTCCAGATGTCGTTCGGCGCCCAGGCGGCGGCGCAGTCCACCAAGGAATACCCGATGCGGCCGATCCGCCTGGTCGTGCCGCAAACCGCCGGGTCATCCACCGATACCATGAGCCGCGTGCTCGCCACCAAGCTGGGCGAGCTGCTCGGCCAGCAGATCGTGGTGGACAACCGCACCGGCGCGGGCGGCGTCATCGGAGCCGCCATCGTCGCGAACTCCGAGCCTGACGGGTATACGCTGCTGTGCGCGGCGACGCCCTCGCAGGTGATCGGGCCGCAGCTCTATAAAAGTTCCACCAAGTACGACCCGTTCAAGGCGTTCACGCCGGTGGGCAAGTTCGCCGTCACGCAGAACGTACTCATCGCGAATCTCAAGGCGCCGTTCGGCAACGTCAAGGAATTGATCGGCTACGCCAGCGCCAACCCCGGGAAACTCAACTGGGGGAATGCCGGTATCGGGTTCCAGAGCCATCTCGCGGGCGTGCTCTTCACCCACATGGCGAAGATCAACGTGTTGCACGTCGCCTACAAGGGCGCCGGGCCGATGGTCGTCGGCGTGATTTCCGGTGAATCACAGGTCACGCTGGGACCGGCGCCCGCTTGGATGACGCACGTCCAGGCCGGTCGGGCACGGGCGCTCGCGATGGCGGGCGAGAAGCGCTCGATACTATGGCCTGATCTGCCGACGATCACCGAGTCCGGCCTCCCCGGGTTCGTATCGGACGGCTGGGCCGGACTCATGGGTCCGGGCAATCTGCCGAAACCGCTGCTGGACAAGCTCCATGCGGTGCTGATCAAGGCGGTGAACGACCCGACGACGAACGAGGCGCTCAAGCGGGTTGGTGCCGAGCCGAGCACCACCACGCCGGGCGAATTCTCCGCGCTCATCCAGAAAGACTGGAAGACGTACGGGGAAGCGATACGCATTGCGAACCTGAAGATCGAGTAGCAGCAGAACGCCATACATATAAAGGGAGGAAGATCATGCGCACTGGAAGCTTTGCAGCGTTGACGTTATTCGTTGCCGGCACGCTCGGCACCGGGTTCGCCCTTGCCGCCGATCCCGCAAAGAATTATCCCAATCGGCCGATTCGCTTCGTGATCGGCCAGACGCCGGGCTCTTCCATCGACACCATGGGCCGGGTGGTGGCCATCAAACTGGGCGAGATCCTCGGGCAACAGCTCGTCGTCGACAACCGGACCGGCGCGGGCGGCACGATCGCCGGAGGCATCGTCGCGCACGCCGAAGGTGATGGCTACACGCTGATGTGCGCGGCGGTGGCCTCCCAGGTGATCGGCCCGCAGCTCTACAAGAAGCTGACCACCTACGATACGTTCAAGGATTTCACGCCGATCTCGCAGTTCGCGATCACGCAGAACGTGCTGGTGGTCAATCCCAAGACGCCATACAAGAGCGTAAAGGACCTGATCGCGTACGCGAAAGCCAATCCGGGCAAAGTCAATTGGGGCAATGCCGGAACCGGGTTCCAGAGCCATCTCGCAAGCGTGCTCTTTACCCACATGGCGAAGATCGACGTGCTGCACGTGCCGTACAAGGGCGCGGGACCGCTCGCCACCGCGATACTGTCCGCGGAGTCGCAAGTGACCATCGGCCCGGCGCCCGCGTGGATGGCCCATGCCCAGTCAGGGCGCGTGCGCATTCTTGCCATGGGTGGAGAGAAACGATCCAAACTGTGGCCGGATCTGCCGACCATCCAGGAGTCGGGGCTGCCGGGCTACAAGTCGGACGGCTGGGCCGGGCTGATGGGTCCGAAGAACCTGCCCAAACCCATCGTCGAGAAACTGCGCGCGGCGCTGATCAAGGCGGTGAACGATCCGGCGACCAACGAGGGGCTCAAGAAGGTCGGAGCCGAGCCGGTGACCAGCACGCCCGCCGAGTTCGCGCAGCTCGTCGCGAAGGACTGGAAGAGTTTCGGCGAAGCGATACGCATCGCCAACCTGAAGACGGACTGAGGGCGCGTTCAGACCGCGCGTGCGGCGACGCCTGCCTCCCTGTCCGCCGCGAGCAGCAGGCGGATGACTTCGGTCGCCGCGCGATGTGCTTCTTCGCGCGTGACGCGCTCGGCGGCATCCGGATCGCGCTTTCTGATCGCGGAGAGCATGGCGCGCAGGTTGCGTATGCTCTCCTTCGAACGCTGCGCTGAGCGCCCGGGGTGTGAAAGCCCCAGCGCGCGCCAGCGCCAGATGCGCGCGTGCAGTCCGGTCAGCATCGAGGACAGCGTTTCGCTGCCCGCGCCTTCGAACAGCGCGTCGTAGAAGCGGTTCTTCGTCTCCAGCACCTGCTGCGCATCGCCGCCGGCGTAGGCCTGCACCACGACTTCGAGCGTCGCGCTCAGGCGCTTCACTTGCCCCTCGTCGGCATTCTCGGTGAAGAGACGCGCCGCCAGCCCCTCCAGAACCGCGCGGATCTGGTAGAGATCCTTGGCTTCGGGCAGCGTCAGCGCGCGCACGACCGGCCCCTTGTTCGGAACGATCGCGATCAAGCCCTCCGACTCGAGCTGACGCAGCGCCTCCCGGATCACCGTCCGCGACACCCGCATCATTTCCGTCAATTCACGCTCGATCAGGCGGGCGCCCGGCGCGAGCCGCCCCTCGATGATCGCAAGCCGCAATGCCTCGACCACCTGCTGGCGCAGCGGCGCGGCGAGTCGTTGCACTTCCAGAGTCGGTGCCGGGTCCATGGCGTTGAGTGGGCTGTAATACTGTCATACAATATTACGTCCCGCCACGTCGCGCAACCGTTGAGGAGTCCCCCCTATGAGCAATCCCGTGAAAGTCGGCATCGTCGGCCTCGGCCGCTGGGCCAAGGTCCTGACCCGCGCCGCTTCCCAGTCGGACAAGCTGAAGATCGTCGCCGGATTCAGCCGCAGCGAGGAGAAGCGCCAGGCGTTCGCGAAAGAACTCGGTGTCCCCGCCGTGCCGGATCTGAAAACCATGCTGTCGGATCCGGAGATCAAAGGCGTCATCCTGACCGTGCCCAACGAGCAGCACTTCCCGCTCGCCGAGGAGGTCGCCAGGGCGCGCAAGCACGTCTACACCGAGAAGCCCATTGCGCAGACCCTTGAAGACGGTCTCAAGATCGAGGCGCTGGAAAAGCGCCATGGCGTGACGGTAACGGTCGGCCACTCCGCGCGGCTGCTTGCCGGCATCCGTCTCATCAAGCAAAAGATGGACGACGGGGAGCTCGGCCGCATCGCATTCATCGAGGCCAATTTCTCGAATGAGCGCGCGCTCGAGCTCACGCCGAGCACCTGGCGCTGGTACAAGGATCGCGCGCCGGGCGGGCCGCTCTCGCAGCTCGCCATCCACCAGTTCGACGTGCTGCATCTGCTCGGAGGAGAAATCGCGGAAGTAAGCTCGATGGCATCCAAGCTCTCCCCCGTCGGGGCGGAAGTGGACGACCAGTCGATGACGCTGATCCGCTTCGCCGACGGCAAGGTCGGCTACGTCGGCTCGTGCTGGACCGCGCCCGGAATCTTCAGCGTGCGAGTCTTCGGACAGAAAGGCCTGATGCACTACGAGATCGATTTCGGCACCTGGGACACGCCGCACCTCATACACAAAACTTCCACGCTGTACATCCAGCGCGGCAGGGACGGCTACGGCAAGCGCGAGGAGATCAGGCAGCCGGAGAGCGACATGTTCCGTGCGGAGCTGGAGATGTTCGCGGAAAGCTGCGCGCGCGGGACTCCGAACGAGCTGACCGCGCACAACGGCAACGTCGCGGTGGCGGTCGTGTATGCCGCGCTCAGGTCCATAGAGCGCAACGGCCAGTGCGTCAAGCTCTCCGAGGTGATCGCGGAAAGCCGCGCCCGCATTGAAACGCAAGCCCGCGCAGCCTGAGGAGGCACCATGTCGCAACTTCCGACGCGTTACTTCATCGATCTCACCCAACCCGAGATCGCCGCGCAGTTCAGGCGCAATCCGCTGGTGATCCTGCCGGCAGGCAGCGTGGAACAGCACGGACCGCACCTGCCCGCGGGAACGGACATTTATGCGTCCAACGTCATCGGTCATGCCGTAGCGGAACGCATGGACGGGCTGGTCCTCCCCGGCGGGCCGCTCGGCGTGACACCGATGCACATGCCGTTCGAGGGCACGATCACGCTCACGCCCGAAACCTACCAGCGGGTCGTCATCGAGACCTGCGTCTCCACCGCGAAGCACGGGGCGAAGTACCTGCTCATTCTCAACTGGCACGAAGGCAACATTCCGTCGCTCGCGATCGCCGCCGAAGCGCTGCACCGGGAGCACGGCCTGACGGTGCTGACGGTGCAGGCCTGCTATGTCGCCGCGGAACTGTATGGCCATGAGTGCGGTGGGCTGACCCACGGCGGGGAAATCGAGGCGCTGGCGGTGCTGGCCTGCCGCCCCGACCTCGTGCATCTCGACCGCATCGATTACTCGTCCGACCCCAACCATGGGCGCAAGTGGGACAAGCTGCGCCGCACCCGCAGCTATCAGCCCGTCTTGCGCGACATCCGCACCATCGCGGCGACCGGGTGGTACGGCGCGCCCGAAAAGGCCACGGCCGACAAGGGGACGCGCATGCTGAACGACATCGCGGACGCCATCGCGAAAGAGGCGACCGACATCTTCCGCATGCTGGATGAAGCGCAGGGCGGCACCGCGGAAATCAAGCACCTCAAAATGGCGAGCTGATACGGCGATGGCGTACGACGTCATTTGCCTCCGACCGGAGGCCGACTTCCGGCGCGTCGGCGTCAGGCCACCATCGGGCACGGCGATCACCTACCGCGCGCCGGACGACCCGCACCTGGCTGCGCTGATGAAGGAGGCGCGTGCACTGGTGATTCCTGCGGTCGGACCGAAACTTTCCGCGCCGCTGTTCGAGGGTACGACGGTTCGGCTGGTGCAGGTGACGGGCGCCGGCGTAGACCGGCTCGACCGGCCGGCCCTGGAACGGCTCGGCATTCCTGTCGCCAACGCTCCGGGCGGCAGCAACAGCTCGGTCGCGGAATACGCCGTCGCGTGCGCCTCGATCCTGTTGCGGCGCCTCGCCTGGGCGAGCGCCGAACTGCACTCGGGCCGCTATGAGGACTTTCGCAAGCGCATGCTCGCCGACAACCTGGCCGGCATCGACGGGCTGCTGGTGGGTATCGTGGGGTTCGGCGTGATCGGTCAGGCGGTCGCGCGGGCGTTTCATGCGCTGGGCGCGCGCCTGTGCTACCACGATCCGGCAGCGCGCGACTTACAGGCTGCTGCTGCGCTCGGCGCGCGTTCCGTAACGCTCGAAGAATTGCTGCAAACTTCCGACGTGGTGACGCTGCACGTTCCGCTCCTTCCGGCGACCGCGGGGCTCATCGGCGAAAAGCAGCTCGCCGCCATGAAAGCCGGCGCCATCCTCATCAATGCCGCGCGCGGCGGCGTCGTCGATGAGGCTGCGCTTGCGGCGCATCTCCGTTCAGGCCAATCGGGCGGCGCCGCGGTCGATGTGTATTCCACCGAACCACCCGCCCGTGACAATCCGCTGTTCACCCTCGCGGGCGAGGCGGCGAGCAGGCTGCTGCTCACGCCGCACATCGCGGGCGTAACGCGCCAGTCCTTTGCGAATCTTTTTCGCGCGGCGTGGGACAACGTCGAGAGGGTGCTTCGCGGCGAATCCCCGCTCAATCGCGTTTATTAGGAGCACGCAATGAAAGAGCTAGGTATAGCGATCGTGGGCGCGGGGCGCATCGGAACGCTCCGCGCCCGGCTCTCCGCGAAACACCCGGCCGTCCGATTCATCGCCGTATCCGATCGCGATCCCGCGCGCGCGCGCAGTCTCGCCCAGCAGGCAGGCGCCCAGTTTCACTCCGGCGACAACATCGAGGTCATCGAGCGCCCCGAGGTGAACGCGGTGTTCGTCTCCACGCCCGAGGGCGAGCATGCCGCCCCGGTGCGGCGCGCGCTCGAGCTGGGCAAGCCGGTTCTGGTCGAAAAGCCGATTGCGCTCACGCTGAACGACGCGGATGCCATCCTCGAGACGCTCAGGCAGACCAACGGCACGCTGCGCGTGGGTTACAGCCGCCGCTTCAAGGAATGCTTCCTGCGCGCCAAGGAGCAGATGGTCCAGGGCCGGCTCGGCCGGGTCGTCGGCGGCACGGCACGGGTCTACAACTCGAGAGCACAGGCGTTCGCCATACTGAAGCGTGATCGGCACGCGACGCCGGTGCTCGACGTCCTCACCTACTACGTGGACCTCATGTGCTGGTTCATGGAAGGCAACCCACCGGTGGAAGTGGTCGCGCGCGGGCAGCGCGGCATCTTCAAGGAGGCGGGCTACAGCGCGCACGACGTCACCTGGGCCATCGTGACCTACGCCGATGGGGCGGTGATCAATCTCGGCGTAAGTTATGCGCTTCCGGCCAAGTATCCAACGCAGGGCCAGTCTGACCGCGTCGAGCTGCTCGGGACTGATGGCACGATGATGATCGATGACGATCACATGGACCATCTGCTGTACACCGAGAAGGGCATTCCCCACCCTTACGTGCCGGATCATCCGCTCAACATGGCGTTCCTCGGGAGCAACACCACGGGTGACTGGGCGTTGGGCGATTTCTGGGGGCCGCTCGGAAACGAGACGCGCGCGTGGCTCGATCATCTCGTGACCGGGGCGCCGACGGTGCATACGACACCGGAACAGGCTCGCATCAACCTGGAAACCACCATCGCCATCGAGCGCGCGGTCACAACCGGAAAAGCGATCCGCCTGCCGCTGGAAGTATAGAAGCGGGAACGGAAGCCCCCTTAATAAAACCGGGGGAAGAACACCCCTCGGGGGAGCGTTAGCCTGGAGGCCAGTGAAAGGGACGCCCCGCCAGGAGGTGCAGGTGGAGGTGGAATACGCTCTGTCCCGCCCCCGCACCATTGTTCACCACCAGCCGGAACGCGTCTTCCACGCCAAGCTGGCGCGCAACAGTGCCGGCCGCGAGCATGAGGTGCCCCAGCAGATCGCGCGCGTCCGGACCCGCCTCTGCGAGCCCGGATAATTCCCGCTTCGGTATGAGCAGAACGTGGGTGGGTGCCTGCGGGTTGATATCCCGGAACGCGAGGCACAGGTCGTCTTCGTAGACGATATCCGCGGGTATTTCGCGGGCGATGATTCTGCTGAATAGCGTGGCCATCTATCCTCCTGTTTTCCAAAGCCTTTACATCCTAGCCCCGGAGCCTGCCCCGGTCAAAAGCTCCATCCTCCGCTCTATTGCATCGCAATAAGATTTTTTGGCATGGCTCTTGACTTCCTATAGGCGGCCCCTATAATCGTATTTGTGCAGTGCAGCAAATCACTGCTCCGCCACCTCAACCGAACACCGGATTTCAAGGAGACATATATGTATCAAGCACCGGAACAGCTGATGGCCCTGAACAAGGCCAATATTGAAGCCGCCGCCCGTTTCGCGGGCGTCGCCCTGCAAGGCGCCGAGCGTATCGTGGATCTGCAGTTCAAGGCCGCGAAGGAAGCGTTTGCGGAAAGCATCGAAAACGCCAGGGCGCTGGCGTCCGTCAAGGATCCCCAGCAGTATGCGACGCTGAAGGACACGATCGGCAAGCCGCGCATCGAGAAAGCCACGGCCTACGCCAAGAGCGTTTATGACGTCGCCGCCGCCACCCAGGCGGAATTCGGCAAGCTGGTCGAAGAGCAGGTCGCCGAGTTCAACAAGCAGGTGGTCGCCGCGCTGGACCGCATGGTGAAAACCGCGCCGGCAGGCTCTGAACTGGGCATCGCGGCCGTCAAGTCGGCCATTGCTGCGGCCAACAGCGCCTACGACAACCTGACGAAGGTCGCGAAGCAGGTGACCGAAGCGACGCAGTCGAACCTCGAAGCGGTCGCGAAGCAGGCGGCGAACGGCGCGAAGAAAGCGAAGAAGTAAGCACTTTTCCTCTGCACGGCCAGCAAGCATAAAAGCCCCGATTCCCGGGGCTTTTTCGTTGGGCGGGATGCGACACCGCGGTGGGCGCGTCAGCGGTGTATGTAGGACTCGAGTTGCCGGATGGTCTGTTCCTGCTCGGCGATCACTTCCTTCACCAGGTCACCGATCGACACCAGCCCGACCAGCCTTCCTTCATCCGTCACCGGCAGATGCCGGATGCGCTTGCTGGTCATCAGCGCCATGCACTGGTCCACGGTCTGGCCGGGCGTCACGGTCACGACCTGGCTCGTCATGATGTCGCGCACCGGGATGTCGTGGGACGATTTGCCATGGAGGATGACCTTGCGGGCGTAATCGCGCTCGGACATGATGCCGACGAGCGCACCGCCGCCGGTCACCAACAGCGCACCGATTTCCTTCTCCGCCATCAGCTTGAGCGCATCGAACACACGCGTGTCCGGTGAAACCGAGTGGATGGTGCCGCCTTTGGCCTCCAGCAACTGCCTGACCGTTTTCATCGCCGTTCCTCCTGCTCCGCTCTGCCTGTACCAACCAGTAGCGGTCCCAGTGTAGCGAATTTAAGGTCCGCGATGAAGATCGCCGCGCCGGGAGCCGCGCGCGGCGGGCAGGCGCCTCACAAGGAATAAAACACGTAGCGGTTCTTGCCCAATTCCTTCGCCCGGTACATGGCGTTGTCGGCGTTGTGCAGCAGCGTCTGCGTATCCTTGCCGTCCCCGGGATAGGCACTGATGCCCACGCTCGAGGTTACGTGGCATTCCACGCCGCGCACGACGACCGGGCGCGCCACGGTATCGAGGATCTTCTGCCCGACCATGGCGAGCCGATCCTTGTCGCTGTACTCCTCGATCAGCACCACGAACTCGTCCCCGCCCATGCGCCCGATCACGTCGCCCTCGCGCAGGCACGCGCGCAGCCGCGCGGCGATTTCCTTGAGCAGCGCGTCGCCCACGTCGTGCCCGTTGGTGTCGTTCACCTGCTTGAAACCGTCCAGATCGACGAACAACACCGCGAGCCGCCTGTTGTAGCGCCGCGCCTGCGCCAGCGCCTGGCTCAAGCGCTCGCCGAACATCGCCCGGTTGGGCAGTGCAGTAAGCGTATCGTGCGTCGCCACGAAGCGCAGATCGCTTTCGGCCTGCCGGCGCGCGATGAACTGGCCGACCTGGACGCCGAGCTGTCCGGCAAAATCGATCAGCCCTTCGTCCGGCGGCCACGTGCCCGGCGCGAAGAATTCCATGACCCCGTAGAACTGGTCGCCGATCATGACCGGGAAAGCGAGCGCGGTACGCAATCCCGCCTTGCGTGCCGCATCTCCGCGCTTGAGCGTTCCGTCGGCCAGGATGTCGGTGATCCACATCGGCTTGCCGCTTTCCCACACGCGGCGCGTCACGCCCACATGGCTGGTGGTGGAAGGGGTGAGCAGTCGGCGGGTCTCGTCGACGAAGTCCATGACTGCCGGGTCACCGTTTCCCCACGCTTCGGCGCAGCGCATGGCGGCGATTTCCGGGTCCAGCACGCGCCGGGATCCACAGGCCCAACCGACCTTTTCACAGAAGGTCTGGATCACCTTGGTCAGCGCTTCCGCGACCGTGGTGCGCGATTCCGACAGCAGGCCCGTGATCGCACTCTGGAGGGCCTGTCGCGTCTCGAAACGCTTGCGCGCGGTGATGTCCGCGGCGATCAGCATGACGCCGACGGCCCTTCCGCCATCATCGGTGATGGGCGCGCCCGAGAGGCTCACCGTCAGCGGCGTGCCGTCCTTCCGCACCCTCACTGCTTCCACGTTTGCAAACTGCTCCCCTCGCAGAATCGCCTTGCGGTAGAGCCTCCCCTCTTCCTCCTTGCCTTCCGGGAACCACGGCGCCGAGCGATCGAGCACCTCGCCTTCGCTCCAGCCGAACATGTGCTCCGCGGCCGGGTTCCAGCGCTCTATCCTGCCCGACGCGTCGGCGACGATGATGGCGAGCGGCGAGGCATTTACCAGCGCCTGAAGTTTCTGCGTCGCCTGCCGCAGGTCTTCCGCGATGCGCGTGGAGGCGAGCACGTTGGCGCGCATTTCGGCCGCGAAAGCCAGGATCACGACGGTGTACACCACCACCAGCATCCCCATGACGAGGTGGACCGTCTGGCCCTGCATGAAGAGCGTCATGATGAGCGGAATCACGGCGGGAAGCGTGAAGCCGTAGAAGATCCGCTTCACCGTGGACAGCACGCCGGCCGCGGCCAGCACCATGCCGCCGACCACGAAGATGACCAGGAACTGGTGCGGCATGGAGTGATGCGGATACAGCACGGTGCCCAGCACACCCCACAGGCAGCCCATCGCGGTTGCGCCGATGAAGAACCCGTTCGCCCAGGTGTTGGGCTCAGCCTGTGCGGCGGGCGCTGCCAGGTAGGCCCGATAGAGCATATAGCGCCCGCAGGTAATGGCCGTGACCGCGACAAACCAGCCCGCAAGCACGGCGTTGTCAACGTTACTCCAGAGGGCGAAGGTGATGATGCTGGCGTTGATCAGCGTGCCGAGATAACCGGCGGGGGACAGTCGGTAGAGGTGCCGGACCTGTTCGGCATAAGCGGGACCCGAGGTGCGCTCGGGATCCCCCGACAGCATGCGAAATACCACCGGCGTTACAGCGGACACTGGCTCCCTACCTCCCCGTCATGAGAACCTGGACAACTCCGAGTGTAGTCTCAATGCGGTCGCGCGTCGAAGGCAGTTTTAGGCATTTTGCCGGGACGCGGGCACGGCGGCCGCAATCGCGTCGGCCTTCTTCAGCAGGTTCTCAGCCATGCGGATGCTCGCGATATCGATGAGGCGCCCGTCGAGCTGCACGGCACCCAGCCCCTTGCGCGACGCCTCCTCCATGGCGGCCACGATCCGCCGCGCCCGCTCTACCTCCTGCGCATCGGGACTGAATACCTCGTTGGCCAGTGCGATCTGCGAGGGATGGATCGCCCACTTGCCCTCGAACCCCAGCACGGCCGCCCGCCGCGCCGCCGCGACGTAACCGTCTTTATCCTTGAAGTCGCCGTATGGGCCGTCGATGGGCCGCAATCCCGCGGCGCGGCACGCGGCCACCACGCGCGTCTGTGCGGCATGCCAGGGATCGCCCTGCAGAAACCGGCGTCCGCTGCTGCCGTCATCATCGGTGAGCACGCCATAGTCGGGATTGAGCCCGCCGATGCCGGTCGTGCGCATGCGCATGGAGGCGGCGAAGTCGCCGGAGCCGAAGCACATCGCCTCCAGCCGGGGGCTCGCACCCGCAACCGCCTCGACGTTGGCCCACCCGAGCGCGGTCTCGATGAGCACTTCGAAGCCGATGCGACTCTCGCGGCCCCTCGCCTGCTCGATCTGCGTCACCAGCATGTCCAGCGCGTAGACGTCCGCCGGCACGCCGACCTTCGGAATCAGCAGCATGTCGAGCCGCGGGCAGTTCTCCACCAGATCGATCACATCGCAATACATGTAATGCGTATCGAGACCGTTGATGCGCACCGAGAGTGTTTTCGTCCCCCAGTCGATGTCGTGCAGCGCCGCGACCACGTTTTTCCGCGCCTGCACCTTGTCGTCCGGCGCGACCGCGTCCTCGAGGTCGAGAAAGACGACGTCCGCCGCCGACTGCGCCGCCTTTTCGAACAGAGCGGGAGTGGAGCCCGGCACCGCCAGCTCCGAGCGGTTCAGGCGCGGGCAAGCCTGCACCACCGCGGTGAAGCTCATGGTTTCCCTCCGCTCATGTCTTCGACGATCCTGATGAGGGAGGAAAGGTCTTTCCTGCCCTCGCCTCTTCCGATCAGGGCGTTGATGCTCTGCATCGTCAGGGCAGCGGCGGGCAGCGCGATCCCCAGCGCGTGCGCGAGGCCGAGCACGATATCGAGATCCTTGTAGTAGAGGCGCGCGTCGATGCCGTTGTCGAAATTGCGCTCGATCATTCTTTTTCCGAAGAGTTCCAGCACCCGGCTCGCGGCGACGCCGCCCATCATCACGTCGCGCACCCTGGCGACATCGACACCCGCCTTTTTAGCCAGTGAGAGCGCCTCCGCGATGCCCTGCGCAGTGACCAGCAGCGCAAGCTGGTTGCAGGCCTTGGTGATCTGGCCGGCACCGTGGTCACCGACGTGCACTATCGTTTTTCCCAGGCATTCGAGGAGCGGCCTCACCCGCTCGAACACCGCCGGCTTGCCGCCGACCATGATGGAGAGGGTGGCCTGCTCGGCGCCCATCGGCCCGCCCGACACCGGCGCGTCGAGCATGTCGATGTTCTTTTCCGCAAGCGAGCAGGCAACGTTGCGCGCGACGACCGGCGAGATCGTCTCCATATCGACGACGACGCTGCCGGACGCGGCGCCATGGATGAGTCCACTGCTCCCCAGCACCACGTCTTCCACGTCGCTCGAGTTCGTCACCACCGTGAATATCACCTCGGCGTGCGCGGCCACCTCAGCGGGCGTCGGAAGCGCGCGCGCGCCCGCCGACACCAGCGGCTCGACGGACGCCGCGCGGCGTGCATAAACCGCCATTTCGTGACCGCCCTTCATCAGGTTGAGCGCCATCGGGCGCCCCATCACGCCCAGGCCGATGAATCCCAGTCTCATCTTCCACCTTTCCTCAGCCCACCAGTCCCACCGCCATGACCAGCGGCAGCGTGAGCCAAAACAGTATCGTGCTCCAGCCGATCAGCAGCGCGGCCGCGCCGGAATCCAGCCGGAAGCGGTCGGCAAGCAGGAGTGTCGTCACCATCGCCGGCGTGGCGCCCTCCACTACGGCCGCATACTGCGCTTCGCCCATCGGAATGTACAACAGTTTCGCCGCGCACCAGACGATGAGCGGCGCCGCGAGGAGTTTCACCGCGGCTGTCGAAATAATTTCCGGCCGCGGCGTGAGATTGCGCCACGGGATCGTCATGCCCAGCACGAACAGGGTAACGGGTATGGTCGCCTGCCCGATGAACCCGGTCGCAGCCGTCAGCGGCGCATAGGTCCAGCCGAGCTGCTGCGATCCGGTGCCCAGTATGAAGGCCCAGATCGGCGGCATCGACAGCATGACGCGCCAGACAGCCGGCCGGTCCGCATCGCGGTGGGTGCCGAGGCGCGTGCAGATCCACACGCCAACGCTCCACACCAGCGGCATCGTCATCAGCATGTCGTTGAACACGGCATAGCGCGTCGCGCCCGCGCCGAAGAAGAAGACCAGTACCGGCACGCCCACATTGAAGGTGTTGCCGAACATGCCGCCGACCACGATGACGGCTCGCGTCGTGTCGGGCAGGCCGCGTCCCAGCGGCGAGCGGTACATCGCCGCGTAGAGGATGGCCCCGCACGCGAGCGAACCGATACCGACCAGCAGCGGAACGGAGAGCAGGTCGCGGGTGATGGGCGTTGCGGATGCGACGGAGAACAGGATGCACGGCAGGAACAGATACATCACCATGCGGTTGAGCAACGTGCGCGCCGCCTCCACTGGCGTGTCCGGAAAGAAGCGCGCCCACAGCCCGCCCACCGCCACCAGCAGGGTGAGCGGCAGCATCACCTCGACCATGAGGTTGAAAAGCTGCGTGAAGTAACTCATGAAGAGCGGCGCGCGCGGATCGTCGGGCGCGGCCGGCTGATCGCCTATTGCTTTCGCGCCTCGGGATTGACCAGATTGGGCGGAGTTTCCCCGCGCAACGCTGCGACGAGATTTGTGGCCGCGGTCATCGCCATCGCGCGGCGCGTCGCCTCGGTGGAACTGCCGACGTGCGGCGCCAGCACCACGTTTTTCAGTTCCAGGAATCCGGAATTGAGCTTCGGCTCGTTCTCGAACACATCGAACCCGGCGCCGCGGATGGTTCCGGATTTCAGTGCCTCGATGAGCGCCGCGTCGTCCACCACGCCGCCGCGCGTGGAATTGATGAGGATCGCAGTGGGCTTCATCGCGCGTAGCTCCGCCGCGCCGATCAGATGGTGGGTTTGCGGCGAGTACGGCACCTGCAGGATCACGAAATCCGACTGCGCGAGCAGATCCTTCAGGCCGGCGTAGCGCGCCTTGAGCCGCTGCTCGATGTCCTTCGCCACCGGCTTGCGGTTGTGATAGAGCACCGTCATGTCGAAGCCGGCCGCCCGTCTGGCGATGGCCTGCCCGATGCGCCCCATGCCGACGATGCCCAGCGTCGCGTGATGGACATCGACGCCGAGCCATTGCTTGAGCCGCCAGCCCGTCCACTGGCCGCTCCGTATGTAGCGCTCCACTTCCGTCAGGCGTCGCGCCGTGGCGAGCATGAGCGCCCAGGCGAGATCTGCGGTGGAATCATCCAGCACGCCGGGCGTGTTGGTCACCATTATTCCACGGGAAGTGCAGGCCGGGACTTCTATGTTGTTGTAGCCAACGGCGATATTGGCGACGACCCGCAGTCGCGGGGCGGCTTCGAGCAGCGCACCGTCCACGCGGTCGGTGAGGCAGCACATCAGGCCGTCCTTGGCGGCAAGACGCTGCGCGAGCGCCGCTGCGGCAAAAGGTACGTCCTGCTGGTTGGATTCGACTTCACAATGCTGTGCGAGATAATCGAGCGTCTCGTCGAACACCTCGCGTGTGACCAGTATCCGGGGTTTCATCATCGGGCCTGCTGAGCGGAAGCCCAGATATTACGACAGCGCGTCTCGCGTATAAACAGCGCGCCGGCAAGTCCGCTCAATGCGAACAGCATCAGAACGCCGAGCGCGGGACGAAAATCCGGAAGCGCGTCCCCGGCCGGCGCGCTTTGATCCAGCACCCAGCCCACGAGCGGCTGAAGGATGCCGGCAGCGAGGAACCCGCCCGTATTCGCCAGCCCCGTTGCCATTCCCGCGCACGACGGAGGGTTCACTTCCTTGGCGCAGGCCCACGAAAGCGTAAAACCGGTCGCGATGAACCCCATGAGCGCGAATACGGCATACGTCGCGGCAGCCGGCACCGCGCCTGAGATCCATGCGATCCAGAACGCACAATACAGCACTGCCGAGCCGATGATGAGGGGCCGGCGCAGCCGGACGCGATCGGACCACACGCCGACACAGGCCACCGAAACTGCGAACGCGAGCAGCATGACGCTCGTGTGACGGCTTGCCGCCACCGCCGACATGCCATAGACATGCATGAGGAACGGCACCGCCCACAGCCCGATGAAGCTCATGTAGCTTCCCGAGATGCCGAAGTTGACCCAGAAACACGGCCACGTCGCGCGGTTTTTCACCACCTGCACCATGCTGCGGTACCAGCGCGCCTCGGCGGCACGCAGTCTGGCGCCTGTCCTGCCGTCCGCTTCATCGACGCGGGCCGTACCGGCGCGCGCCTCCGGCTCGTCCCGCACCAGCCACCATGTGGCGAGTGCAAGCAGGATGGAGCCCGCCCCGACCGCGATGAATACGCTGCGCCACGAGACCACCGTGACCAGCCACGCCAGCGGCGCCGTCGCCGCAAATGCGCCCGTAATGCCGATCACCTGGGCCAGACCTGAAGCGGTGGCAAAGCGTCGCTCGTCGAACCAGCTCGCATTCAGCTTGAGCAGCGAGATGAAGGCGACGGACACGCCCAGCCCGGCGAGCGTCCGACCGACAGCGGCCCAGGCGATGGACTCGGCCGCACCGAACAGCAGCGAGCCGATGCCGGCGATGATGCCGCCGGCAGTGAGCACGCGGCGCGGGCCCAGCGTATCGGCGAGCACGCCGGTCGGCA
>JBQTHU010000257.1:0-10941 GCA_052389535.1 Betaproteobacteria bacterium | reverse complement strand
CCGGCACGTTGCACACCGCAATGCCCGCCGCACCGCACGTCTCCAGATCCACCACATCGAAACCCACGCCCATGCGCACCACGATGCGGGCGCGCTCCATTTTCTCGATGACATGGGCGTCGATATGGACGCGCCGGACGATCACGGCATCGCAGCTCCGCCATGCGGACAGATCCACGTCCTCGAAGCGGGTCTTGCAGGGATTGATGTAAGTGACATCCGTTCCCGTTATCTCCGTTTCGACGCTGAGGTCCGAAGAGCGGTTGTCCGGATAGAGAATGGTGTAAGGCACATTCCTTCCTTTTCGTTCTACGCCTTCTCCGCTTGGCGTTGCTCGACGGCGTAGACATCCGTGATGTTGCGCAGCCCCTTGAACTCGATCGCGTTGCCGCAGCCGTCGGTGACCGTCATCAGCATCTGTTCCCGTATCGTGCCTTTCTGCGTGACGGACGGCTGGTTCAGAAATTCGGCGCCGTGTTGTTCCAGCCGCGCCGCGGTCGTGCGGAAGTCGTCGAGCGTCATCACGACGCCGAAGTGCCTGAGCGGCGTCTTCTTCGATTCGCCGATCTTTGTGCCCTGCGAGCCGACCACTTCGTCGGGCGCGAGGTGCGCTACGAGATGGTGGCCGAAAAAATTGAAGTCCGCCCGCCCGGACAGCTTGCGGCCTTCGGGACACTGCAGGATCTCGCCATAGAACCTGCGGGCGCGATCGAGATCGTTCACCGCGAACGAAAAATGAAATAGCGTTTTCAGATCGGAATCGGCCATGGTTGCTCCTCCTTCAGGCGGGCGATGCTACACAGCGTGTGGCATCCGCGCAATGCGGTTCAGATCGAGGGCGGATTCTCGCGCACCGCCTGCTCGGCGTAGCGCATGTCCGCGCACTGTTCGAAGGCGGGCTTCGACTTGATGAACCCCGAGGCGTGCATCGCGTCGCGCAGCCACTCGAGCCCAGCGCGCTTCATGACAGGATCGGTGTTCCACAGCCCCAGCGCCTTGTAGTCATTCAGGCAGGCGGCGAGGGTCGCGCCCGGCACGTCGGGGAGATAGCTGGCGATGAGCTCGGCGAATGCACGCCCGTCGTGCGACGCAATCCATTTTTGCGTGCGGTACATGGCGCGCGTCATGCGCAGGATCGCGTCCGGGTTCCTCTCGATGAACTGACGAGTGGAATTGAACGTCGTGTATGCGGCCAGTCCGCGGTTCGCTGCCGCATGCCAGATGTGGCCCGCGCCGGAATCGATGAGCTGTCGCGCGTACGGCTGAAAGACCTGGATCACGTCCACCTCGCCGGCGCGCAACGCGGCTGCGTTTTCCATCATGGTCCTCGCCGGAGTGAGCGTGACCGCGGTTGGGTCCACGCCGGCTTTGCGCAGATCCTGCTGCAGGCAGATCCAGGGCGTCGGCACTTCGCTCACCACCGCGACGCGCTTCCCGACGAGGTCGGCAGGCTTGAACTGCTGATGCGGCCGGCGCCCGATGAGAAAAAAGGGATCGCGCTGCACCGCTTCGCAAAAGCACACGTATCCGCCGCCCGGATTGGCGTCGAGCGTTTTCATGACGCGCAGCGGGCCGCCCCACGAAACGTCGCCCGTGGTGAGCGTCTTCTCCGCCGCCTCCGACATCCTCATGGCGACGTCCAACCCTTCCGCCTTGTAAGCGCCGAGTGCGGCACAGGCATAGAACGGCGCGTAGAACACGGCGCGGAAGTTTTCGATGAGCGTGATCTGCATGGCTGTGATCTCCTTCCGCCGCGAGTATAGCGGAAGGTCTGCTCCTGTTTCGAACACGGGCTGGCGTAGAATAACGCCCTCTCGATCAGCACTCTAATTCAGAAGGAACCCGCGATGGCCGACATTCCGCGCCTCAATGGCGCAATCCGCGCGCTCGAGCAGGGCAAGCCCGCTTTCGTTACGTTTTCGCCGGCGGAGATCAATGCCGCGCAGGCGATCGCGGCCGCGCCCTACGACGCCGTGGTATTCGAGATGGAGCACAATCCGTACGAGATACGCACGCTGCGCGACTGCATGCAGTACATGCTGGACCGGCGGCAGATCGTGCAGTCGGGAACGCTCGCCGCGACGGTTGCGCCCATGGTGCGCATTCCGCCCAATGGCGGCGAGATGAATCAGTGGGTGGCGAAGCAGGTGCTCGACATCGGCGTCTACGGCGTGATCTGGCCGCACGTGAGCACGATGGAAGAGGCACGGAACGCCGTCGCCGCGTGCCGCTATCCGCGGCCGCCGAGCGCGCAGTATTTCGAGCCTGCCGGACAGCGCGGCGACGCGCCGCGCCACGCCGCGCGCTACTGGGGCATCACGCAACCGGAGTACTACGCGCGCGCGGACGTATGGCCGCTCAATCCGCAGGGCGAGATCCTGGTGGTCATCATGTGCGAGGACGTGCGGGCGATCAAGAACCTGCCGCGAATGCTGAAAGAGGTCCCGGGCATCGGCGTGGTGCTGATCGGAGAGGGCGATCTTTCGCAGGACATGGGCTTTCCGCGCCAGTACGACCATCCGCAGGTGGCCGCCGCGATCGACGAGATCCTCGCCATCTGTAAGGAACACAACGTCGTCTGCGGGCACCCGCACGTGGACAGCGGCAACGTGGAGGGGCTGCTCGATAAAGGCTTCCGCTGGCTGATGCCTGCGCCGACGCAGTCTTTCTCCGCGCTCGAGCGCGGGCGGAAGCGCTGCGGGCGGGCGTGATGGTCTAGCGGGCGGTCATCGCGGCTGGATGCCCGCCGAGCGCACGACCTTGCCCCATTTCTCGGTTTCGCTGCGCAGAAAACGCGCAAACTCCTCCGGCGAGCTGCCGACCGCTTCGGTTCCATCGGCCGCGAGCCTTTCTTTGGTGGCGGGGCTCTGCAGCGTGCTCTTCATCGCTTCGTTCAGCTTGGTGACGATTTCCCGCGGCGTCTTGGCCGGCGCGAAGAGTCCGTACCACTGCACCGCCTCGTAGCCCGGAACGCCGGCTTCGGCGACGGTCGGAAGATCGGGAAGCGAGCTGCTGCGCTTGCTGCCGGTCGTGGCGAGCGCGCGCAGCCGTCCGCTTTTTACGTGCGGCAGCCCGGCAAGCATGGTGGAGATCGCAGTTTGCACCTGGCCGGCGACGAGATCGATCATCGCAGGCCCCAGCCCCTTGTACGCGACGTGGACCATCTTCACGCCGGTCATGCTGAGGAAGTGCTCCATGGAAAGATGCGGGTTGGTGCCGAGGCCGGCGGAGCCGTAGTTGATTTGGCCGGGCCGCTTCTTCGAGAACGCGATCAGCTCCTTTACCGTTTTCACGGGCATGGATGGATGCGTCACGAGAATGTTGGGCGCTGCGATCACCTGCGTGACGGGCGCGAGATCGCGCATCGCATCGTACGGCAGCTTCTTGTGCATCGCCGGCAGAATCGCGAGCGTGGAGATGCCCATCAGCAGTGTGTAGCCATCGGGTGGCGCCTTCGCCACCACGTCGTTGCCGATGATGGAGCCCGCGCCCGGGCGGTTGTCTACGACCACCGTCTGGCCCAGCCGCTCCGACAAGCCCGGAGACACCAGCCTCGACAGGATGTCGGTGCCGCCACCGGGTGAGGACGGCACGATGATGCGCACCGCGCGCGTCGGATAGTTCGCCTGTCCGTGCGCCGCGCCCGCCGTAACCGCCAGCAGTGCGGTTGCCGCAAGGTGAGATGCGTTACGTACTTTCATTTCGTTTCCTCCTCCTCCTCCTCCTCCTTGTGTCCGGGTTAAGGCTTTGCCGCCTTGCGTGTAAGGTGACCGCGGAGGTCGCGCAGCTTGGCCTTGATGCGGGCGGCGTTGTCGTTGCCGATGCGCATCATGATCTTCTGACCCGCGGAGCGCTTTTCCAGATCAGGATCCGAGAACTGATAGAAGACCTTGGGCTGCACCAGCTTGACGCCTGCCTGCATTTCCGGCGCGGCGAGCAGATGATCGATCACTTCGATAAGCCGGTCGTTGAAATAGGCCTTGGGATAGCCGAGATCCTCGTAAGCCTGCTGAAACAGCGGGTAGAAGCGAAAATAGAGATCGGCGAGCTTTGCGCTGTCTACGGATTCCGCGATTTTGACGTACGGCGCGTAGCGCGCGGCATTGTCGGGGCTGACCGTCACCGCGTCGCCTTTACCCGTGGTGCGGAACTGGCCCGGCGCCTGCTTCACCGGCATGAGCCGCAGCGCGATCTTCTGCCGTGGCAGGTTGTCGACCGTCGCCACGATGCGGCGCACGAATTCGTTCAGATTGAAGAACTGGACGATCGTCTTCTCGTTCCACAGCCCGCCGAGCGCCTCCTTCATCGCGGGATCGCTCTTGTTGAGTTCGGGCAGCGGCTTTTCCGGGGCCTTCTCCTCGATCGGGTAACGGATCTCGGGTTCGGGCGGCGGCGGCTTGGCCGCCGGCGCCTTGGCGGTCGGCGCCGTGACCCAGGACGGCGTCTTCTGGCTCGTGTAGTACAGCACGCCCGCGATGGCGCCTGCCACGATGAGAAGCAACAACCATATCGTTCTGTTCACGAACGGCTCCCGCGGGCGCTGAGTTCCCGCACCATAGATTACCACGGCACTTTGCCACGAGGCAGGCGGTCCGCATTTCCTCTCTCTCTGTTGGAGTGTTCGCGGTCAGTATGTTCAAATAAGCGCACACCAGGAGGGAACAGAAATGAACAAGAGGACGTGCGCCTTCGTCGCCGCGATTGCGGCGAGCTTCACGCTGTGGATGGGGAGTGCGCTTGCGCAGACACCGTGCGCGAGCCGCGGCGATCTCGACCAGCGTTATTGCGACGAGGACGGCGATCTCGTCGCGGACCGCCCCAAGGATCAGAAAGCGTGGCAGAACCCTTCGACGCTGGTGTTTTCCTATACGCCGGTGGAGGACCCCGCAGTCTACGAGAACGTGTTCGCCGATTTCATGGAGCATCTGGCGAAGGTCACCGGCAAGCGCATCCGCTGGTTTCCCGCGGAATCCTATGCCGCGCAGGTCGAGGCCATGCGTTCGGGCAGGCTGCATATAGCCGGCGTGGCGAGCGGCCCTACGGCCTTTGCCGTCAACCTCGCGGGATTCGTGCCGATCGTCGCCATGCAGCGCGCTGACGGGAGCGTGGGCTATACGCTGCAGCTCATCACCCATCGCGACAGCGCGATCAGGACGGTGATGGACCTCAAGGGCAAGCGCGTCGCGCATGTCGCGCCTTCGTCCAACTCGGGCGACATCGCGCCGCGCGCGCTGTTCAAGGCGCTGGGCGTGGAGCCCGACAAGGACTACAAGGTGCTCTACTCCGGCAAGCACGACAACTCCATCATGGGCGTGGTGAACAAGGACTATGACGCCGCCCCCGTCGCTTCCACCGTCGTGGAGCGCATGCAGGCGCGCGGCATGTTCAAGCCGGGGACGCTGCGCGTCGTCTACGAATCGACCCCGTTTCCGCGCACGGCATTCGGTGTGGCGCACAATCTCGCGCCGGACCTGCAGGAAAAGATCAGGCAGGCTTTCGTCTCGTTCGACTTCAAGAAATCGAAGCTTGCCACCGAGTTCAAGGATGTGGAGCGATTCGCCCAGATCAGTTACAAGGAGCACTGGCGCGACATACGCACGATACAAAAGGCGAGCGGCGTGAGTTATACCCAGGAGAGTCTTGGCAAGCTCGGCAGAAAAGCCGAATGAAGGCGCGCAAGGCAATGAAGCGGATGACGAGGGCGCGGCTGTAGCAGATGGAGGGCGTCCTGCCTGCGGCATCGGCGCGCGAAGCGGGCGCGGCAACGCTGCTCTCGATAGAGCGACTCACCAAGGTCTATTCCGGCGGCCAGCGTGCGCTGGAAGACGTGAGCTTCACCGTCGGGCGCCCGGAAGTGATCGCCATCATCGGCTCTTCCGGCGCAGGCAAGAGCACGCTCATCCGCTGCATCAACCGCCTGGTGGAGCCCACTTCCGGGCGTATCCGGCTCGGCGCAAGCGATATCGTGGGCGTTTCGCGCGGCGAACTGCGGCGGTTGCGCCGGCGCATCGCGATGATCTTCCAGGAGTTCAATCTCGTCGAGCGCCTCACCGTCATGGAGAACGTGCTTTCCGGGCGGCTCGGCTCCGTCGGTTTCCTTGCTTCGCTTTTCAGGAAATTTCCGCCGCGGGACATCTCCACCGCGTTTGCGCTGCTCGATCGCGTCGGGCTCGCGGGTTATCACAACACGCGTGCCGATGCGCTGTCGGGCGGCCAGCGGCAGCGCGTGGGCATCGCGCGCGCGCTGATGCAGGACCCGGACCTGCTGCTCGTCGATGAACCGACCGCCAGCCTCGATCCCAAGACGGCGCGCCAGATCATGCGCCTCATTCGCGAGCTGGCCGTCGAGCGCAGCCGCCCGGCGCTCGTCAACATCCACGACGTTGCGCTGGCGCAGGCCTTTGCCGACCGCGTGATCGGGCTCAAGGCGGGGCGCATCGCTTTCGACGGGCTACCGTCCGCGCTGACTGCCGGGACGCTGACGGAGATCTACGGCGCGGAAGACTGGAGCCGCACCATACGGGCGGCGACGGACGATGAGGAAGACGGGGAATGAGCGGCAGCCTCGTCTATCCCTCCGCATGGCGGCCGCCGCCCTTCTTCGGCAGCCGCCTGCGCCAGAACCTCGCGATGTTCGCCGTCGTTGCGTATCTCGTCTGGGCGATTTCGGATCTCGACGTGGACGTGGACCGCGTGCTGGCGGGCTTCCCGCGCGCGCTGGACATCTTCCTGCGCATGATCCCGCCGGATTTCACCCGCTGGCAGCTGCTAACGAACGGCATGATCGAGAGCGTGCAGATGGCGGTTGCGGCGACGCTGGCCGGCCTGCTGCTCAGCATTCCGCTCGGCATCGCGGCCGCGCGCAATCTCGCCCCGCAGCCGGTCTACCTTGCCGCGCGCGGCTTCATCGTGCTTGGACGCACGCTGCACGAAGTGATCATCGCGATATTTTTCGTCAAGCTCTTCGGCTTCGGTCCGGTGGCGGGGCTGCTCACGCTCGCCTTCGCCTCGGCGATCTTCCTCGGCAAGATGCTGGCCGAGGACATCGAGAACGTGCGCGGCGGGCCGGTGGAGGCGGTGCGCGCGACCGGCGCCGGATTCGGCCAGACGGTGGTGTACGCGATCGTGCCGCAGGTGCTGGCGCGCACGGTGGGCGTCATCATCTACCGCCTCGACGCCAACGTGCGGCACTCCACCGTGATCGGCATCGTGGGCGCCGGGGGAATCGGCCAGACGCTCTCGGCCTCGTTCTCGCGCTATGACTACGATTTCGCGCTGGCGATCCTGCTGTCGATCATCTTTCTGGTCGCATTGGGCGAGTGGTTCAGCGACTGGGTGCGGAGTAGGCTGCGGTGACGTCCGAAGCCGCGAGCGGCAAGTCCTATCCCGGGGCATGGCATCGGCGCACGTTGCGCGAGACACTGGCCGGCTGGACGTGGGTCGCGGTGGTGGCGTTCGCCGCCGCGTGGTCGGTCTCCGCACTCGAGATCGAGTGGGCCTTTTTCGCCGACGCCCACCAGCAGGCCGCCGATCTGGCGCAGCGCATGTGGCCGCCGCGCTGGTCGTACCTTCCGGTGATCGTGAAGCCGCTGATCGAGACGATTCACATCGCGACGCTCGGCACGCTGATCGCGCTGGTGTTCTCCATACCGCTTGCATTCCTCTCCGCGCGCAACACGACGGCGAACGATTTCACCTGGGCGATCGGGCGGGGGCTGCTGGTCGCGTCGCGCTCGGTGAATACCATCATCTGGGGCCTGCTGTTCGTGGCGATCTTCGGGCCCGGCGCGGTGGCGGGCATCGCGGCGGTTGCGGCACGCTCCGTCGGCTTTCTCGCGAAGCTCGTCGCGGAAGCGATCGAAGAGGCCGATCGCGGCCAGATCGAAGCGATCGAGGCGACGGGGGCGGGCACCGCACAGGTATATCTCGTGGGCATCCTGCCGCAGGTCATGCCGATCCTGATCGGCACCACCGTGTACCGCTGGGACATCAACGTGCGCGAGTCGAGCGTGCTCGGGTTCGTGGGCGCGGGCGGGATCGGGCTTTATCTCTATGCCTCGATCAACCAGTTCGCGTGGCAGCAGGTGCTGGTGGTGCTCGCGGCGATCCTCGCCATCGTGCTGGTGAGCGAGGCCGTTTCCGCCTACATCCGTGCGCGGATCTCCTGAATCGGCAACGCGCGCGTGCGGCGTCACGGTTGTTACCGGCGTCGCGGCACTGGCTGCGGAATACGACGGCTGCATACTCGATCAGTGGGGCGTGCTGCACGACGGGACGCGGCCATACCCGGGCGCTGCGGAATGCCTGCGCGCGCTGCGCGAGGCGGGCAGGCGCATCGTGGTGCTGTCGAATTCGGGGAGGCGCGAGGCACACAACCTGCGTCTCATGGCGAGCATGGGCTTTGAACCGGCGCTTATCGACCGGTTCGTATCGGGCGGCGAGGACGCGCGGCGCGCGCTGGAAACGCGGCAGCATCCGTTTCATCGCGCACTGGGCCGGCGCTGCCATGCGTTCACGCGCGCGGGCGACCGGTCGCTGCTGGAGGGCATCGGGCTCGAGCTGGTCGATCGTGTCGAGGAGGCCGACTTTCTTGCCGTGCTGGGAACCGACGCGCCGCGCCGCCTCGTGAAGGACTACGAGCCGGAGCTGCAGCGAGGCCTCGCGCGCGGGTTGCCGATGGTGTGCGCGAATCCCGATATCGTGCGCCTGCTGCCCGAAGGCACGACCGAGGCGCAGGGCGCGCTCGCGCGCCGCTATGAGGCGCTCGGCGGCAACGTGTTCTATCACGGCAAACCGTATCCCGCGATCTACCACTCGTGTCTCGAGGCGCTCGGTTGCGAGAAGGGCAGGATCATCGCCATCGGCGATTCGCTGGAGCACGACATCCTGGGCGCCGCGCGCGTCGGGATTCGCAGCGCGCTGATCCCGGGCGGCGTGCATGCGTCCGAACTGGGCATCTCGTGGGGCGAGCTGCCGGCGCCGGAGAAATGGCGCGCGTTTTCGGCCACTGCCGACGCGCAGCCCGATTACCTGCTCGCGGCTTTCAACTGGTAAGGCGAATCGCGCGTGATCCCGGCGCGGCCTCGCACGCACCGGAATGACGACGGTGCCCTCAATGCGACAGCGCTACATCTTCGGATAGGGGTGCCGGCTGACCATCACTTCGATCAGCGCCGGTTTCTCTTTTGTTGTGGCAAGCCCCGTGCGCAGCACCTCCTCGAGATTCTTCGGGTCGTCGACGCGGATCCCTTCTGCCCCGCACGCCCGCGCGATCTGCGCGAAGTCCGGGCTTGCGAATGACGTGCCGTAGGTGTGGCCGTAGATGTTGGTCTGCTGCATGTACGTCTGTCCGAAGGCGCCATCGTTGAGCACGATCATGAGGATGTTCGCGCCGTACTCCGCGGCGGTGGGCAGATCGCCGATCGTCATGAGAAACGCGCCGTCACCCGCGAGCGCCACCACATCGCGTTCGGGAAATTCCAGCTTGGCGGCGATCGCCGTCGGCAGCCCATAGCACATCGCGTTCCACACGCCGGATTGCATGAACGACTCCGGATTCGTGATGCGCCGGTACGCGCGCGCCCACATCTGGCAGTTGCCGACGTCGCTGGCAACGACTGCATCAGCGCCGAGCACCGCGTTCAGCGCTTCCATCAGCACACCGGGATTAACGGGGCGTGCATTGCGGTTCGGGTCGTTGTAGGATGTCAGGCGTCGGCGGATATTGGCCTTCTGTGCGGCCATCGCCTGCAGCAGCACTTCATCGCGCGGCTTCTCAAAGTCATTCAGGCGCGCGAGCACGGCAGAGAGAAAGAGCTTGGGATCCGCCACGCGCTCGTCCTCGCCGCGATAGCGCGGGCCCGGCCCGTCGTCGAAGCCGATCACGACCGCGTTACGCTCGGGTGCAACCTTTCCGAGTTCGGCGATTTCCGCCGCGCCCATGCGCAAGCCGATCCCGAGGATGAGATCGGTCCGCTGCAGTGCCGCCGTGCACAACGGGTGGTTGCGTATCGGCGAAAAATGCCCTGCGAACAGCGGGTGGTCCTCCGCGATGACGCCGATCGCGTCCTGCGCGCACACCACCGGCGCCTGGAGCTTCAGGGCGAGCTCCGCCAGCTCGCGCATCGCGCCTTTGCGCATCACGCCCTTGCCCGCCGCGATCACCGGCGATCTGGCGTGCATCAGCCGCTGCGCGAAACGCTCGACATCGCCTGCGTCAGGCGCGGGCGACACCGCCGGAATGCGGCGATAGGGGGGCAGGACGGCCTTCTCTTCCTGCAGGATATATTCGCTGTAGTCGGACAGCCGCGGCAGCTCGACGTGCACCGGCCCGGGACGGCCGCTGCGCGCGATGTGAAACGCCTGCGCCATGACTTCCGGGATGTCCTCGAGGCGCTCCACCCGCGCGCTCCATTTGGTGATGCTCCTGAACATCTCGTGCACGAATGCCGGATCGTCCACGCCGTGAAACGCCTCCAGATCCGCTTTCAGCGGCACCGCGCCCGCGATGTGCACCATGGGCGAGGCGGCGCCATAGGCCTGAGCGACACCCGCCATCGAGTTGAGGCTGCCCGGCCCCGCAGTCACGATGCACACGCCGGGCTCGCCGGTAAGCCGGCCGTGCGCTTCGGCCATGAGCGAGGTGTTGGGCTCCTGCTTGCAGGTGACGAACCGGATCGAAGGCTCGCGGCTCAGGCCGTCGTAAATCGGGTGGATGTGTGAGCCGGGGACGCTGAACACGCGCCTGACGCCTTCCTCGCGCAGCGCTTCGGCGACCGCCTCGCCGGCGTGCATTTGGGTGTTCACTTGGCTGTTCCTCGTTCTTCAGTGCGGGACATCGCCCGCGACGGTGGTGCGGTGCATGTGACGCCGCACGGAAAAATCGTAATCCGCGAGCGCGTAGTGCATGGTGCAGCGGTTGTCCCAGAAGACGAGATCGTG
>JBQTHU010000256.1:0-2462 GCA_052389535.1 Betaproteobacteria bacterium | reverse complement strand
CGGTGGACCAACCGCTCACGGATGGCTGGATCATCGATTTCAGGCACCATCCGGCCCGAACCGGGATATTCAGAAATAGATTCGGCTGTTTCGACGATCTTCGATGCGACAGCCCTCGCATACCAAGGCGAGTCGCGTTCAATGTACGCGGCGATTGCGTCAATGTCCTCGACCGCCTCGGGTGACCAGACTAAGACGCGAGCCATTTACCAAGACGCGCCTTGGCATCCTCGTGAGAGATAGTGCTCTCAGCGCGCGCGCGTTCCTGACCACGCTTAACCTTCTCGAGAACGTATAGGTGGTACTGTATATCCTCGAAACTCGCGTCGTCTGGCAGTTTCTTCAGCAAAGCGCTTACTTCGTCTTTCGGGCTGCCCATGTCATCTCCAACTGTGATTCGGACAGTCTACCACCCGCGGCCGATCACAGAAATCTAACGTGACCGTTAACCCGCGGGCCGTGCCTCTTGCGGCCCGTCGGCGTTGAACGGGTGGTTCGGCATCTTGTTACGCGGCCAGCTTCATCACACGCAAATGCTTGCGCCGCTGCTCGGCGTGCGAGAGGTCGTGCTGCGTCTGTAGGTTCAGCCAGCTCTCCGCAGAGGTTCCAAACGCGATCGATAGCCGAACCGCCATTTCGGGGCTCACGCCCGCGCGACCATTCAGAATCGCCGAAAGTGTCTTGCGGCTGACCCCTAGGGCCTTCGCGGCTTCGGTAACCGTAACACCGAGCGGCTCCAGACATAGCGACTTGATGATCTCACCGGGATGTGGGGGGTTGTGCATGCGCATGGTGCTTCCTCTTAGTGGTAGTCCTCGTATTCGATCGCGTCGGCATCGGTTCCGACAAAGACAAAGGTGATTCGCCAGTTTCCGCTGACCCGAACTGACCACGTTCCCTTGCGGTCACCTTTGAGCGGGTGCAGCACCAGCCCGGGGAGCGCCATGTCCTCCGGTTTTGTAGCTGCGCTCAATTGGGCAAGAATGAGCCTCAACCGATCGGCATGCTGAGGTTGTATCCCGGACTTGCTGCCCGTTTCAAAGAACCGCTGCAGGCCCTTGTGCCGGAATCCACGGATCACAAGAGTCAGTGTAACCGATGTCGTTACGGGTTACAAGAAGCCGAACGTTCCGCTGGAGTTGCCCCGTTTCGGTGGACGGTTTAGCGCTTGGGTCACAAGCGATTCTCTACAGTGTGCATAGGCAACGCTTCTGAGGCAACCGAGCGCGTGGGACTGTGGGCAGCGTGCTCGTTCTGCATTGAATGGCGGCGCTCGAATTCAATGGGCGAGATGCGGCCGAGTCCCTTATGACGCCGGAGCGGGTTGTACCAGCCCTCGATGTATTCGAAGATGGCCATTCTCGCTTCAGCTTTGGTGCGCATGCTCACTCGCTCAAGCAGTTCACATTCGAGTGTCGCAAAGAAGCTCTCGGCCATGGCATTGTCGAAGCAGTCGCCGATGGAACCCATCGAAGGACGCACCCCTGCCTGTTTGCAGCGAAGTCCGAAAGCGATCGAGGTGTACTGCGTGCCGTGGTCGGAATGATGCACAACACCCATCGCGCGGCGCTGGCCGAGCGCCATGTTGAGCGCAGCAAGCACCAATTCTGTCCTCAGGTGTTCAGCCATCGCCCATCCGACGATGCGGCGGCTGAAGGTATCGAGCACCACCGCCAGAAACAGGAACCCCGCCCACGTCGGGATATAGGTGATATCGGCCACCCACAGCCGGTTCGGGGCATCGGCGCTAAACTGCCGCTGCACCAGATCGGCACAGGGCTGCGAATTGACATCGCGGCTCGTCGTGGTGATCCACTTGCGGCGGCTCACACCCCGAAGCCCGTCAGCCTTCATGAGTCGAGCCACACGCTTCATACCGACGCGGATGCCCTCCTCACGCAGGTCCGCATGAATGTTGGGCGCCCCATACCGGCCCTTGGAGCGCGCGTGATACATGCGGATACGTGCGGTAAGCTCAGCATCGCGAATCTCGCGCGCCGAGGGCTCGCGAGAATTCCACGCATAAAAGCCGCTTGGGGAGACGCCAAACACGCGGCACATTGTTCTGACCGGAAACATGGCCTGATGCGCCGCTACGAATCGGAAGACCGCTTCGGATTCGTATCGACCTCCCTCGCGAACCAGGCCGTGGCCTTTGCCAGAATCTCGCGCTCAAGCTTCACCTGCTTGAGCTCACGGCGCAGCTTTACCAGCTCCTCGCGTTCGGAGCTGGTCAGTAGATCACTGCGCTTGCCTTCATTGGCATCCGCTTGCGCCACCCAGTTTCGAATCGTCTGCTCCGAAGGCTCAAACTGCTTCGCCAGTTCGCCGGGGCTGCGTCCCGCTCGAATCAGCTCCACCATCTTGCGGCGGAACTCCGCCGGATACGGCCGCCTTGTTTTTGGCATATGGACTCCTTCCATCCCAAAGATTGAAGTGTCCACGAAAGCGGGTCAACTCCA
>JBQTHU010000255.1:0-1759 GCA_052389535.1 Betaproteobacteria bacterium | reverse complement strand
TATTCGATCTTGACGCCGGCCGCCTTCCACACCTTCATGCGCGTGGCGATCTCTTCGCGCGCAAGCCTGGTGAACTGCTCCGGCGTGCTCCACTTCGCCGCGGCGCCCCGGCTCGCGATGGCTTTCTGCACGTCGGGCATGTCGAGTATGCGTTTCATCTCGTTCGACCACAGGCTGATGAGCTTGGGCGGCGTCTTTGCGGGCGCGAGCAAGCCGTACCAGCCTTCGTACTCGAATGTCGGAAGTCCGACCTCGGAGACGCTCGGAACATTGGGCATTCCGGGCGCGCGTGTTTTCGTCGTCACGCCCAATGCGATCAGACGCCCGCCGCTGATCAACGGCGCGGCCGCGAGCACCGGCGAGAGCAGATAGTGCACGCGGCCGGTAACGGTGTCGGTCAACGATTCGGGCGATCCCCGGAACGGGACGTGCACCGCCTCTACGCCCGCCCTGAGATTGAACAGCGCCGCGGCGTAGTGCGGTCCGCTGCCGTGCCCGGTGGATCCGAAGTTGAGCTGCCCCGGCTTGCTCTTCGCGAGCGCGACCAGCTCCTTCACCGATTTCACGCCCAGCCCGTGCCCGACGACCAGCACCAGCGGCGTGCTGGCGATCTGCGCAATGCCGGTGAAATCCTTGACCGGATCGTAGGGCAGCTTTCCGTGATAAAGCGCGGCGCTGCCGGAGAAGTTGGAACCCGTGGTCGTAAGCGTGTAGCCGTCGGGTGCGGCATCGGCGACGATCTTGAAGGCGACGACGCCGCCTGCGCTCGGGCGATTGTCCACGACGATCTGCTGCCCGAGAAAATCCGACATCCTGGGGCCGATGATGCGCGCGATGACGTCGGTCGCGCTGCCGGTCGTGAACGGCACGATGTTACGGATCGGCCGGTTGGGATAACCGTCGAACTTGCCCGCAGCCTGCGCCATCGCGCTGGTGGAAATGCCGCACGCTGCAAGCAGGAGCGCGAATGAAGCGCACGCAGACCGCCACCGCGTTGCCGGATAGTTGAAACACGGATGTAGCATGAGGCTTCCTCCTGGTTCGGGCTAAAAAAGGGGTCA
Source organism: Betaproteobacteria bacterium (assembly GCA_052389535.1). Taxonomy (GTDB): domain Bacteria; phylum Pseudomonadota; class Gammaproteobacteria; order Burkholderiales; family SG8-41; genus DSOT01. The sequence goes on along the minus strand of JBQTHU010000255.1, from coordinate 698 downwards.
GGGTCGAATTTATGTCTTTCGAGCTGGCTCATCGCACCAACAAATAATTCGACCCCTGCCACTTTTTCTTCGAACACTACTATAAATCCCCCGCGGGCGCATGTGATATAAAGCCGCGGTAATCTTTCGGAACACTCCATGCCGTTGCCTGCTCACATCCGCGACCGCCTGCGCATACCGGTTTTCGGTGCGCCGATGTTCCTGGTTTCCGGGCCCGATCTCGTCATCGAACAGTGCAAGACCGGCGTGATCGGCGCGTTTCCCGCGCTCAACGCAAGACCGCAGGAGGAACTGGACAAGTGGCTCACGCGCATCGAGACCGAACTCGCGCGCTTTCGCGACGAGAATCCGGGGCGCAAGGTGCCGCCCTACGCCGTCAACCTGATCATGAACAAGGCGAACCGGCGCCTCGACGCCGATCTGGAAGTGGTGCTCGCGCACAAGGTGCCGATCGTGATCACTTCGCTCAGCGCGCCGGCGGCGCTGGTGCCGCGGGTGCACGCCTACGGCGGCGTCGTGTTCCACGATGTCATCAAGGTGCGGCACGCGGAGAAAGCGCTGGAGGCGGGGGTGGATGGCCTGATCGCGGTGTGCGCCGGAGCCGGCGGCCATGCGGGCACGATCAACCCGTTCGCGCTGGTGAACGAGCTGCGGCGCATCCACCGGGGACCGCTCGTGCTCGCGGGCGCGATCACCAA
>JBQTHU010000254.1:0-5798 GCA_052389535.1 Betaproteobacteria bacterium | reverse complement strand
AGCGTGCCGAGCGTGCTGCCGCTCTGAGAAATGACGGAGAGCGGGCCGGGACGCAACGTTTCGCGCTCCAGCACCGCGTTGACGGAAAGCGCAGTTTTACCGTGGACGTTCACGAGCCCCATGCAGTTGGGACCCAGGATACGCAACCCTGCCTCGCGCGCCATCCTCACCACGTCGCGCTGGCGTTTGAGTCCCGCCTCGCCCAGCTCCGCGAAGCCTGCGCTGAAGATGGTAGCAACCGGTATCTGCTTTCTGCAGCACTGCGCGACCGCGTCCGGCACTGCCTCCGCCGGCACCATGATGAAGGCGTGGTCGATCGGGCCCGGCGCCGATTCGAGATCGGGATAGGCCGGCTCGCCCAGTATTTCCGTGTAGCGCGGATTGATCGGGAGAATGCCGCCGGAAAATCCGTGCCGGCGCAGAAAACGCTGCGGGCGTGAGTTGTTCTTTTTGAGATCCGCCGATGCACCGACGAGCGCGACGGTTTGAGGACTGAACAACGCTTCAATCAAACAATCGTCTCCCTCGTAATGCCTTTTTCACCATCCATCGTGGAAGCTTGCTTTGGCTGCAGGATCATCAAGCGCACGTCTACCCGGCGGAGACGGGATCCAGCGCAGTATTCTGGACCCCGGCCTACGCCGGGGTGACGAGGATAGTAAATCCGCTTATTTGTCATCGCTCGCAGTGCGCGGCGGGCGCTGGGAGAAGCGGCGCTCGAAAATGCTTTCCGCGAGGCGGTTCTTCATCATCTCGATGGAGCCCCCGGCGATCATCCAGCCGCGCGTGCGCCTCACGCAGTACTCGACCAGTGTCTCCTGCGTGTAGCCCAGTCCGCCCATGACCTGCAGCGACTCGTTGGCCACCTCGAATCCCGTCTGATTGCACATGAGCTTGGCGACCGTGGTCTCGTCCGGCGCGGGAAAGCCCTTGTCCGCATTGGTGGCGGCGCGATAGAGCAGGAGCTGCGCTGCGTCGAGCTTCACCTTCATGTCGGCGAACTTCCACTGCAGACCCTGGAACTCGCACAATGCCCGCCCGAACTGCTTGCGCGTCACCGCGTAGTCGCGCGCGGCATTGAAGCAGTAGCGGCCGAACGCGAGCGAGCGCGCCGCGTTGCCCACGCGCTCGGCGTTGAAACCCTCCATCTGCTTCTTGAAGCCGCCCGGCCCGAGCAGCACGTCCTCGGGCGGCACGTAGACGTTGTCGAAATAAAGCGGCGCCCAGTGCGCACCGGACATGAATTTCGAAGTCCTGCCTATCGCAAATCCCGGCGCGCCGCGGCGGATCATCACCGAACCGATGCCGCCGACACCGGGGCCGTAGCGCACGTAGACGAGATACTGGTCGGCGTGCGGATTGGGAAAGACCTTGCTGCCGCTCACGCGAAATCCCGTGCCATCGGGCGTCGCCGAAGTGACGAGATCCGTCGTCGCCGAGCCCGCTTCGGGTTCTGTCATCGCCACCGCGATGATCTCTTCGCCGCGCAGCACCGGCGCGAGGAAACGCTGCTTCTGATCCTCCGTCGCAAACCGGGCGAGCACCCTGACCGCGCCGAAATTCCCTTCCTGAATCAGGTCCGCGCTGCGCGGGCAGACCAGCGCCACCTGCTCGATGGCGAGCACGGCGTCCATGAGCGTGCCACCCTGCCCGCCGTCCGCCTCGGGGATGGTGATGCCGAGCAGCCCGGCCGCAGCCATCTTTAGTGCGACGTCGCGCGGAAACTCCTCGGCGTGCGCTCTCTTCAGCGCATCGGCCTCGAGCTCGCGCCGCGCAAAAGCGCGCACCGTATCCTGAAAGGCGACCTGATCGGCGCTGAGACTGAAATCCATCTAGGAAATCTTCACCTCCTGCAGCGCTTTCTCGCGTGCCGCCTCGCGCCGGCGCAGGAAGTGAACCAGTTCGCCCACGATGCCGCGGCGAAACGTCAACACGCAGACCACGAACACCAGCCCCTGAACGATCGTCACCCATGCGCCAAGCTGCGCGAGATAGTTTTCCATCGCGAGCACGACCAGTGCGCCCACCACCGGGCCGAATATGGTGCCCATACCGCCCACCAGCGTCATCAGCACGACTTCGCCGGACATCGTCCAGTACACCGCGTTCAGCGCGGCGAGCTGAAACACGAGCGCGCTGGTCGCCCCCGCCACGCCGGACAAGGTCGCCGAAAGCACGAAAGCGAGCAGCTTGTAGCGGTCGGCGTCGTAGCCGAGCGAGACGGTGCGCGGCTCGTTTTCGCGTATGGCTTTCAGCACCTGCCCGAACGGCGAGTGGATGATGCGGTGGATCAGGAGAAAGCCGCCGAGAAAGATCGCGAACACCGTGACGTACATCGCCCAGACGTTGGAAAGATCGACGAGGCCGAAGAGCCTGCCCCGCGGCACGGCCTGGATGCCGTCCTCGCCGCCGGTGAACGGCGCCTGCACGCAGAAGAAGTACACCATCTGCGCCAGCGCGAGCGTGATCATGGCGAAGTAGATGCCCTGCCGGCGGATCGCAATGAGCCCGGATACCACACCCAGCAGACAGGACGTGAGGGCGCCGGCGAGAAGGGCTAATTCCGGTGTAAATGGCGGCAGGTTGACATATACCGGAATCGTGATTCCAAAAAATGGAATGCCCTTGATAACGAGTCCTATCTTGGCGGTGTGCGCGGCCACGTATCCGGCCATTCCGAGGAACATGGCGTGTCCGAACGAAAGCAGCCCGGTAAAGCCCAGCAGCAGGTTGAAGGCGCACGCGAACAGCGCGAAGCACATCACCTTCATCAGGAACACGGGATAAATGAAGAGAGGCCCCATGGTGAAGAAGGCCAGCATGACCACGAATGCAATGCGCTGCTGTCGCTGCTCGCGCGCTCGCACCGCCACGACGTTGGTGTACTGGTCCGCTGCCATGGCTTACTTCGGCGTGCCAAAGAGGCCGGCCGGCCGGATCATGAGCACGATCGCCATGATGATGAAGATCACGGTATTCGAGGCTTCCGGATAAAACACCTTGGTGAGGCCTTCCACCAGCCCGAGCACGAAGCCCGTGATGATGGACCCCATGATCGAGCCCATGCCACCGATCACCACCACCGCGAACACGACGATGATGAGATGCTCGCCCATCAGCGGGTTCACGCTGTAGATCGGCGCCGCCATGACGCCCGCCAGCGCGGCAAGCCCGACGCCAAAACCATAGGTAAGCGTCACCATGCGCGGCACGTTGATGCCGAAAGCCTGCACGAGCTGCGGATTCTCGGTGGCGGCACGCAGGTACGAGCCGAGCTTGGTTTTCTCGATCATGAACCAGGTTGCGAGGCATACCGCGAGCGAAAACACGATGACCCATGCGCGATAGTTCGGGAGGAACATGAAGCCGAGGTTCTGCGCGCCCCGCAGCGCCTCCGGCATCGCATACGGCAGGCCGGTGGAGCCGTATTCGTTGCGGAACAGGCCCTGGATGATCAGCGCGAGCCCGAAGGTGAGCAGCAACCCGTAGAGGTGATCGAGCTTGTAGAGGCGCGCCAGCATCAGCCGCTCGATCACCACGCCGGTCGCGCCGACGATGATTGGCGCCAGCACGAGCGCCCACCAGTAGCCCAGACCGAGCTTCGTCATCAGGAACCAGGCGCAGAAGGCGCCCATCATGTACTGGGCGCCGTGCGTAAAGTTGATGATGTTGAGCAGCCCGAAGATCACCGCCAGGCCGAGCGAAAGCAGCGCGTAGAACGAGCCGTTGATGAGCCCGATCAAAAGCTGCCCGAACAGGGCCTGGGTCGGGATGCCGAGTATCTCGCTCATGTCATCCTGGCGTTCCCTCCCCTTCAAGGCGAGGGCCAGGGAGGGGATGGGTACAGCTCGGGATCCACCTCCATCCTGACCTTCCCCCTGAGGGGGAAGGAATCCACAAGCGCGTCATTGTCATTTGACGAGCGGGCAGCCGCCCTCCTTCTCCGGCCGGAACGCCTGCTCGGCCTGAATGGTCGAGCGCAGCTTGTAGTAATCCCACGCACCTTTCGACTCGCTGGGCTTCTTCACCTCGAAGAGATACATGTTGTGGATCTTGCGGCCGTCCTGGCGCACGCGGCCCTTACCGAAGACCGGGTCGTCGGTCGGCAGTTCCTTCATCTTGACGACCACTTTGTCTCCCGCGTCTGATTTCAGCGCTTCGACTGCTTTGAGATAGTGCAGCACCGCGGAGTAGACGCCGGCCTGCCCCATCGTTGGCATTGCACCCTTGTGCAGCTTGGCGAAGCGCTTCGAGAATCCGCGCGTCTGATCGTTGAGGTCCCAGTAGAACGACTCGGTGAGCAACAGTCCCTGCGCGACGTTGAGCCCCAGCGAGTGCACGTCGGTGAGGAAGACGAGCAGCCCGGCGAACTGCTGGCCGCCCTTCACGATGCCGAACTCCGCGCCCTGCTTGATGGCATTGATGGTATCGGCGCCGGCATTCGCAAGCCCGATAACCTTCGCCTTCGAGGTCTGCGCCTGCAGCAGGAACGACGACATGTCGGCCGAAGGGAACGGATGGCGGACTTTGCCGAGTACCTTGCCGCCGTTTTTGACCACCACGGCTTCGGTATCGCGTTCGAGCGCGTGCCCGAACGCGTAGTCCGCGGTCAGGAAGAACCAGGTGTTGCCGCCGGTCTTCACCACCGCGGAACCGGTGCCATTGGCGAGCGACCAGGTGTCATAGGTCCAGTGAATGGTGTTCGGCGTACACGCCTTGCCATAAAGATCCGAGCTTGCACCGGTGGAAACCAGAAGGACCTTGTTCTTGTCCTTGGTGATCTGGCTCACGGCCAGCGCCACCGATGAGGTCGGCACGTCGACGATCGCGTCCACCTTATCCACGTCATACCACTGCCGTGAGATGCTCGAGCCGACGTCGGGTTTGTTCTGGTGGTCGGCGACCACGATCTCGACTTTCATGCCTTTCTTCGCAGCGCCGAAATCCTCCACCGCCATGCGTGCAGCGACCACCGAACCGGGGCCCGCCAGGTCGGCGTAAGTGCCGGACTGGTCGTTCATGACGCCGATCTTGATCACGCCATCGGAAATCTGCGCCTGCGCGAGGCCGGCGCTCAATGCGAACGCCGCCGCTATCTGCAAACCACGTCTAGCCAGCATTGCCATGCCCTCCTTGTGAAAAAGTTCATAACAGAGTCACACTCCAAGATATTCGTGCAGCAAACTCGTCTTCTCCCTGAGCTCTGCGGTCGTGAACGACTGCGCGATCTGGCCGCGCTCCATGATGTAGTGCCGATCCGCGAGTGGCGCCGCGAAATGGAAATTCTGCTCCACCAGCACGATGGTGAATCCTTTTTCCTTGAGCTGCCGGATGACCCGCCCGAGCGCCTGCACGATGACCGGCGCGAGGCCCTCCGTGATCTCGTCGAGCAGCAGCAACCGCGCGCCGGTGCGCAGGATGCGCGCCATCGCGAGCATCTGCTGCTCCCCGCCCGAGAGGCGCGTGCCCTGGCTTGCGTGCCGCTCGCGGAGGTTGGGAAACATCTCGTAGATCTCCTCCACCGGCATGCCGCCCGACTGCACTTGCGGCGGCAGCAGCAGGTTTTCCCCGGTCGACAGGCTCGCGAAAATACCCCGCTCCTCGGGACAGTAACCGATGCCCAGCCGCACGATGCGGTACGACGGCAGCGCGATCGTTTCCACGCCGTTCACCACGATGGATCCATTGCGCCGTCCGACCATGCCCAGAATGCTTTTCAGAGTGGAGGTACGTCCCGAGCCGTTGCGTCCAAGCAGCGTCACCACTTCCCCGCGCTGCACGACCAGATCGACGCCGTG
>JBQTHU010000253.1:0-33596 GCA_052389535.1 Betaproteobacteria bacterium | reverse complement strand
GGCGACCGGACCAGCGCGGCGAGGGCGAGCAGGGTAACGACAAAGAAAGCGAACACCAGGTAGAAATAGGTGAGATCGTCGGACAAATCGATCCCGAACTTCGGCCGCGGCGGCAGCACGATGCCGTTGTCGCCGCCGGTCACCGAATTCCAGCGGTAGGCGAGGCCCCACACGCACATCCCGAGCGCGAGCGTGATCATCAGGAAGTACACCCCGGTCGCCCGTATGGCGAAAAGGCCGAAGAAGGCGGCCGTCGCCGCGCCCATCAGCATGCCGAGCAGCACGACGATCCAGAACGTGCCGTCGAGCCCGAACTGAAACTGGGTGGCCAGTATCGCGGTGAGGTAGGCGCCGATGCCGAGATACGCGGCCTGCCCCAGAGAGGGCAACCCGGTGTAGCCGAGCAGCAGATCGACGCTCATCGCCAGTATCGCGAAGATGAGCGCGTGGGTCAGAAGTATGATCAGGTACGAACCTGTGAACGGCGCCACCGCGGCAAGCGCCACCAGCGTCACGATTACGGCGATCACGGTGCGGCGGCTATGCATGCGCTCTCTTAGTCCCTGCCGAACAGCCCGGTGGGCTTGAGCGCCAGTATCAGCACCATCGGCGCATAGAGGGTGAAATACGAAATCTCGGGAAACAGCGCTTTCCCGAAATTGTCCGCAAGGCCCACGATCAGACTGCCGATTGCAGCGCCGCCGAGGCTGCCCATGCCGCCGATGATGACGACCGCAAACGCGATCGGCAGGATGACGAAATCCAGGCCGGGGTAGATGCCGAGGAAGGCGCCGCCGATTACGCCGCCCAGCGCCGCGAGGAACGCGCCGAGTGCGAAGATGAACATCGAGACGCGCGAAGTATCGATCCCTACGCCGCGCGCCATTTCGGCGTCGTCCACCGCGGCGCGCACCACCGCGCCCATCCGCGTCTTTTCCATTGCGAGCCACAGCGCAAGCCCGATCGCCGCTGCCATGCCGATCATGAAAATGCGGTACACCGGGAAATAGAGGCCGCCGACGACCACGCTTTCCCTGAGCACATCGGGCGGCGTGATGTCGAGATGGTCGCCGCCCCAGATATCGAGGGCGAGCTGCTGGAACAGGAAAGCGAAGCCGATGGTGAGCAGGACCTGCCGCAGCGGGTCGAATCCGAGCGGGCGCAGAAACGCGCGCTCCATCAGCAGTCCGACCACGGCAAGCACCAGGGCGGCGACGGGCAACGCGAGCAGCCACGATCCGGTGGTCCAGATCACGGAGAGCGCGACATAACCGCCGAGCAGGAAATACGAGCCGTGCGCCAGGTTGACGATCCGCATCACCCCGAAGATCAGCGTGAGCCCGCTCGCGAGCAGGAACAGCAGCGCGCCGTACGACAGCCCGTTGAAGGCCTGGATCACCCAGAACTGCGCATCCACTTCGACAGCTCTCCTCCTTCCATGCGCGCCCGGCAGCGTAGCATGAAGCCGGTGCCCGTGCATGGTGCGCGCTACGGCGACGTGCGGTATTCTCGGCGCTGGTCATGGGCCCCGCTGCGCAGGGCCGGGTGAGGAAGTCGTATGGACAATCGCAACGACGGGTACTACGAGGCTCTGTGGCCGCGCAGTCCGCGCCAGGTGGGACGCAAGTCCCTTGCACCGCGCCTGGCGACGCTCGAAGGCAAGACGATCGCGCAGTTATGGGATTTCGTGTTTCGAGGCGACGAGGTTTTCGAGTTTCTCGAGCAGGCCCTCGCCGCGCGCTTTCCCGGCGTGCGGTTCGTGAGCTGGCGCGAGTTCGGCAACACGCACGGCAGCGATGAGCGCGAGGTGCTCGCCGCCCTGCCCGGGCGGCTCCGCGCGATGGGGGTGGACGGAGTGATATCCGGCATGGGTTGCTGAGGCAGCTGCACGCCCGCCGTGTTGCGGGCGAGCGCGGCAAGCGAGAGCGCCGGCGTCCCGTCCTCCACGCTGGTGTGCGAAGGATTTCTCGGTCTCGCGGGTGCCGCGTCCGTCGGGCTCGGCTTCCCCCATCTGCCGGTGGCGCGTGTCGTAGGGCATCCGGGCGTGCAGAGCCGTGAGACGCTCCGTGAAAACACGCTCGAGGTCACGCTCGACCAGGTGATCGGAAATCTACTGAAGGCGCCGGCGGAGACGCGCGCGGGCGGCGAGCCTGGGGCACGCGATATCGTCGTAAAGGGCGGCTTCGACGAGATCAACGCGTACTTCTACGCGAACGGCCTTTCGGATGGGCTGCCCATCGTGCCGCCGACGGTGGCGCGCGTGGAGCAATTTCTCGGTTACACCGCCCGCGATGCCGACGAATCGCTCGGCACGCTGCTGCCCGACAGCCGCGCGGCGACGCTATGGAGCGTCGCGGTGAACGGCGTCATGGCCGGCTGCCGTCCCGAGTACATGCCGGTGCTGGTCGCGCTGATCGAGGCGATGGCCGATCCCGCATACGGCGTGGAGCACAGCGGCAACACACCGGGCGGGGAAACGCTCATCGTCCTCAACGGCCCTGTCGTTCAGCAGCTCGGATTCAACTATACCCAGGGGGTGATGCGCGACGGCTTCCAGGCGAATACGTCCATCGGCCGGTTCTGGCGGCTCTATCTGCGCAACGTCGCCGGATTTCTCCCGCATGGCAACGACAAGGCGACCTTCGGCAACACCTGGCGCGTGGTCGTAGCCGAAAACGAGGCGGTGGTGCGCAGCATAGGCTGGACGCCGAACAGCGTGGACATGGGCTTTTCGGCGGGCGAGAGCACGGTCACGATTGCGCGCTATACCGGCGGCAACCACATCTCCTCCGTATCGGGCAGCACGCCCGGGGAGATGCTGCCCTACCTGTGCGACGCGATGGTGCGGCAGTACTCCTGGCAGCTCATGTTCGCCGTGGGCCAGGGAATGGGGACGCTCCGGCCGCTCATGCTGATGTCACCGATCATCGCCGAGACGATTGCGGGCTGGGGATGGTCGAAGCAGGATCTGAAGCGACACCTGTTCGCACACGCGCGCATCCCTGCGCGGCAGTTCGAGTGCATCCTGCGCGACTGGACGCAGAAGCCGATCTGGAATCTCGCGGAGGAAGCTAAGGCGGGGCGCATCCCGCGGGTGTTTCACGAGTCCGACGATCCGGAGCGCCTGGTGCCGCTGGCGTGGGAACCCGATCACTACATGATCGTGGTGACCGGCGACCTCACGCGCAACAGCGTCTACATCTTCGCGCACAACGGCGTGCTGGGCTTCCCTGTCGCGAAGCGCATCGCGCTTCCGCGGCGCTGACGGCCTCAGGACTCAGGCGATCGCTGCTTCCGCAACTGGTCCATCAGCTCGTTGAATGAGCGCGCGACATCCTGGAACTCATCTTTTTCCCTCAGTCGGACGCGCGCGTCGACGTTACCGCCCCTGATTTCTTCGATTACCCGCTTCAGGTGATACACCGAGCCCGCGGCGCGGTGCGTGGCGAATAGCGCCCAGATGGCGACGGCGAACGTTGCGACCAGCGTGGCCACGCCGAGCGAAGTACCAAACACCAGCAGGTCCGTATACCGCTGTTCCTTGAGGTCCTCGGACAGGCTCGAGTATTTCAGTATGAAGTCGTAGCTGTCGACCACGTACTGGTAATAGAGATAGCCGTTGAGCGCCATGCACACGAAGCCGGTGAGCAGCACGAACAGGATCATCCGTCCCTGGAAATCGGGCATGATGAAAACGTTCTTGCCGCGCCTTTTCTGTTTTTGATCCGCCATTTTTACACCCGGTTTGGAGTTGGTGAGATGAGCGCGTATCGCTCGGTCGATCAAAGGGTCTTCAGCCGCCGCGGCACGAGCTTGGCAGGAACTTGGACGGTATGGTCGTGCCATCCGTCGGATCGCCGCACCTCCAGCCGTTCACGGCCTTCCCCATGTGGGTTGCGGCTACGGCGGTACTTCCGCCGATGAGCGGAACCAGCGTGAGCACCTTTCCATCTATGTTGGTGTCGCTGAAATTGTGCGCGGTGGCGATGATCTTGCCGTTCTGGTCGGTCGTGATCGACTGCACGTAACGAGTGGCGGGGCCGGATACTTCGCAGTTCCAGTTGCCCGCGCCGGGGGCGCTCGTCTGGTTCTGATAGACCTCGCTGACGGGCGTGCGGCATGCGCTCACCGCCAGCACCACCTCGGACATGCGGGTGCGCTTCGTGTAGTCCATGTAAAGCGGAAGCGCTACCGCGGACAGAATACCGATGATGGCCACCACGACCATCAGCTCGACGAAAGTGAATCCCTCCCATCTGGTTCTCATCTCCCTGCCTTTCTCGTGCCGTTCGTGCAACGCCTTCTTCTTTGTGGGACGTGCTGCGTACTCAATTCTAAATGCATTCCGGGCAGCGTAGGGGGTTACTCCGTCATTCAGGTGCCGGTGACCGCAACGCCTTGCACCTCGATCAGGATTCCGGGGCGGGCGAAACCCGCGACGGTGATCAATGCGCTGGCCGGAAAATCTTTACGGAATATTTCCTTGCGCAGCTCGACAAAGCGGTCTCCGTAGCGCGCGTCCCGGATGAACACCGTCATCGTCACCATGTCGTGCAGGCCGTTGCCGCCGGCGCCTTTGATGGTCTGGTCGAGCTTCGCGAAAATCTCCCGTACCTGGGCGTCGAAGTCCGGGTTCGATCCGGATGCCGTCTGCCCGGCGAGCCAGATCGTCCTGCCGCCATCAGCGATCACCGCGCGCGAGTACGCCCGCTCGGCAGCCCGCGGATCAGGCGAGTAGTACTGTTTCGACATCCGTTTCTCTCCCGCAAAAGCGTATCTCGTGGCGGCTTGCCGGCCGGGTATGCACTCAGTTCACCTGAATGGCCGGCGCGGACCACCCTGCCGCGAGCGGCATCGGCGCGCTCATCATGATGGCGAAGATGGGAGGGGCCACCATGTGGTCGTTTCTTCTGCTGTGTACCGTCCGCATCGCGCGCTCCCTGGAGTTTCGCGCATTTTGCCGCAACAGCCGTCGATCGGCCACATCGCGCGGACCATTGCCATAGCAGGCGCATATGGTTACTGGATGTATCATGCGCTTGCCGGGCCGCCCGTGTTCATGTTCGGGCCGCTGCCGATCGCGGGATCCGACGGCTCGCCGGCGCGCGTGCTGGCGCGAGCCGTCTCGACCTGGCGTCCGCATGCTGGAAAAGCGGGCGCGGTTGGTTGCGGGACGCGGCGGCTTCGCCGATCATACGGGCTTCGCAAAGGAGAAGTACCTGGAGTGGTAATGAATGACGCCGTGATCGCTCATCTGAGTCCGAAGGTCGTGCTCGAAGAACTGAAGAAGCACGGCGTGACACACGTCGTATGGCTGCCGGACAGCGAGACGAACTGGCTCTATCTGCTGATGAAGGCGGAGCCGTCACTCGAGCTGGTCGCCGTCGCACGCGAAGGGCTGGCATGCTCCGTGGCGGCGGGGCTTGCCGCAGGCGGCAAGACGCCCGTGATCCTGATCCAGAATACCGGGCTCATGGAATCGGGCGACTCCATTCGCGGCTGGCTGCTCGGCCTCAACGTCCCGGTCGTCCTGATGGTGGGGCTGCGCGGCTGGACGCGGCACGGCGTCACGCAGGACACCGCCGCGATGTTTACCGAGCCGTTCCTCAACGCTTTTCGCATCAACTACTACATCGTCGAAAGCGACGCCGATGCCTCCCGCATCAGCGTGGCGTTCGAGGAGGCGAAGAAGACCCGCCGCCCGGTTGCCGTTCTCGTGGCCGACGAATATCACGGCTTCAATCGCTGAGCCCGGAGGGCAACATGTTCTACACGGCAGACATGCTCAAGGTGTTCCAGAAGTATCGCGGCGATGCCATCGTGGTGCCGGGCCGCGGCGGCCGGCACTGGATCGACATCAGCACTTCGCCGGATCTGGACGTGCCCCTGGGCGACCCGGCGATGGGCGGCCACGCCGGTTTCGCGCTCGGGCTCGCGCTCGCGGTTCCGCACCGCAAGGTGGTGCTGTTCGATTCGGAGGGCGACGTGCAGATGGGGCTCGGCATCCTGCTGACGGTGGCCGAGCAGCGTCCCGCCAACTTCTGCCATTTCATGCTGGACAACGAGTGCTATGCCACCACCGGCGGGCAGCCGGTGCCGAACGCAAAGAACGTTGCCTATGATGCGATCGCCCGCGGCGCGGGCTATCCGCGGGCGTACGCGTTCGACGAGCTGCAGGACCTTACCAGGCGCCTGCCCGAATTGCTCGATCAGCCGGGTCCGGTGTTCGTCGCGATGAAGGTGCATGCGGAGATCGAAAACAAGCCGATCGGGCAGCGCTCGAAGTGGATGCGCAAGACGCGCGAGCAGGCGATCAGGGATCTGCAGCGCGCGCTGGCGAAAGGCGAGCCCGCCACTGCGTAAGGCTCAGCGATTCTGTATCGTAGCGAGCGTTGTGAGGAGCGTCTCGACGTCGAACGGCTTCGGCAGGACGGCATCGACGTCCATCAGCGCCGCGTCCAGCAGGTACTCGCGCTTGGCAAGCCGCGCGCCGCCCGATACCACGATGATCCGCGTCTGCGGGAAGCCCCGGCGCACCGCGTCTATCACTTCGAAGCCGTCGCTCTCCGGCATGAAAATGTCGGTAATCAGCACGTCGGCGGGACGCTGCTTCTGTATCGCGAGCGCTTCGCGGCCGTCCGCGGCTACCTCGGTCGCGTAGCCCGCCATCTCGAGCGCGAGCTTGAGCGACAGCCGCATGTCGGCGTCATCGTCGACGATCAGCAGTCTCTTGCCGGTTTTATTCATTTGAGGGCCGTGATGACGCTGTGCAGCTGCTCCACCGCGACCGGCTTGGTGAGATGGGAATCGAACCCGGCCTCGAACGCGCGCTTGAGGTCCGCTGCCTGGCCGTAGCCGCTCAATGCGACCAGCGGAACGCGGCCGTTCGAAGGCCGTGCCCGCAACCGGCGCGCCACCTCATAGCCGTCGATGTCGGGCAGCCCGATGTCGATCAGTACGATGTCCGGCTCGGCAGCCGCCGCGGCGGCGAGTCCGGTGGCGCCGTCGTGGCCTTCCACGACTTCGTGGCCATCGAGCGTCAGCGCTGCGCGCAGCATCTCGCGCGTGTCGTCGTTGTCTTCGATGATCAGGATGCGTCGCGCGGCGGCCGGCTCCGCGCTCGCCGGACGCTCGGACTGTCCCATCGGGCGCACGATTGCGGGCAGCCGGACGGTGAAGAGCGCCCCCTGATCCGGCCCCTTGCTGCTGACCGACACCGTGCCGCCATGCATCTCCGACAGCCGCTTGACGAGCGCCAGGCCGATGCCCATGCCGCGCTTGCGCGGGTCCAGGCCCTGCTCGCCCTGCGCGAAGAGGTCGAATATCCGCTCCATCGCGCCGGCGGTGAGCCCCTCGCCCTCATCGGCCACCTGCAGCACCGCCTCGCCGGCGGTGTGCCGCAGCGTCACGTCGATGCGGCGCCCCGGCGGATTGAACTTGAGCGCATTGTCGAGCAGGTTAGACACGATCTGCTCGACGCGAGTGCGATCGGCATGGATCCATACCGGTGCGATGGCGTGCGAAATGCGATGCCGCTCGAAGCGCTTCGCCGCGCGCCACGAGCCGATCATATTTTCGACGACTTCCCCGAAGTCGAACGTCTCCCGCTGCAGCCTCGCTTTGCCGATGTTGACACGCGAAACGTCGAGCAGGTCTTCCACCAGCCGCGCCATGTGCCGGGTCTGGCGTTCGACGACGCCGCGCGCCTGGGCGGCCTTTTCCACCTCGTTCCCCGCGACGCGCAAGACGTGAGCGGCGGTGGTCAGCGCGGCGAGCGGCGTGCGCAGCTCGTGGCTCAGCATGGCGAGAAACTCGTCCTTGCTGCGATCCGCCGCCTGCAGCGCTTCCTTTTCGCGCTCCGCCAGGTCCTGGCGCTCGCGGATCGCCTGCTCCGCCTCGTGCAGCGCGAGCGCGAGCGTGTGTACCTCGCTCACCCGGATGTCGCTCGGCAGGGTCAGGCTCTGTCCCTGGCCCATCGCCTTGGTGGCTTCCGCGAGAGACGAGATCGGCGTGGAGATGCGTTCGCCCACCACCACCGCGAGCGTGAGCGCGAGCGCGAGCGCCGTGAGCAGACCCACGATCAGCACACCCTGCGCCCGGGTTTGGGCCTGCTCGACCGTGTGGGCGGGAATGCCTATGGCGAAGGTCCACCCCGCGGTTTCCGAACGCCGATATGGCGTGTAGAGAGGGACATCGTTCATGGTGTTTGCAGGAAACCACCCGTTCTGTGCGCTGGCAAGCATATCGCGCAGCGCTTGCGATGCAAGCTGACCGACGGCGCCGCTCATGCCGCCGATACTCGCGACGATGCGGTCGTTGCGGTCGAGCACCAGGCCGATCCAGTCGGAAGGCAGGTGCTGCACCTTCAGCAGGTCCTGGATGGCGGACGGATCGATGACCGCGGACAGTATGTACTTGACTGCGCCGTCCCGGATGATCGGCACGCGCACCGCAAAATCCCAGCGCTTGGTCGTCGGGCCCGGGACCATGTCGCCGACCGCAGGCTTCTGGGTCTGTACGACTCGGGCTGCGCTGCCGTCTTCAGTGGGGATCGTGGGCAAGGGGCTGCCTGCCGCCCGGCTCAGGTTCATCACCTGTTGCCCCGTGGGCAGCGCGAGGCTGATGGTGCTCCAGTCCGGCTGCGTCGAGAGCACGCTGGTGGCGATCGAGCGGAAATCAGTGGGATCGGGCGAATCGAGCGTGGGTGAAACGGCCAGCGCCTCGACCGCGGAAATCGAGCTCTTGAGCTCGACCTCCACCGTGTTCAGCACGGCGAGCGTGCGCTCCTCCGCCGCCCGGCGGAAAGTATCGCGCTGGCTTTCGATCAGCAGTGCCCCGACGACCACGGCAAATACGGCGATCGGCAGCAGCGTCGCGAGCGCGAACAGCATGAGATAGGCGCGCAGCTTCATGACGCGTCACTCAGCATGAGGCTGCGCATCCTTGGACCGGCATGATGTCTCCGTTGGGCGCTGCAGGAACGCGTAGGGAAGGTCTGGTGGCTGACATTCTGGCTGCTTTGATTCCTGAACGCAACGCGAGGCCGCCACGCTGCGCCCGCCGTTGTTGCCCGCCACGCAAGGTCTTGGGTAGCATGCGCGCATGTTGCGAACCCTGCTGATCCCGCTCGTCCTCGCCGCGCTGGCGTCGTGCTCGTCGGCCCGCCACGATGACGCGGACCGCACCCCACATGCGGCGCCGGTCGTGCCGCTCGTGTCCGAACGGCCGCTGGTCGGGCTGGCGCTGGGTGGCGGAGGCGCGCGCGGCTTCGCCCACGTCGGCGTCATCAAGGCGCTCGAGCAGGCCGGGATCGTGCCCGACATCGTCGCCGGCGCCAGTTCGGGCGCCATCGTGGCTGCACTGTACGCGAGCGGCCACGACGCGCGCGCGCTCGAAGACATCGCGGTCGGAATGGAGGAGGGCGCGCTGCTCGACTTCACGCTATTCGGGCGCGGCTGGGTGCGTGGCGAAGCGCTCCAGGATTTCATCAACGAGGCGGTGAACCACCGTCCGATCGAGAAACTGGCGCGACCTTTCGCCGTCGCGGTTACGCGGGCGCGGGACCGCGCCATGACCGTATTCAATCGCGGCAATACCGGCCTTGCCGTGCGCGCCTCGGCCAGCGTGCCGAATCTCTTCATCCCACCGGTCATAGGCGGCGAGGAGTACGTGGATGGCGGATTGACCAGCCCGGTGCCGGTCTCGGTAGCGCGCGCCATGGGCGCAGACATCGTGATCGCTGTCGACGTGTCATGGTTCGCGCTGGCGCGCCAGAATGCAAACCCGGTGCCTGCCTCACGCTCCACGCGCAGCCTGCTGCTCGAGCGCGAGTTGCAATCTGCGGATCTCGTCATCACGCCGCGCACCGCGCAGGCACGCATGCTCGACTTCGGCTACAAGCTGCAGAACATCGCCGCGGGATACGAGGCGGGAAGTGCCGCAGTGACGTCGCTGCAGGAGCTGATCAAGGCCGCCAGACTGAGGAAGGAAATCGCGCGCGCAAGGGCCCGGCCTGCTGCGGCCATTCTCGAGTAATCGCGTCGTCCCTACAGCGAAGCGGGCCGCACTCTCGTCCGGGGAACGCGCTCGATGCGCCAGTTCTCGAGCGCCCACGCCAGCACGTCGTCCGCGCCGGCCACGGACAGGCGCTCCGGTGGATCCTGTCCCAGGAAGCGCAACGCGTCTACGAGCGCCGCCGCCGGTCGCGCGCAATCCACCGGCGCCGCGCGCGTCTGCTTGCTCAGCTTTTCTCCCGATCCGTTCACTGCGACCGGCAGGTGCAGGTATCGTGGCTGCGGCACTCCGAGAAGCCGCTGGATGTGGATCTGGCGCGGCGTTGAATCGAGCAGATCGGAGCCGCGCACGACGTCCGTGATGCCCTGTTCCGCATCGTCCACCACAACGGCAAGTTGATAGGCATACACGCCATCCGCGCGATAGAGAACGAAATCGCCGACGCATGCCGCCACGTCCTGCGCGATCGTTCCCTGCAAAAGATCCGAGAATTCGATGCGTGCGCCATCGGCGCGGATCCGCAGCGCGCGAGCCTTCCCGTTCATGGGCAGGCCGGCGCGGCACGAGCCCGGATAAACGGGCCCCTCGATGCCGGTGACCGCCGAGTCGGCGATCTCGCGCCTTGAGCATGCACATGGATAGACGATCCCGCGCTGCCTGAGCGCATGCACTGCTGCGTGGTAGGCGTCCGCACGTGAGCTCTGATACGCGATCGCACCGTCCCAGCGCATGCCGCAGGCTGCCAGCGCGCGCAGGATCGCGCCTGACGCGCCGGGAACGATACGCGGCGTGTCGAGGTCTTCGATGCGCACGAGCCACTCGCCCGCGTAGGTGCGCGCTTCCAGATAACTTCCCAGCGCCGCGATGAGCGAACCGAAGTGCAGCGGGCCGGTGGGCGAGGGGGCGAAGCGCCCGCGGTAACGCGCGCTCGAAGCGCTAGACGGAGAGCCGGCCATGCAAAGAGTTTATTATATTGACGATGAACCCCGCTTTGCTCGCGGAGCTGACTTACGCGCCGGACAGCGGCGCGCTGTTCGAAGCGATCGCCGATCTGCCGTGGGCGGTATTTCTCGACAGCGGCCAGCACCATCCCGGCCAGTCGCGCTACGACATCCTTTCCGCCCAGCCGTATGTCCGGTTGCTGACGCGCGGCAACTTGACGGAGATCCAGGCCGATGGCGTGGAGCTTTCGCGCGACGACCCTTTCGCGCTGATAGCCCGTCTGCTCGACATCACGCCCTCGCACGGCGAACTGCCTTTTAGCGGCGGCGCGATCGGCTACTTCGGATACGATCTCGCGCGCCGACTGGAAGCGTTTCCGGCGCGCGCGCGCGATGCGGAAAAAATTCCCGACATGGCGGTGGGCTTCTACGACTGGGTGGTGATCGTCGATCATTGCGAACGCCGCAGCTGGCTCGCGGGACAGGGACGCGATCCGGAGACGGACGTGAAATGGGACAGCCTCGTGACGCGCTTTACGCGGCCGGTGCGCGAACGTGCGCGGACCCCTTTTCGCATCACCTCACCAGTCATCTCCAACATGACGCGGGAGCGCTATGGCCGCGCCTTCCGCCGCATCCAGCAGTACATCCGGGACGGCGACTGCTACCAGGTCAACCTCGCGCAGCGGTTCGAAGCGCAGGCAAGCGGCGATCCGTGGCTTGCATATCAGGCGCTGCGCGTGCTCAACCCCGCGCCGTACTCGGCTTATCTCAATACGCCGTACGTGCAGGTGCTGTCGGCCTCTCCGGAGCGGTTCCTGAAAGTCGAGAACGGTCGCGTGGAGACCCGGCCGATCAAGGGCACCCGGCCGCGCGCCGGCCATGCGAGGCTGGACGCGGAGCAGATCGAGGCGCTGCGCACGAGCGAAAAGGACCGCGCCGAGAACGTGATGATCGTGGATCTGCTGCGCAACGACCTCTCGAAAAACTGCAGGACCGGATCGGTGCGCGTGCCGAAGCTCTTCGAGGTCGAGAGTTTTGCCACCGTGCACCATCTCGTCAGCACCGTGACCGGAGAACTCGCTTCCGGACGCAACGCGCTCGACTTGCTGCGCGGCTGCTTTCCGGGCGGCTCCATCACCGGCGCGCCGAAGCTGCGTGCGATGCAGATCATCGAGGAACTGGAACCGCACCGGCGCGGCGTCTATTGCGGCGCCATCGGCTATATCGGCTACGACGGAAACATGGACCTCAACATCGCGATACGCACGCTGGTCCACTCGCGTGGCGTGATCCGCTGTTATGCCGGCGGCGGCATCGTGGCTGACTCGCGCGTAGAGGACGAGTACCAGGAGACGTTCGACAAGGCGGCGGCGATGCTGCGGCTGCTGCAGCAAAGCGCGGTGTCGCGGATCGCGACGCCCGGCTGATTGCATTCCTGCCGTTTCCTGACACCGCCCGGTTTCTCCTTGCCCACCCACCACATCGTAATCGTCGGCGGCGGGGCCGGAGGGCTCGAGCTCGCGACGCGGCTCGGTGACAGGCTGGGTCGCCGCGGGCGCGTGCAAATCACGCTGATCGACCGGGCGCGCACCCATCTCTGGAAGCCGCTGCTGCACGAGGTGGCGGCCGGCAGCCTCGATCTCGACGATCACGCGCTCGACTATCTTGCGCAGGCGCGCTGGCATCATTTCCGCTTTCAGCTCGGCAGCCTGGAGGGAATCGATCGCGCGCGGCGCGTGGTGCAGGTCGCGCGGACGCTGGACGAGGAAGGACGCGAGCTCATCCCGCGGCGAGAAGTCGCTTACGATACGCTGGTGATCGCGGTAGGAAGCACCACCAACGATTTCCGCACACCGGGCGCGGCGGAACATGCGATCAGCCTCGACACACCGGGACAGGCCGAGCTTTTTCACCGCCGGCTGGTGAACGCCTGCATCCGCGCCAACGCGCAGCGCGAGCCGTTGCGCCCCGAGCAGCTCAAGGTCGCCATCATCGGCGCGGGCGCGACCGGTGTGGAGCTGGCGGCGGAACTGCACAAGACGACGCGCGAGCTGGTGGCCTACGGATTCGACAGAATCGACCCGGAACGCGATATGAAGCTCACGATCATCGAAGCGGCGCCGCGTATCCTGCCGGTGCTGCCCGAGCGGCTGTCCAGGGCGACCGAAGAACTGCTGAGCAAGCTCCACGTCGAAGTGCTCACCGGCGAGCGCGTGACCGGGGTGAACGCGAATGGCATCGTGACCGCCAGCGGCAAAGCGGTTGCCGCCGAACTGGCGGTGTGGGCGGCAGGCGTCAAGGCGCCCGACTTCCTCAAGGACATCGGCGGCCTCGAAACCAATCGCAGCAATCAGCTCGTGGTGAAGCAGACGCTCGAAACGACGCGCGATCCCGACATCTTCGCCCTGGGGGACTGCGCATGCTGTCCCTGGCCGGGACATCCGGGATGCGTGCCGCCGCGCGCGCAGGCCGCGCACCAGCAGGCAACGCACCTTGCGAAAATGCTGCCGCGGCGCCTCAAAGGCCAGCCGCTCAAGCCCTACGTCTATCGCGACTTCGGCTCGCTCGTCTCGCTCGGCGAATACTCGACTGTCGGCACGCTGATGGGCGCGCTGGTCGGCGGCAGCATCTTCATCGAGGGATTGTTCGCGCGCTTCATGTACATTTCACTCTACCGCATGCACCTCTACGCGCTGCACGGCATCGCCAAGGTGCTCCTCGACACGCTGGCGCGGATGATCACGCGCCGCACGGAGCCCCGGATCAAGCTGCATTGAGCGTGCCACCTGGCGAGCGCGGGATAGCCGCGCCACCCCGGCACATAGGGTGAGCCTGCTAAAATCGAAATCCTTTTCCTTGCTATCCGATACGTGAAAAAATTCCTGATCCTGCTGGTTGCCATCGGAGTGCTGGCAGGCGCCGGCTACTACTGGAAGCGCTCGACTGTCCCGGCAGCGGCGCAGAAAGTCGCTGTCCCTGCGCCGGGTGGCAAGCCGGCGCGCGCGCTGCCGGTGAAGGCGGGCATTGTCGCAACCGGTCCGATCAGGGAAGAGGTGAGCGCGGTCGGCACGCTGCTCGCCAACGAGTCGGTCATGATCCGGCCGGAAGTGGAAGGGCGCATCAACGCCATCCACTTCGCGGAAGGGCAACTGGTGCGGGCGGGCGCGCGGCTCGTTTCGCTCGACTCGTCCGAAGTCGAGGCGCAGCTCGCGGCGGTAAAGGCCGAGCTCAACCTCAACCGCAATCGCATGCGGCGCGCCGAGGAGCTGCAGGCAAAGAACTTCATCAGCGCCGAAGCGCTCGACGTGGCGCGCGAGAACCTGAATCAGTCCCTGGCGAAGCAGTCCGAGATCCAGGCGAAGCTCGACAGGATGACGATCAAGGCGCCGTTCGAGGGCGTCGCGGGACTGCGGCAGGTAAGCCCTGGCGCTTACGTCAAGGCGGGACAGGATATCGCGCGGCTGGAAGGCATCGGGACGTTGAAGCTCGACTTCCGCGTTCCGGAAATCTTCCTGCGCAAGATCCGCACCCACCAGGAAACGCAGGTAAGCGTGGATGCTTTCCCCGGGGAATCGTTTCGCGGCGCGATCTACGCGATCGAGCCGGCCGTGGACGAGCAGACGCGCACGGTGCTGTTGCGGGCGCGCATTCCGAATCCGGGCGTGCGCCTGAAGCCCGGCATGTTCGCCCGCGTCATGCTGGTGCTCGATACCCGCGAGAACGCGCTGCTCGTACCCGAGCAGGCGCTCGTGCCCCGGGGCGGTGACCGATTCGTGTTTCGGCTTGCCGACGGCAAGGCGGTGCTGACCAAGGTCGAAATCGGACTGCGGCGTCCGGGCATCGTGGAAGTCGTGCAGGGGCTCAAGGCCGGAGATCACATCGTGCTGGATGGGCAACTGCGGCTGCAGGACGGCAGCGCAGTCACCGTGATGGCGGAAACGCCTCCCGCCGCGACGGCGGCGGCGCCGAAAGCGACTGTAACCAAATGATGCTTCCTGACTCCGTTAGCCGAGCGCCGGCTCTCATCGATGCCGCACCGCTCGACACGACCGCGGGTGACGATGTTCCTTCCTGAAATCTCGATCAAACGCCCGGTACTCGCCACCGTGATGAGCCTGCTCATCATACTCGTGGGCGTGATCTCGTTCCTGCGGCTCACGGTGCGCGAGTATCCGAAGATCGACACGCCGGTGGTTTCCGTCCGCACGGTCTATCAGGGCGCGAGCGCGCAGGTGATCGAAAGCCAGGTCACGCAGGTGCTCGAAGACAGCATCTCCGGCATAGAAGGCGTCAAGACCCTCAAGTCCGTGAGCCGCGAGGAGACGAGCCAGATCACGGTTGAATTTCTCTCGGACCGCGATCCGGATGCTGCAGCCAACGACGTGCGCGACCGCGTTTCGCGCGTGCGCGGCCGGCTCCCCGACGAGGTGGATGAGCCGATCATCGCCAAGGTGGAAGCCGATGCGCAGGCGATCATGTGGCTGCGGCTCAACTCGAGCCAGCACAACGCGCTCGAGATTTCCGACCACGCCGACCGCTATATCGCCGACCGCCTGAAGACGCTCCCCGGCGTCGCGTCCGTCATCATCGGAGGCGAGCGGCGCTACGCCATGCGCATCTGGCTCGACCGCGAGCGGCTCGCGGCGTACGCGCTCACGCCGCAGGACGTGGAAGAAGCGCTGCGGCGGCAGAACATCGAAGTGCCGTCGGGCCGCATCGAAAGCCGGAGCCGCGAGTTCACCGTGCTCTCGGAAACCGACCTGCGCACGCCCGAGCAGTTCAACCGCCTCATCGTGCGCGAGGTGAACGGCTACCCGGTGCGGCTCTCGGACGTGGGACGCGCCGAACTCGGCCCGCAGGACGAACGCAACATCGTGCGCGTCAACGGCAATCCCGCGGTCGGAATGGGCATCGTCAAGCAGTCCACCGCAAACACCCTGTCGGTAGCGCAGGCGGTGAAGTCCGAGATGCCGAAGATCGCGGCGGCGCTGCCCGAGGGCATGGATCTCGGCATCGCGTTCGACACCTCGGTCTTCATCGAGAAGTCGATCCAGTCGGTCTACACGGTGATGGCCGAAGCGCTGCTCCTGGTGGTGCTCGTGATCTACTTCTTCCTGCGCTCGGTGCGGGCGACGCTGATCCCGTTCGTGACCATCCCGGTATCGCTGATCGGCGCGTTCTTCCTCATCTGGCTGATGGGCTTTTCGATCAACGTGCTGACGCTGCTCGGCATCGTGCTCGCCATCGGGCTGGTGGTGGACGACGCGATCGTGGTGCTGGAGAACATCCACCGCCACATCGAGCAGGGCATGTCGCCGCTCAGGGCGGCGTTTCAGGGCAGCCGCGAGATCGCTTTCGCCGTGGTCGCCATGACGGTCACGCTGGCGGCGGTGTTCGCGCCGCTTGCGTTCTCCACCGGCAACACCGGCCGATTGTTCACCGAGTTCGCGCTCACCGTCGCCGCGGCGGTGGTGGTCTCGGGGTTCGTCGCGCTCACGCTGACGCCCATGATGTGCTCCAGGCTGCTGCGCCATCATGCGTCCCACCACCCGGTGTACAACGCGCTCGAAGGGTTCTTCAATCGCGTATCGTCGGGCTACCGCCGCCTGCTCGCTGCGTGCCTGCGTCACCGGCTGTGGGTGGTCGCGGCTTTCGCCGCGGTCGCAGTCGCCGGTGGCGCGCTGTTTTCGCTGCTCAAGTCGGAACTGTCGCCGCTCGAGGACCGGGGTTTCTTCATCGGCGTGATGGTCGCCCCGGAAGGCGCGACCATGGAGTATACGGACAGCTACGCGCGCGAGTGGGAGAAGCTCTACAGCGAAGTGCCGGAGATCACATCGTATTTCGTCGTCGTGGCGCCGGGGCTGGAGCGCCCCAACCCGGTCAACTTTGCGCTGTCGTTCGTGCGCTTCAAGGACTGGGAGGAGCGCGAGCGCAAGTCCCAGGAGATCACCGCGTCGCTCGCGCCGAAGATGTTCTCCACCCTTCCCGGCGTGCTCGCCTTTCCGGTCAATCCCCCATCGCTCGGGCAGAGTTTCCGCAATCCGGCGGTGCAGTTCGTCGTGCAGGGCAACGCCTACGAGGACCTCGATCGCAAGGTGGAGGCGCTGATGGCAAAGGCGCGCGTGTTTCCCGGGCTGCAGAACGTGGACAGCGATCTCAAGCTCAACAAGCCGCAACTCACGATCGACATCAACCGCGAGAAGGCCGCCAATCTCGGCATCCAGGTCGAGACCATAGGGCGCACGCTGGAGACGCTGCTCGGCGGCCGCCAGGTCACGCGCTTCAAGCGCGAAGGCAAGCAGTACGACGTCATCGTGAAGCTCGAAGACAAGGACCGGCGGCAGCCGACCGACCTCACCTCGATCTACGTGCGCGGCGCCAACGGCCGCATCACGCAGCTTTCCAACCTCGTCACCGTGCGCGAAACGGTCGCGGCGAAGGAACTCAACCACTTCAACCGCCTGCGCGCGGCGATCATTTCGGCCAGCGTCGCGCCGGGCTACAGCCTCTCGGAAGCGCTCGACTACCTGGAGCGCGCCGCCGGTGAAGTCCTCACCGCGGAGTACCAGACTGCGCTCGATGGCCAGTCCCGGGAGTTCCGCGAATCGGGACAGCAGCTTTACTTTATCTTCGTTCTGGCACTCGCGTTCATCTACCTCGTGCTGGCGGCCCAGTTCGAGAGCTTCCGCGGGCCGCTCGTGATCATGCTCACCGTACCGCTCGCGGTAGCGGGCGCGCTGCTCGCGATGAACCTGCAGGGCATCACGCTCAACGTCTACAGCCAGATCGGGCTGGTCATGCTGATCGGGCTCATCACCAAGAACGGCATCCTGATCGTCGAGTTCAGCAACCAGCTGCGCGAGCGCGGCTTGGAGAAGCTGCAGGCGGTCGTCGAAGCCTCCGCGCTGCGGCTGCGTCCCATCCTGATGACCACGGCCGCAACCGTCCTCGGTTCGGTGCCGCTCGCAACAGCCGCCGGGGCGGGCGCCGAATCCCGGTCCGCCATCGGCTGGGTCATCATCGGCGGGATGACGGTGGGTACGCTCTTTACGCTGTTCGTGATTCCGGTCGCGTACACTTATATTATGGGCGAGCGCCGGATGGCGATCGAGGAGGCAGGCGAGGCTGCGGCGGGCGGCGGAGGACATGCCGCGCCGCCTTCCCACGCGCCGGCGCAGCGTTTGAATTAGCCTGAACAGAGAGGGAGTGCAAGCATGGAACCCAGGAAAGCCATAACCAGCGTCCCGATCCACGATCTGATGGCGCGCCGCTGGAGTCCGCGCGCCTACGACAGGACGCGGCCGGTCACGCGCGAACAGCTGGTCACGATCATGGAAGCGGGGCGCTGGGCGCCTTCGTGCAACGGTGACGAGCCGTGGCGTTACCTGGTGTGGGATCGGGCGCGCGACCCGGAGGGATGGCAAACGGCCTTCAATTGCCTGACCGACAGCAACAAGAAGTGGGTTCAGAACGTGCCGCTGCTCATGCTGTCGTGCGCGGGTAGCGCATTCGGGGCCACCGGCAAACCGAACCGCTGGACGCAGCACGATACCGGCGCGGCGAGCGTCTCGATGGCGCTGCAGGCGTTGGCGCTCGGACTCATCATTCACCAGATGGGCGGGTTCGATGCGGAAAGGATCCGCGCCGCGTTCGCCATACCGGCCGAGTACACGCCGATGGCGATGATCGCCGTGGGCTACCAGGCGGAACCCGACATCCTCGATGACGAGACCAAAGCCAAGGAACTGCGCCCGCGCGCCCGCAAAGCGCTCACCGAGCGTTTTTTCGAGCGCGGGTGGGGCAATCCCGTCGCGCTGAAATAGCAGACGGAATCGCTCATCCTGAACGGCGTCGAAATTACGCCGCAGCGGCCATCGGTGAAAGCGCCGCCGCTGCGTCAGTTTCGAGCGTCACGGCGACGGCGTGCACGACCGCCGCGATCCGCACCGCGGCCTGGACCTGCTCCGCCGTCACACCGGCGTCGCGCAGCACTTTTTCATGCGCGGCTACGCATTTGCCGCAACCATTGATCGCCGAGACCGCCAGCGAATAGAGCTCGAAGTTTTCCTTGCCGGTGCCGGGGTTGGCCATGACGTTCATGCGCAGCCGTGCCGGCATCTGCTGGTACTCGTCTTTCTCCACCAGGTGGGTGAAGCGGTAATAAACGTTATTCATCGCCATGATCGCGGCCGCAGCCTTCGCCGCCGTAACCACCTGCTCCGGCACGCGCGGCGCGAACTCGGCCATCACCGCCGCAATCACCTCGGCATTGCGCGAGGCGATCGCGGAGGCGATGAACGTTCCGGCCTTCTGCTCGTCGTTCAGCGTCTGTTCCGCCGCGAGCGACCCGAGGTTCAACTTGAGGTCGCGGGCGTAGTCCGGAAGCCGCTCTTTGAGAATCTGGATCGACATCGTTGCATCCTTTCCGGCGTTACGCCGCTTTCAGAAACTCCTCGCCCTTCTGCCAATTGCACGGGCACAGTTCGTCGGTCTGCAGCGCATCCAGCACGCGCAGCACTTCCTGCGGGTTGCGGCCGACGTTGAGGTCGTTCACCGCAACGAAGCGGATGACGTTCTCGGGGTCGATGATGAAAGTCGCGCGCAGCGCCACCCCTTCCTTCCGGTCGAGCACGCCGAACGCATTCGATATTTCACGCTTGATATCGGCGAGCATCGGGAACGGCAGATCCTTGAGATCCGGATGGGCACGGCGCCACGCCAGGTGCACGTATTCCGAATCGGTGGACACGCCGTAGATCACGGCATCGCGGTCGTCGAACTCGGCGTTGAGCCGCCCGAAGGCTGCGATCTCGGTCGGGCACACGAAAGTAAAGTCCTTGGGCCAGAAGAAAACGACCTTCCATTTCCCCTGGTGGGATTGCGAAGTGATGCGCTCGAAAGCCTGGTCGGCATCGGTCGCTACCACGGCCGCCACGTCGAAGTGCGGCATTTTGTCGCCTACGGTCAGCATTCCGGATACTCCTTCATGGATTGATCAACGTCACGCCGGCAGTATGAGCCTGCGCCATATATCGATCAAACGGAGTTTTTTGCTTACAATGATCGAATGAATCGATCAAAGCCGGCGGCCAGGCTGCCCTCGCTGCGCCAGCTGCAGTACCTGGCGGCGCTTGCCGGGCAGCGCAATTTCCGCCATGCCGCGGACGCCTGTTTCGTCACCCAGTCCACGCTGTCCGCGGGCATCAAGGAACTCGAGTCGACGCTCGGCACGCAGCTCGTCGAGCGCAGCACACGCGCCATGCGGCTCACCGCCGCGGGCGAGGAAGTGGTATCCCGCGCGCGGAACATCATCGCCGCTGCGGAGGATCTCGCGAATTACGCCAGGGGTGCGCGCGAGCCCTTTTCCGGTCCGCTGCGTCTGGGAGTGATACCGACCATCGCGCCGTTTTTGCTGCCCGCGGTGCTCGCGGGACTGCGCAAGCGCTATCCGGCGCTCAAGCCTTACCTGCGGGAAGACCTCACGGCCAGCCTGCTCGAGCGGCTGCGCGGCGGCGGGCTCGATTTCGCACTGATCGCTTTGCCGTACGAGACCGGCGAGCTGGAAGTGCGCCCGCTCTACAAGGACGCTTTCTGGTTCGTCTGCCGCGAGGACGATCCGCTGGCGGCCGCAGAATCCATTTCAGTGCGGCAACTCAAGCCCGAGACCGTGCTGCTCCTCGAAGAGGGCCATTGCCTGCGCGATCACGCGATTCGCGCCTGCGGACGGGGCGAAGGGAGCAGCTCGATGCTCGAGGCAACCAGCCTGACGACGCTGCTGCAGATGGTGGAAGGCGGGATGGGGGTGACGCTGCTGCCGGAGATGTCGCTCAGATCGGGCATACTGAACGGCACGCGCCTGGTGGCGCGGCCGTTCTCAAAAGAGCTGCCCTCGCGAACGATCGCGCTCGTCCTGCGGCGTGAATCGAGCCTGCAGCGCGAGGCCGGGCTGTTCGCGCAACACGTGCTGGAATACCTCGAGTCCGAGCGCAGGCGCGGCACCAAGCCGCGGTCCGCGCGCAGCGCGTGAGCCTCTGCGTCAGATCACGAGGTTGGTCTGCGCGGTCGTGCCCCGTGGCACGGCATCGGGCACCTGCTCATTCAGGAAATTGAACTCGAGCTTGGTGCCGACCGGGTCGTTCAGAAAGACCTGGTAGCCGGCGTTCTCGATGTTCTGCTCCTCGAAGTTCACGCCGAGCTTTTTCAAGAGCTTGCGGAAATCCGCGGCGCCGGAGGCCTTGAACGCGATATGGTCCACGCTGCCGCTGTGCTTTTCGCTCTTCGCCACATAACCTTCCGGAAAGCGCGCCGAAACATGCACGATGGGATCATCGCCGTCGTAGAGCCAGATGCCGCCGAACTTGAAATCGGGACGATAGCCCTTATTGAGGCCCAGCACCTCGCCGTAGAACTTCTCGATCGCGGGCAGGTCGCGCTCCGAGCAGCGGATGTTCAGATGTAAGAAGCCACCGAATTTCATGTGTTCTCCTTGGTGATCACGACTGGAAGTACTCTAAGCCCGGCGGCATGCCGGCCGGTCCAGCCTCGAATTTTGCGCGCCTAGCCCGGTGCGGGCAAGGGGAGGGCGAAACAGCCTTTAGCGCGCGAGGGCCGATTCCAGTGCCGTGACGAGCGGCCCGAGCTTGGGGGGATGGGCCTCGATCCCGATCCGCACCCCGCGCTTGCGCAGGGCATCCGAGCATACCGGGCCGATGGACGCGACGAGCGCCCGGTCCAGGCCGGCTTCGAGCGCGGGTCTGCGCCGCTCCGCCTCCGCGACGGAGAAGAGATGGTGAACCTGGGCGGCGTTGGTGAAGGCGACCGCGTCCACCGTGCCGGCTTCCAGCGCATCGATCAGCGCGACCAGCGGCCCGGTGTCCTGGGGCAGCGTCCAGCGATATGTCGGGATTTCGATCACCTCCGCGCCGCGCTGCCGCAGGGCGTGTTCCAGCTCGATGTTGGTCGCGCCATAGCGCTGCACGATCACGCGCCTGCCCGCGCAGTCCACATCCGCCATCGCGCGCAGCACGTCGGGCGTCGTGAACGGCTCCGCGGCGGCGCGATCGATGCGCACCCCGCGGGAGCGCAGTGCGGCGGTGGGCTTGGGGCCGCGTACGACGACCGTCGCCACGGCGAGAATTTCGAGCAGGCCGGCAGCCAATCCCAGGGCGTCGGTGGCCCTGAACAGGGCGTGGGTGCCCACCCCGGTCTGGAATATCGCCACATGCGCCGGTTGGGATCGCAGCCGCGCGATGAGGCTGCTCACGAAATCGGAATCCACGTCCGGCACTTCACTCAAAGCGGGCGCGTGCAGGGGTCGCCCGCCGCGCTTCACGATGAGTTCGGCGAGCTGTTTTCCCAGCCTCTGCTCCAGCACCGCTATCGTCTTGCCCCGCACAAGGCGTCCTCGTTCGATTCCTTCGCGTATTCTGCGCCGTCCCGCGTCCGGCTGTCGATTTCGCCCGCCTGTACCGTTCCGCATTCCACGTCCGCCAGGACCGGCAGGTGATCGGAGGCGATGCGCGAAAGCCGCGTGCGGTGCGCGGCGAGCCGGCGCAGCAGGCGGCGCGGCTTGATCCAGATGCGATCGAGCGCGAGAAACGGAAAGCGGCTCGGAAACGTGGATGGCGAAGGGGTCTGCTGAAAATGCGCATGGAGCCAGCGCAGCGGGCGGCCCCACAGCCACCATTCGTTGAGGTCTCCCATCAGCACGGTGGCGACCGGCCGCTGGTCGTCGAGCGTGCGCAGCAGCATTCTGGTTTGCCGCCGGCGCTCATCGGGCAACAGCCCGAAATGGGTGGCCAGCACGCGCAAGCGCCATCCGCCGCAGTCC
Organism: Betaproteobacteria bacterium; assembly: GCA_052389535.1. Classification (GTDB taxonomy): domain Bacteria; phylum Pseudomonadota; class Gammaproteobacteria; order Burkholderiales; family SG8-41; genus DSOT01. Next base: position 10,808 of record JBQTHU010000253.1, on the reverse strand, counting down.
AGCTCGACATCGAGCGCCCCGCGCGGCTCATGGTCATCGATGCTGAGGTCGAGCCTCCGCACTTCGACAGCGCGATGGCGAGTCAGGAGTCCGTTGCCATAATCCCCGGTCGCCTTGAGCAGCGTCGGCCCGGCGATGCCCTCCATGCCGGTCTCGTTGCTGAGATAGTTCAGCATGTCGAAGCCGGTGGCGCGCGACTCGACCTCCTGGAGCGCGACCACGTCCGCATCGAGTTCCGAAATAACGCGCGCGATGCGCCGCGGGACCACGTGGCCGTCGCAGCCGAGGCCGCCGTGTATGTTGTAGGTTGCGATGCGAATGCGCGCGGACATCCTTCCGGGCCGCCGTGGATTACGCGGGACGCTGTGTTGCGCCGAGCGCGGCAAGCCGGCGCCGCACCAGCAATGCCAGCCCTACCAGCGCGGCGGCGACCACAGCGAGCGAAATCAGGGTTCCGGCGCTGGGGGTGCGCAGCGCTTCCACGATCCGATCGACGAACACCACCGTCGCCAGTATGCCGGGCAGCATCCCGATGACCGTACCGAGCAGGAAATCGCGCAATCCGATATGCGATGCGCCCGCCACGACATTCACGATGGTGAACGGCGCGAGCGGCAGCATGCGCACCACCGCGATCGCAAGTATGCCGCGCCGCGCGAGCTGCTTGCTGATCCGGTTGAGCCGCGTGCCGGCGAGGCGGCGCACGGTGTCGCGCCCCAGCCTGCGCCCCATGCCATAGGTGACGGCGGCGCTCGCGAGCGCGCCGGCGAGCGCGTAGGCCGCGCCGAGAACCGGGCCGAACACGATCCCGGTCACGGCGATGAGGATGAGAACGGGCATCACCAGCAGCCCGGCGATCACGTACGCGGCCACGACCGCCAGCGGCGTGAACGGCGCAAGCGCGTCGAGCCGGTCTGCAAGTCCGACCAGCACGTCGATGTCGAGCCAGTCGCGCAACGGCGTCCAGCGCCATGCCGCCGCCAGCGCCGCGAGGACCAGCACGATGGCCGTGAGTCTCAGGATGCGGTTGGCCGCGGGCCGGCTCTCTTCGGGCGGCACGAATTCGGCGACCAGCTCGTCGGGATCGACGGGGCGCTCCGGGTCGATGACCGCTTCGGCGGGAACCAGCGCATCGATGTCCGCGTCCACCGCAGGATCGAGACGCTCGAGCGTGCGTGCGGTAGCGCGCAGGGCCTCGATTGCTTTTATCAGACTGCCGCGCTGCGCGAGTTCGGCGCTTACGCGCTCCGGGTCCGTGCCGAGGTGCTCGGCGAGCAACCGGTTGCGTACGCCGGCGATGGCGCTGCGCACACGCTCGTCACCGGCCGCTTCCAGCGCGAGGTTGCATTCCGTGTCGAACCCCATCGACCGGTTGCTCAAGTTCGCAGAACCCACCGTCAGCAGATCGTCGTCCGCGACCAGCAGCTTGCTGTGCAGGTTGACACATCCCGCCGTGAGTTCGGGCACGTGTGGACAATACAGCCGGTAACGGCCTCCCGCGTCGGCCTCCCGCAAGCGGCGATGCAGGCGCGCGCGCAGCACGCCCATGGTGGTCTCTTCCAGCCAGCCGCTTTCCCGGCGCGGCGCAACGACCACCGCTTCGGGCCCGTGCGGCTCGGCGACGCGTTGTGCGATTGCGTTACCGATCACCGTCGAACTGAAATACTGGTTCTCCATGTAAAGGTGGCGTTGCGCGGCGGCGATCATGTCGGTGTGGAGCTGGCGGATCTCGTACACGCCGGGCTTGTCGTCGAGCGGCGGCTCGGTGCGCGCGATCGCCACGTCGACCTCGGTCATGTCGGGGCGGCAGTCTTCGGGCCACGGATTGCTGCCGGCCGGGACTGCCACCGAGCGCGCGCGCCGGCCGACCGCGCGAAACCACCGCTCGCGCGCGAGCTCGCCGATGGCGCGCGCCGCCTCACCGTCGACCATGGCCTGGACATCGTGGAAAGGTCCGTACGGCTCGCCGTTTGCATCGAGCCGCCGAGGGTCGTGCGCGGCGTGCTCGTGCGTGTCCCAGCGCCGCTGCGTGATGTCGAACCCCCCCACGAATGCGAGCGCATCGTCGATGACGACGATCTTCTGATGATGCGAGGCGCCGAGCGGATGTCGCGCATCGAGGCGGAAGCTCAACCGGCGATGCGTGCTCCAGTCGAGCTTGTAGACCGGCAGCCATTCGCGCTCCAGCGCGAACAGCATCGCGAAATCCCAGCTCAGGATGTACGCCCTCAGGCTGCGTCGGCGGCTCACCACGGCGTTGAGGAAATCGCACAGCCCGTCGGGCAACCCGTCATCGGCGCCTTGCGGCACGAGGCGCATGCGGCTGTCGATGTCCCAGCCGAGAATGAAAATCGTGCGCTGTGCCTTCGGGATCGCCCTGCGCAGCGCCGTGAAGTACTCCTCTCCATCAACTAAAAACCGCATGCGCTGCGCGCGCTCGATGCGCCAGCAATTGCGGCCCGGCGCGAGGACACGCATGTCCGTGCGTAGTGCGTTACGCGTGGTTTGATCCATCCGGTAGTTCCAACAGCGCAACCGGTCCGGTCGCCGGATCGGTGGCTCGGGCACGACCGGTTGTGAACCGGCCGCGATGTCTCAATCAGACATCAAAGCGCGGGATTGGTGCGCGGGACTTGCGTCGGACGTTCATTGCCGCCAGGGCGCGGCGCACTCGCGATCGATTTCGAGCCGGGTTACCGCGTCCGCCACGACGCCGGGCGGCACGCTTTCGCGCTCAGCCAGTGCCTTGAGGGCCGCCACGGCGATGTGGCGGCGATCGACTTCGAAGAAGGCGCGCAGTGCGAGCCGGGTATCGCTGCGGCCGATACCATCGGTGCCGAGTACCGTATAGGGCCGCTTGACCAAGCCCCGGATCTGCTCGGCGTAGGCGCGGACGTAATCGGTGGCGGCGACGGCGGGCCCTTCATGGTCCTTCAACTGCCGTTCCACCCATGTCTCGCGCGGCGGGGCGTCGGGGTGCAGCCGATTCCGGCGCTCGGCCTGCATGCCGTCGCGCGCCAGCTCGGTGAAACTGGTGACGCTCCATACGTCGGCGGCTACGCCGAACCCGGTTTCCAGCAACTCCGCCGCGGCCAGCACTTCGCGCAGGATGGTACCGCTGCCCATGAGCTGCACGCGGGGGGAACCCCCACCCTGGCCCTCCCCCTTGCGAAGGGGGGAATGGATTCGGGATGGGCGGAGGAGGTACATGCCGCGCAGGACGCCTTCAACGGTTTCTTCGCGCGCATCCTGAGGCAGCGCCGGTTGCGCGTAGTTCTCGTTCATCACGGTGATGTAGTAGAAAACGTCTTCCTGCGCTTCGAGCATCCGCCGCGCGCCATCCTGCAGGATCACCGCCAGCTCGTAGCCGAAGCAGGGATCGTACGAGCGGCAGTTGGGGATGGTCGCGGCGATGAGCTGGCTTGTGCCGTCCTGGTGCTGCAAACCTTCGCCCGAAAGCGTGGTGCGGCCTGCAGTGGCGCCGATCAGAAATCCCCGCGCGCGTGAATCCGCCGCGGCCCAGATGAAGTCACCCACGCGCTGAAAGCCGAACATCGAATAGAAAATGTAGAACGGCAGCATCGGCACGCCGTGCGTGCTGTAGGACGTGGCCGCTGCGATCCAGGAGGACATGGCGCCGGCTTCGGTGATGCCTTCCTCGATGATCTGCCCGTCCTTCGTTTCCTTGTAGTAGAGCAGCTCGTCGCGGTCTTCCGGATCGTAGAGCTGGCCGAAGGGCGAATAGATCGCGACCTGGCGGAAGAGCGACTGCATGCCGAAGGTGCGTGCTTCGTCGGCAACGATGGGGACAATGTGCCGGCCGATCTTCGCATCGCGCAGCATTTGCGAAAGCGCGCGGACGAACACCATGGTGGTCGATTCCTCGCGGCCGTTGGAGCCTTCGAGGATGCGCGCCTGGCTCTCGAGACCGGGCACGGCAAGCGCGGGCGCCTGTCGGGGACGCACCGGGACCGGCCCGCCGAGCTGCTCGCGCCGCGCCCTGACGTAGCGCATCTCGGGACTGTTCGCTGCCGGCTGGTGGAAACGCAGGTGGTGCACGTCTTCGTCCGAAAGCGGCAACGCAAAGCGGTCGCGGAACGCGAGCAGCGCGTCGTCCTCGAGCTTCTTCGCCTGGTGCGCGCCCATGCGGCCCTGACCCCAGTGGCCCATGCCGTAGCCTTTCTTGGTCTGCGCAAGTATCACCGTAGGCTGGCGGGTATGATTCACCGCAGCCTGGTACGCGGCGTAGATCTTGACGGGATCGTGGCCGCCACGGCGCAGGCGGTCGATGTCTTCGTCGGAAAGGTGCGCGACGATCGCCTGCAGCTCCGGATACTTGTTGAAGAAGTGCTCGCGATTGAAGCGCCCGTCGGTCGCGGCGTACTTCTGGAATTCGCCGTCCACCGTTTCATGCAGGCGCTTGAGTATCACGTTTTCCTCATCGCGCGCGAACAGCGGATCCCAGTCGGAGCCCCACAGCACCTTGATCACGTTCCAGCCCGCCCCGGCGAAGAGACCCTCCAGCTCCTGGATGACGGAGCCGTTGCCGCGCACCGGGCCGTCCAGGCGCTGCAGGTTGCAATTGACGACGAAAATCAGATTGTCGAGCCCTTCGCGCGCGGCCACGGACAGCCCGGCGAGCGATTCGGGCTCATCCATTTCGCCGTCGCCGACGAAGGCCCAGATCTTGCGGCCCGTCGTCTCCAGTATGCCGCGGTGTTCCAGGTAGCGCATGAAACGCGCCTGATAGATGGCCGTGATCGGGCCGATGCCCATCGAGGCGTTCGGAAACTGCCAGAAATCCGGCATGAGATAGGGGTGGCAGTAGGACGAGAGCCCTTTGTCGCCCGTCTCCCGGCGGTAATGCTCGAGATGCGTTTCGGTGAGCCGCCCCTCGAGAAAGGCGCGCGCGTAGACGCCGGGAGAAGCGTGCGGCTGAAAATAAACGAGGTCGCCGCCGCGTTCGCCGGTGCGATCGCCGTGCGGCGCGCGGAAGAAATGATTGAAGCCCACTTCGAAGAGGTCCGCGATCGAGGCATAAGTCGCGATATGCCCACCCAGCTCGGCGTGCTCGCGGTTCGCGCGCACCACCATTGCAAGCGCATTCCAGCGCACGATGGCGAGCACCCGGTTCTCGACGTCGAGGTTGCCGGGATACTGCGGCTGGTCGGCGAGCGGAATGGTGTTGGCGTAGGGCGTGTGCAGCACCGGCGGCAGCGGGACGCGGCGCGCGCGCGCATGATCGAGCAGCTTGCGCAGGAGAAAGGTCGCGCGTTCGCGGCCTTCCGACTGCACCACCGCGTCGAACGCGTCCAGCCACTCGCGCGTTTCGCTCGGATCGGCGTCCTGCGGCAGCACGCGCCACAGTGCGGGAAAGGAAAGATGCGAGAGATCGGTCATGGGCGTGGCTCCAGGCTTCGCGCGCCGGCGCGCGAATTGCGATGGCGCTATGGTAGCGCAAGGGCCGCAGCACGGGATTGCGATATGGCTTGACTGCAACGCTTCCTGCAGCATTAAATGCTGTAGGAAAAATATCTGGAGAAATTAAATGCTGGATATGAAGCTGGACGTGACAGATTGGAAAATCCTGGACCGGCTGCAGGGCGACGCCCGCATGTCCAACGTGGACCTCGCCCGGGCCGTGAACCTGTCGCCGTCCCCGTGTCTTAACCGGGTGCGCGCGCTCGAGGCGAGCGGCGTCGTCAGCCGCTACGTGACGCTGCTGGACCCGCTGAAGCTCGGTCTCACCGTCAGCGTGTTCATCCAGGTGAGCCTGGAGAAGCAGATGCGCAACGCCCTCGATACGTTCGAGAACTCGGTGCTGGCCCGCGATGAGGTGATGGAGTGCTATCTCATGACCGGCGATGCGGATTACCTGCTGCGGGTCGTGGTGCCCGACGTGCAGTCGCTCGAGCGGTTCATCGTCGATTATCTCGCCCGCATTCCCGGCGTGGCGAGCATCAAGTCGAGTTTCGCGCTGAAGCAGGTGAAGTACAAGACCGCGCTGCCGCTGCCGGGCGCCTCACGCGCGACACGCACGGCACGCCGGGCGGCAAAGTAGGGAATAAAACCGCAATCCCCGATGTGTCTTGCCACCCTGCCCGTTTTTGCCTAACTTAGGCAGCCCTTACCTGACAGGGCGACGTGTCGCAGATGAAGGACAACAAGGAGATCATCGCCAAGGTCGTGAGCAAGGTGCCCGACGCGCAGGTGATGAGCGATCTCGACGCCGCCGCGGCCTGGGCCGGCAAGAACGGCGGCAATGCCGAGAAGCTGGGCATCACCGGATTCTGCTGGGGCGGGCGCATCGTCTGGAGGTACGCCGCGCACAATCAGAAGTTGACCGCCGGCGTGGCGTGGTACGGCCCGTTCGTGCGCAGCTACCATCAGGGCGACCAGACGGTGCTGGATGTCGTGGAGCGGATCAACGCGCCGATCCTGGGCCTCTACGGCGGCGCGGACGCCGGCATCCCGAACGACACGGTGGAGAAGATGCGGGAAGCGCTGAAGGCCGCCGGCAAGAAATCCGAGATCGTGCTGTATCCCGATACGCCGCACGCCTTCCATGCCGATTACCGGCCGAGTTACCGCAAGGAGCAGGCCGAGGACGGGTGGAAGCGCTGCAGGGAGTGGTTCAAGAAGCACGGCGTCGCCTGAGGTTCCGTACCCTCGTTTCATCTTGCACAGCTCGGCGAGGTCGCCATGACCTCGCCGAGCTGTTTTTATGCCATCAGTTGGTGCATCATGATGCGGCCTGCATTCAGTGAATTTGATAAAGGAGGAGTCATGCGAAAAATCGTAGTCGCCGCCATGGCGGCGTTGTGCTTCGCCACGGGCGCGCACGCCCAGCAACAGGTCCGGCTGTCGATTTCCACCGGCGGGACGGGCGGGGTCTGGTACCCCATGGGGGGCGCGATGGCGAACGTGCTCACGAAGCACATGCCGAACGCCGCCGTTACCGCCGAAGTCACCGGCGGCAGCGTGGACAACCTCCGGTTGCTCGGAAGCCGCAAGAGCGAACTCGCGTTTTCGATGGTGGACGTGGCGTGGGAAGGCATGAACGGCACCGGCAAGTTCAAGGACGGCAAAGTGCCGCTCCGCACGCTGGCCGTCGTGCATCCGCTGGTGATGCACGTCGTGACAGCCGAGGGGCGGGGCATCGAGAAGATGGCGGATCTCAAGGGCAGGCGCATCTCGACCGGGTCTCCCGGCAGCGGCACGGAAGTGATGGCGCTGCGCATCCTCGAAGCGCACGGCATTCATCCCGACAAGGACATCACGCGCGAGCGGCTGAGCGTCGCGGAAGCGGCGAACGCGCTCAAGGATCGCAAGATCGACGCCTTCATGCACGCGGCCGGCATCCCGCTGCCTTCCGTCACAGACGTCGCGGCGACGCCGGGGCTCAAGCTTAGGCTGGTCGATCATGCGGGCGGCATCGAGGCGATGCGCAAGAAGTACGGCCCGATCTATGCGGCGGGGAAAATTCCGGCCGGCGCCTACCCCGGGCAGGATCGCGAGAACCAGACGATCAACGTCTGGGGCGTGCTGTTCGTGCACGAGACGATGAGCGAGCAGCTTGTGTACAACGTCCTGAAGACGCTCTTCGAGCGCCACCAGGACCTCGTCAACGCGCATCGCGAGGCGGCGAACATGACGGTCGCGAACCAGACCATCGGCGCGAGTGCCGTGCCGTGGCATCCCGGCGCCGTGAAGTACTTCGCCGAGCGCGGCATAAAAGTGAAATGAGGTTCGTCATTCCGGCGTCGGTAGGCATGCCCCGGAGGCTTTAATCCGGGGCCGGAATCCAGGGAAGACATGACTGCATCGAGAAATAGTCAATGCGGCAGACACTGAAGAAAAACTCCCTCCCCATTGCAAAGGGGGAGGGTTAGGGTGGGGGTCGCGACAGCCGGCCGTCTTTCCGACATCGCACCTTTCCGGGTGATGGAAATTCTCGCCCGCGCGCGGGAACTGGAGCGCGCAGGACGGGACATCGTCCACATGGAGATCGGCGAACCCGATTTCCCGACGCCAAAGCCGATCTGCGAGGCCGGCATGGCGGTGCTCGCAACCGGCGAAGTGTTCTATACGCCCGCCCAGGGTCTGCCCGTGCTGCGCGAAGCGATATCCGGTTTTTATCGCACGCGCTACGGCATTGACGTTCCACCTTCGCGCATCATCGTCACGACGGGCGCGTCCGGCGCGCTGTTGCTGGCCGTCTCCGCTCTGGTGAATCCCGGTGACCGGGTGCTCGTTTCCGATCCGGGCTACCCGTGCAACCGCCATTTCGTGCGACTGCTGGACGGCGAGCCGGTGGGTGTCGCCGTCGGCGCCGACAGCAACTATCAGCTCACGCCCGAACTCATCGAGCAGCATTGGGACAGCCGCACGGTGGCCGCGATTGCCGCATCGCCCTCCAACCCGACCGGCACCGTCATTCCGGTCCCGCACCTCGAGACGATGGCCGAGATCGCCCGCGTGCGCGGCGGCACGCTGATCGTGGACGAGATCTACCACGGACTCACCTACGAGTACGCTGTCCCGACCGCGGCGTCGCTCTCTGACGAGTTGTTCGTCATCAACAGCTTCTCGAAGTACTTCAACATGACGGGCTGGCGGCTCGGCTGGATGGTGGTGCCCGAGCGCTATGTCGCGGAGGTGGACAAGCTTGCCCAGAACCTGTTTCTCGCCGCGCCCACGCCGGCGCAGCATGCCGCGCTTGCCGCCTTCAAGCCGGAAACGCTTGCCATACTCGAAGCACGCCGCGCCGAGTTCAAGGCACGCCGCGATTACCTCGTGCCGGCGCTGCGCCAGCTAGGCTTCGAAATTCCGCAGATGCCAGCGGGCGCGTTCTACGTCTATGCCGGGTGCGGCGCCCTTACGCGCGACAGCTTCGGGTTTGCACGCGATCTGCTGGAGAAGGCGGGGGTCGCCATCACGCCCGGCATCGATTTCGGCTCGAATGCGCCGGAGCGCCACGTGCGCTTCGCCTACACCAACTCGGTGGCGCGGCTGCAGGAGGGCGTGCGTCGCATCGGCGCATTTCTCGCGGCAAGGGCAAAGTGAGGCACGGCGCAAACATCCTGATCGCGCTGGCGTCCTGCTGTTGTGCAGCGCTTGCGAGCGCGCAAGTTCCGCCCTCGTCCGCGGAGATCGCCCGCTATACCGGGCTGCTCGCCGCAGCCGCGAAGGGAGACGCCGCCCAGATCACGGCGCTGATCGCCAAAGGCGCGAAGCCGGATGTGCGCGACGGTTACCGTCGCACGCCGCTGCACATTGCCGCCTATGGTCGGCACCATGACGCGATGCGCGCGCTCGTGGCCGCGGGCGCGAATCCGAACGCGCTGGAGAACGACCGCTACGACATCGTGACCATTGCGGCCGTGGCGAACGAGGTTCCGACGCTCAGGCTTGCGCTCGAACTGGGCTGCAAGCCGACGAACGTCACCAGCCGTTACGACGGCACTGCTTTGATCGCGGCCGCACATCTCGGGCACGCCGAAGTCGTGCGCACGCTGATCCGCGCCGGCGCGCCGCTCGATCACGTGAACAACCTCGGCTGGACGGCGCTCATCGAGTCTATCGTGCTCGGGGACGGCGGACCGCGTCACACCGATACGCTGCGCGCGCTGGTCGAAGCGGGTGCGAACGTCAACCTGGCGGACCGGAACGGCGAGACGCCGCTCGCGCTCGCCCGCGGTCGCGGCTACGGTCCGATGGTGAAGCTGCTGCAGCAGGCCGGCGCGCGCTAACTATCGGCTCGGCGCCCGACGCAGTACCATATCGCTCGGCTTTTCGAAGGAGTGCCCCCATGTCGCAAGGCGAAATCCGCAACTACGCAGTGCACGCCCGCTCGACCGATACGTTCGGGCGCGTGCTGTGCAACGTGCGCAACCACCATTTCATCGTGGACGGCCCGGTGCAGAACGGCGCGCCGGGAGAGGCGGTGACGCCGGCGGAGCTGTTTCTGACCGGGATCGCCGCCTGCGGTGTGGAACTGCTGCAGTCGTTCGCGAAAGGCGAGCAGATACCCCTTCGCGGCGTAAAGGTCGATATTTCCGGTGTGCTAGATCGCGGAAATCCCGTACGCCAGGACCTTTCGGTTCTGAATTCCGTCCATCTGAAGTTTGAGCTGAAAGGCGTCACCGAGGCGCAAGGCGGTCTGCTCATCGACCGGTTCAAGGGCAGATGACCACTTTACGGCAGCGTCGCAGTTGCGACGCCGGATGTCAGGGTGGACGTAACCGTCAGCGCCTGAGACGCAGATGATCAGGCACACCGGAGGCTGCCATTGCGGGCGCGTGCGCTTCGAGGTCATGGCGCCGGCCGCGATTCACGTCAACGAGTGCAACTGCTCGATGTGCGGCAAGTCCGCCTACCTGCATCTCATCGTCCCCGCGGACCGGTTCAGGCTCCTGAGCGGCAAGGAAGCGCTGACGGCTTACACGTTCAACACCGGGACGGCGCGTCACCTCTTCTGCTCGGTGTGCGGGGTGAAATCGTTCTACGTGCCGCGCTCCCATCCCGACGGCTTCAGCGTCAACGCGCGCTGCCTCGACGAAGGGACCGTCGGGTCGATGACCATCGAACAGACCAACGGCCGCGAGTGGGAGAAGCAGTATCCTGCCGGCCGCGGCGAGTTCCGCAATTAGACGAACCTCGGAGCATCAAGGGAGACTGATGAAAACCGCTTTTGTGATATTCGACGGCATGACCATCATGGACTTCATCGGCATCTATGATCCGTTGCGGCGGCTCAAGACCATGAACATCATTCCGGACTTTCAGTGGAACGTCTGTGCACGCGG
>JBQTHU010000252.1:0-2370 GCA_052389535.1 Betaproteobacteria bacterium | reverse complement strand
GAGGAGGCGCATCATCGAACGTAAAGCACTGGGGCTCGGCATCGTCGGGTCGGGACGCATCGGCACGCTGCGCGCGCGGCTCGCGAGCCAGCATCCGGCCGTGCACTATATCGCGGTGTCCGACCGCGAGGCGGGCAAGGCGCGCGATCTCGCGGAGAAAGTCGGCGCACAGTTCCATTCCGGCGACAACCGCGAAGTGATTGCGCGCCCGGAGGTGAACGCCGTCATCGTTTCCACCAGCGAAGGCGAGCACATGGATGCGGTGCTGCAGGCGGTCGCGCTCGGCAAGCCGGTGCTGGTGGAGAAGCCGATCGCGCTCACGCTCGCCGACGCCGACGCGATGGTGGCCGCGATCGACAAGGCGGACGCCAACGTGCGCGTCGGTTACAGCCGCCGCTACAAGGAACGCTATCTCATCGCCAAGGAGCAGATCGTGCAGGGCCGCCTGGGTAAGGTGGTGGGTGCGGCGGCACGGGTCTACAACTCGCGCTCGCAGGGGCTGGCGGTGCTCAAGCGCGACCGGCATGCGACGCCGGTGGTCGATGCTCTCACCTATTACGTCGATCTCATGAACTGGCTGCTGGGCGGCACCCCGATCGCCGAGATTTACGCGCGCGGACAGAAAGGCGTGCTGCAGGCGGCGGGATTCGAGGCCGACGATGTGAACTGGTCGGTCTTCACCTATGCCGACGGCACGGTGGTGAATCTCGGCATCAGCTACGCGCTGCCGGAAAAATATCCGGCGCTCGGACACGCGGCGCGCGTCGAAGTGCTCGGCACCGAAGGCGTGATGATCCTCGACGACGATCACACCGATCAGCTCATGTACACCGAGAAAGGCGTGCCGCACGTCTACCTGCCCGATCACACCGTCAACATGGTATTCCTGCAGAGCGGGACGCCGGGCGACTGGGCGCTGGGTGAGCTGTGGGGGCCGATCGCGAACGAAACGCGCGCGTGGCTCGATCATCTCGCGATGGGGAAGCCGTGCGTGCTCGCGACGCCGCGCGAGGCGCGCGCGAACCTGGAAGCGACGCTTGCGATCGAGCACTCGCTCGCAAGCGGCAAGCCGGTCACCTTGCCGCTCGCCGGGTAGCGCGAAAAAATGTCTGATGCAACGGGCTCGCGGAGTACGTGAAAAGAAATCGCCAAATGGGGCCAGGTGGTGAAGGATTCCGGCGCACGGGCCGACTGAAGTACGCAAAGACAAGACGAGGAGGAGAGATGAAACTTCGATATTCAGGCGCGGCCTACCTGCCGCTTGCCGGGCTGCTCATGGCCGGTTCTTATGCTCATGCGCAGTCCGACTTTCCGAACCGGCCGATCCGCATTCTCATCGGTTCCGCCCCAGGCGGCGGGCTCGATCAGACCGCGCGCGTCATCTCGGAGCGCTTTTCCGCGGCGCTCGGCCAGTCTATCGTCATCGACAACCGGCCCGGAGCGGCGGGAACGCTGGCCGCGCAGATCCTCAGGAATTCGACGCCCGACGGCTACACGCTCAATCTCGGCGCCATCGGGAACCTCGCCGTCAACTACAGTCTTTACAGGAACATCGGCTATCACCCACTGCAGGACCTTGCGCCGGTGACGCACATGGTGGACGCGGCCAATGTGGTGGTCGTGCATCCCACGGTCGCGGCGAAGTCGATCAAGGAACTCATCGCCCTTGCGACCAAACAGCCGGGCATGACCTACGGCTCGTCCGGCGCGGGGAACGCGGGGCATCTCGCGGGCGAACTCTTCAACCGCATGGCGAAGGTGGAGCTGACCCACGTCCCGTACAAGGGCGGCGGGCCGGCGATGGTCGACCTCGTAGGCGGCCGCATCAACATGATCTTCGCCTCGCCCTCGTCGTCCATTCCGCACGTCAAGTCGGGAAGAATCCGCGGGCTTGCCGTCACTACCCTCAAGCGCTCCTCGATCATTCCGGACCTGCCGACCGTGGCTGAATCCGGAATACCGGGCTACGAGGTGAATAACTGGTATGCGATGGTGGCGCCGGCGAAGACACCGAAGGCGGTGATCGCGCGTCTGAACCGCGAGCTGGTGACGATCCTGAACGACCCGGAGATCAAGCGGCGGCTCGTCGCGCACGGCGTCGAGGCGGCGCCTTCGACGCCCGAGGCGCTCGGCAGGTACATGAAGTCCGAATTCGAGAAGTGGGGCAAGCTCATCGCCGAGGCCGGCATCACGGCGAAGTGAGCTATTATTAGCGCCCTTCGATAATCACCAACAAGAGGATCTGGAAAGCATGGCACGCGCACCCAAAGCACCCAAAACACCCAAAGCATTCGACACCCGCGAAAAGAAAAACCGCAAACTGACGCGCAATGACGTGCGCAAGGCCGCCGAGCGCTGCAAGAACTGGGG
>JBQTHU010000251.1:0-1680 GCA_052389535.1 Betaproteobacteria bacterium | reverse complement strand
ACCAGCACCAATCGTGGGTCGGCATGCTGGCGCCGGCCAGGACGCCGCGAACGGTCGTGACCCGGCTCAACACCGAGGTGGTGAAAATCGTCCAGGCCCCGGACATGAAGGCGCTGCTGCTGCGCGAGGGGCTGGAAGCCGCGGGCGATACACCCGAGGAGTTCGAGAAGGACATCAAGGACGAGATCGCGAAGTGGCAGCAGCTCACGAAGGCCGCCGGCATCAAGCCCGAGTAACGAATAAAGGGGTCAGGGTCGATTTTTTCCTGACCCTTTAGCGCTATGAACCCGCTGACCGCCTTTTGTGACCTCGTGCGGCGCGCGCGGCGCGGCGTTGCGTTCACCGGCGCGGGCATCAGCACCGAAAGCGGCATCCCGGATTTCCGCGGGCCGCAGGGTGTCTGGACCACCGAGACGCCGGTGATGTACCAGGATTTCATGGCGGACCGGGCGGCGCGAGTCAGGGCATGGGAGCGCGGCGTGCGCATGCACCACCGCTGCAAGAGCGCGCAACCCAACGATGGCCACCGCGCGATCGCCGAACTGCAGCGGCGCGGCCACCTCGCCGCGGTCATCACCCAGAACATCGACGGCCTGCACCTCGATGCGGGCAGCGAGAAAGTGATCGAACTCCACGGCACCAACCGCTACGCAGCGTGCCAGCACTGCGGCAAGGCGTGGCCCACGTCGGAAATCGTGGCGCGAGTCGAAAAAGGAGAGGATGCGCCGGAGTGCGATGCCTGTAGCGGCCCGATCAAGACCGGCACCATCTCCTTCGGCCAGTCGATGCCGGAAGAGGAAATGCGCCGCGCCGCGGAAGTGTCGATGGCGGCCGACCTCTTCATTTCGATCGGCTCGTCTCTGGTGGTCGAGCCGGCGGCATCGTTCCCGCGGCTCGCGAAGCAGTCCGGCGCGCGGCTCGTGATCCTCAACAACCAGGAAACGCCGCTCGATCGCCTCGCCGACATCGTGATCCGCGACCAGATCGGCGCAACGATGCGTGCCCTCCTCGAGCGTCTGCAGATCAACCACTGACCGTCGCCCTGAGCGAAGCGCAGCGAAGTCGAAGGTTGACAAGACCGCGCGCCGTGTCCGTTCGTATTTCGACAATGCTCAATACGAACGGAAATTCCTATTTCTTGTCGGGCCGGAACTTGGTCTCGGGCTTGAGGCCTTTGCGCTTCAGCTTCGCGCTGATCTCGCCGTTTTCCAGATAGCGCCCTTGGGCGGCGCGCTTCGCGGCCTCATCCCACTGCGGCAGCCAGTCGCCCAGCGGCGCGCTGCACCATGGCGATTGCGGGTGCAGCTTCGGCAGGCCGAGTTCCTCCCACACTTTGCGGGCGCGCTCCATGTACTCCTGCTTCGGCAGCGCGAGCGGCGGCAGTTCCTCTTTCATCGTCGCATCCATGAGGAGCGTCGCGTCCTCGCGTTCCGACTCGTGCTCGCGCTCGGGCCCGTGCCCCGCGCTGCGATAGGGCAGCACCTGCAGGTCCTTCGACGGATCCATGCGGAAGGCGAGCGCCCAGAAGATGGCGTCGGAATTGTCCGGATCGATGTCCTCGTTCACCGCGATGCAGATCTTGCCGCAGTCGGCCTTGAAGCACGACGCCCCGTGCAGCGCGCGCCATATCTCGGTGCGCGGGGCGTTCTTCTCCATGGTGATGACGATGACGCGGCGGAT
>JBQTHU010000250.1:0-7806 GCA_052389535.1 Betaproteobacteria bacterium | reverse complement strand
ACCGGCACAGCTTTCCGCTGTCGCTCATGATCAACGCCGACGGCAAGCGCTTCGTCGACGAGGGCGCCGAGTTCTACAACTACACCTATGCCAAGTACGGGGCGGAGGTGTTGAAGCAGCCGGGGCAGTTCGCCTGGCAGGTGTTCGACGCCGAATTGCGGCCGCTGCTGCGGCCCGAGTACAGCGACAAGGCGGTCACCAAGGTCGCGGCGTCCACACTGGAAGAACTGGCGGAGAAAATGGAAGGCGTCAATGCCGCGGGATTTCTCAGGACGGTGCGCGAGTTCAACGCCGCCGTGCGCACCGAGGTGCCCTTCAATCACGCCGCGAAGGACGGCCGGTGCACGGTGGGCATCGATCCGCCGAAATCGAACTGGGCGCAGCCGCTCGACACGCCGCCTTTCGAAGCCTTCGCGGTGACGTGCGGCATCACGTTCACCTTCGGCGGCTTGCGCGTAGTGCCTGAAACGGGACAGGTGGTCGATCTCAACTTTCATCCGATCCCCGGCCTATATACCGCGGGCGAGATGCTGGGCGGGCTTTTCTACTTCAACTATCCGGCCGGCACCGGTCTCGTGTCCGGCGCGGTGTTCGGCCGCATCGCCGGGGCCGCGGCCGCCAAAGCGGTGCTAGCATGGCGACATCACCACACTCGAGGAGGCGCACGCCATGATCACCGAGAGGCTCGCAGGATTTGTCGTGAACACGACGGCGGTGCCGGACGCCGTGCTCACTGCGGCGCAGGATGCACTGATCGACACCGTCGGTGTGGCGCTTGCCGGGACGCTGGAGCCGGCCTCCGTGACCGCGGCCCGCTGGGTTTCGGAGATCGGCGCGGCCCCCATAGCGACGCTCTGGGGCCGCGACCGGGCCACGTCGATCGCGGAGGCGGCGTTCGGCAACGGCATCGCCAGCCATGCGCTCGATTTCGACGATACCCACCCCGGGACGCGCGGCCACACCAGCGCGATTCTCGTGTCGACGGTGCTGGCGGTCGGCGAAGCGACCGGGGCGGCGGGCGAGGAAGTGCTCGCGGCGTACGCGCTGGCGCATCAAGTGGGCGCGAAGATCGGGCGCGCGCTGGGGCCGGGCCACCTTGAGCGCGGCTGGCATCCCACCGCCACCGTTGGAACGCTTGCTGCGACCGCTGCCGCCTCGCGGTTGTGGGGCCTCGATATGGCTGCGACACGGCACGCGTGGGGCATAGCTGCGTCCGGGGCGAGCGGTCTCATGCGCAACTTCGGCACCATGACCAAGCCGTTTCACGCCGGCCAGGCCGCGCGCTGCGGTGTCGCGGCGGCGTGGATGGCGCGCGCCGGGTTCACCGCGGATGAATCCATCTTCGACGGCAAGGGCGGCTTCCTCGCCACCTATCGCGGAGAGACCGGCGAGCCCATCGAGAAGCTGCTGGACCGGCTCGGGAAAACCTGGGAACTGCTGGAGCCCGGCAACTATGTGAAGCGCTGGCCGTGCTGCTACTCCAATCACCGCGCGGTGGGCGGACTGCAGGAACTCGTGGAACAGCATGGCGTGCGGACAGACGAAGTGGACGAAGTGACCGTCGGTTTCCTGCCGGGCGCGGATACGGCGCTCGTGAGCTGCGATCCTCATACCGGCCTGGAAGGCAAGTTCAGCATAGAGTACACCGTCGCTGCGCTGTTGCACGACCGCGCGCTGACGCTGAAGACCTACACGGATGCGATGGTGCAGCGCCCGGCCGTGCGCGAACTGATGAAGAAAGTGCGCCGCTATCGCATCCCCGATGAAAAGACCTACTCGGGAGTGGCCGGCTATAACGATATCGCGCTCTCAACGCGGCGCGGCCGTTTCGAAATGCGCGTCGATCGCGTGCCGGGCTCGCTGGCATGGCCCATGACTGAAGACGATCGCATCGCGAAGTTCATGGACTGTGCTGCGCTGGCGCTCGGAACCCAGGGCGCGCAGCGGCTGCTCGCGCTATGCCGGGATCTGCGCACACTTCCTGACGTCCGCGCGCTCGTGCGCGCAACGGTGCCGGTGCAGAGCGCGCGGGCAGCGACGCGGCATGGCGCAGGGGAGCGCGTCGGCAGCACGTAGCTTTCGGTTCCCGGCGCGAGAGCCGGCGACTGACTGAGTCAGGCCGCGGTCAGGCCGCCGTCCAGCACCAGCGTGTGCCCGGTGATGTACGCCGCCGCCGGGCTCGCGAGATAACAGACCGCCTGCGCGACTTCCTCGACACCGCAGAAGCGGCCGAGCGGCACGCGATCGCGCGCCGACCTGAGATAGGTCGCGTCGCCTGCATTTGCGGAACGGGACGGCGTGCCGCTCTCCACGCGCCCCGGTGCGACAGCGTTCACGCGGATGCCGTATTGCGCCCACTCGACCGCAAGCATGCGCGTCATCTGCATGAGCCCGGCCTTGGAGATGCCGTAGAGCGAGCGTTGCGCCCGGCCGACGAGCCCGTGCGTCGAAGCGAGGCTGATGACGCAGCCCGGTCGTTTCTGCGCCACTAAATGACGACCCATCTGCTGGGTCACGAAGAAAGCGCCCGAAAGGTTGGTCTCCATCACGTTGTCCCACTCTTCCGGCGTCGCTTCCAGCGCGAACTCATGCGATGGCACGGCGGCGTTGTTGACGAGCACGTCGATGCGCCCGAGTTCCGCGATCACTTTGCCGACGGCGCTTTCGATGCTCGCCTGGGACCGCACGTCGAGCGCGACGGGAAACGTCCTCGCCCTGGCGGCGCGCACATTTTCGAGGACAGCGCCGAGCTTTTCGGGATCCGTCGAAGACAAGGCGACGTCGTGGCCTGCGCGGGCCAGCGCAACGGCAGTCGCTGCACCGATGCCTTGCGATGCGCCGGTGACGAACGCTACAGGGCGCTCCTGGCTATGGTCCGCCGGCATGTCGGTCTACCCGCCGCGCGGCTCGTCGCGCAAGGGTGCGAATGCCTGCAGTTCCGCAGCGAGCTGTGCCTCCGCCGCCGCGCTCAACGCAGCATTCGGCGGCCGCGGGACGCCGCAGTCGCGGCCCATGATGCGCATCGCCGCCTTGAGGCCGGCAAATCCGCCTTGCTTCACGATCTGCCGCAGCGCGGACACCGCTTCCTGGTCCGGCCGTGCCTCGAAATACTGCTCCTTGCGACAACGATGATAGAGCCGCCGCACGAGCCGTGGCGCGACGCCGGCCAGCGCCGAAAACATGCTGGTGGCGCCGAGTGCACCCGCGGAGACCATGTATTCCGTGCCGGAGAGCATCTGGAAATCCGGACGCGCCTGCTGCGCGCTCCAGGCGATGTTGACCATGAACTGCCAGTCGAGACTCGCATCCACGACGCCGGCGAAGTTTTCCACCCGCGAGATCAGCTTGAGCACGAGTTCGGTGCCGATCTTGGTGCCGGGCATCTCGGCCGGGGAATACAGGATGAAAAACGGAATTCGCACCGCCGCACCGATCCCGGCGAAATGCTCGAGCACCATCGCGGGCGGCGGCGTCCAGTAGTAAGGGGTCGTCGCGACGATGGCCGCGACGCCGATGTCCTGCGCGTGCCGTGCCCGCGCCACCGCCATGCCGGTTCCCGAGTCGCTCACATGGGCCATGACCGGTACGCGGCCGCCGGCTTTGTCCAGCGCAAACTGCAACAGCTTGCGCTGCTCCGCGTCACTCAGGCTCACGGATTCGCCGCAATGCATCGCGACCGCCAACGCTTCGGCGCCGTGGCGCATATGGAAGTCGATCAGCCCGCCATAGGCGTCGAAATCGATGGCGTGATCGGCCTTGAAAGGCGTGACCGGCGTGTGTACGAAGCCCGGTGTCAATGTCGTCATGGCGAAATTTTTGCGCTACCAGCCGTGCGGCTCGATGTCGAGGATGCCCATCTCATCGAGCCGGGTTCGGATGTAGGCCTGGCGCTCCGCAGTCGCCGTCGGCAGCGGCGGACGCGTCGGCCCGACCGCGCGCCCCATGATCACCATTCCGCCCTTGAGCGAGGAGGGGTACTGATCGCGGAACAGATCCCACAGCCGCGCCAGCGTGTACTGGAGCGCGCGGGCCGTGGGCCAGTCGCCCGCCACGCAGGCCTCGTAGAGGCTGGTGCAGAGGTTCGGGCAGATTGCGCCCGCCGAGGAGTACGAGCCCACGCCGCCCAGCGGAACGGAGGGCGCGAGCCATTCCACGCCGGCGATCAATGCAAATTCAGGCCGCATCGCCAGCGCAACGCGCGCGATCTCGGTGAATTTTTCGCTGTCGAAGCTCGCTTCCTTCATGCCGACAAAATTGGGCAGGCGCTCGATGAGCCGCCCGGTCAGCTCACCGGTGATCTCCACGCCCGAGAGATAGCTCGGCGAGTTGTACGCGATCAGCGGCAGATCGATCGACGTCCCCAGGCGCACGAAATAGTCGTAGAGCGCCTCGGTGGTCGGGTTCCAGAAGTAAGGCGTGATGGCCAGAATGGCATCGGCGCCGATCGTCTCGGCGTGACGCGCCAGCTCCATCGTGTCTTCCACGGCGAGCGCGCTGACGTGGATCGACACCGGCACGCGTCCGGCCGTCACCTTGACCGCCACTTCGGCGAAGCGCTTGCGCTCGGCGATCGTGAGGTTGAGCGACTCGGCCTTGTGATGAGGCCATGCGATGGCGGTCGCGCCGGTGCGCACGTGAAACTCCACCAGCTTCTCGAAGGTGGCGAGATCGGGGCTGTAGTCCTCTTTGAGAGGCGTCACCGTGCTTTGCATGACGCCTCTGAGCTTGATGGCCATGAAATGCTGCTCTAACGCGGATGTTCGTGTGCCGGGGGCATTCTAGGGGGCCGATACGCTGCTGTAAATGAATCGCATCAGTGCTCTCGCGATTTGACCGCTTCGTTGATCAGACGGCGCGCGCAATCGATGGTTTCACTCGCGGCGAGGCCCGCCGGCCCCGCGCCTTGTGCGACCAGCCAGTCGGCCGCGGCGCCGTGGAGGTGGACCGCGCACTGCAGCGCCGATTTCGGTTCGATCCCCTGCCCGAGCAGCGCGACGACTAGGCCCGTCAGCACGTCCCCCATCCCGGCGCTGGCCATGCCGGGATTGCCGGACACATTGATGCCCCAGGTCCCGTCCGGCGCCGCGCAGACGCTGCCCGCGCCTTTCAGCACCACGTGACTGCGCAAGCGCTCCGCGAGCTTCAGGCTCGCAGCGACGCGATCGCGCTGAACTTCCGCAGTACTGCAGCCAAGCAGGCGGGCCGCCTCGGCGGGATGCGGCGTCAGCACAGTGGGCGCAACGCGCTTCTGGAGTTTTGCTTTGAGCGCCGGTGTAGCGCCGGTCAGGTTGAGACCGTCGGCATCGATCACCAGCGGCACCACAGCATCCATGGCCCGGTCGAGGCAGAACGCCGCCTCGGGAGATTGACCCAGACCGGGGCCGATTGCGAGGGCGGTCAGATGATCGAGCTTGAGCACGCCGTGGGCTTTGCGCAGCATCAGTTCGGGCTGCGTCATGTCCACCAGCGGTGCGTCATGGGCGATCAGCCCCAGATACACGCGGCCTGCGCCGAGTTTGAGCGCCGCGCGTCCTGCAAGCAGTACTGCGCCCACCATCCCGTGCGCGCCGCCCACGAGCGCAACGCTGCCATAGTGACCCTTGTGCGTATTCTGCCGGCGCGGCGGTAAGGCGTTTGCGAGAACCGCAGCCCCGATGACGGAACTGCGGGGCGGCCTCAGTGATGCAGCCCCGATCCCGAGATCGGCGACGTGCAGTTCCCCGCAGTGATCCGGGCCATCTCCGGTCAGCAAGCCGGGCTTGAGCCCGATGAATGTAATGGTGTGATCCGCGCATACGGCGCACCCCATGATCTGGCCGATGTCGGATGCCAGTCCGCTCGGGATATCGACCGCGAGCTTCGGTGCGGACAGTGCGTTGATCGCGGATACGGCTTGCGCGTGCACGCCTGTCACTTCGCGCTGCAGCCCGATGCCGAACAAGCCGTCCACCACGAGGCCCCATTCCACGCCCGAGGGAATGGCCGCGACAGTCGTTCCTCCAGCATCGCGCCACCCTTGGAGCGCCGCAGATGCATCGCGCGAGAGCTTCGAAGCGTCGCCCAGGAACACGACGCAGACTTTGAACCACCACTGCTTCAGATGGCGCGCGATGACAAACGCATCGCCGCCATTGTTGCCAGGGCCCGCGATGACGAGGACCGGCCGGCCCGACTCCGGCGCCACGGTGCGCGCGAATTCCGCCGCCGCAAGCCCGGCGCGCTCCATGAGCGGCAGTGTTGCCGCCGCTGCTTCGATGTCGCGGATCTCGGCGGTGGTGTAGATCGGCGTGCCGTGCGCCGGTTGCGTAATCATGGCTGCGGAGGAGGTGGAAACCCTTTCAGTTTAACCGGAAAGCGCATGAATATTTGGTAAAATGTTTTTTTATAGAGTCGCCCGAAGCTCATGCCGCAACTCATCAGGCTGCGCGGACGCAGCGCGCTTTCCGCCTTTCGGCGCAACAAGCTCCTCCAGAACCTCGCACCCGATCTCCCCGGAATCCGTCTCGACGCCGAGTACTGGCACTTCGTCCTGTTGAGCCAGGAGCTGTCGCCTTCCGAGCACGCGCGGCTGGAGCGCATCCTGGCCTACGGCCCCAGCACGGCGCCCGCCCTGTGCGAGGGGACGCTGATGCTCGTGGTGCCGCGCATCGGCACGCTTTCCCCATGGTCCTCGAAAGCAACGGATATCGCGCATCACTGCGGACTCGAGAAGGTCGAGCGCATCGAGCGCGGGGTGGCGTACTGGGTGAGCGGTACGCTGACGCCCGGACAGAAGGCAGCGCTTGCCCCGCAGGTCCACGACCGCATGACCGAGACGGTGCTGGCGCGTTTCGAAGACGCGTCGCGGCTGTTCGAGCACATCCCGCCACAGCCACTGGCCACGGTGGATCTTGCGGGTGACGGTGTCGAAGCGCTCGAGCGCGCGAACCGCGACATGGGACTCGCGCTGTCGCCGGACGAAATAGCCTATCTCGCGGAACACTTTGCCAGCGCCGGACGCAATCCCACCGATGTGGAGCTGATGATGTTCGCGCAGGCGAATTCGGAGCACTGCCGGCACAAGATCTTCAACGCCGAATGGGTGATCGACGGCCGGCCGCAAGCCCAGTCGCTGTTCGGCATGATCCGCACGACACACCAGAAAAATCCGCACGGGACGCTGGTGGCCTACGCCGACAATGCCGCGATCATCGAAGGCGCCGCCGTGTCGCGCTTCCATCCGCGCGAGGACGGCACGTATCGCTTCAGCGATGAGCCGACCCATATCGTGATGAAGGTCGAGACCCACAATCATCCGACTGCTATTTCGCCTTTCCCCGGCGCGGCGACCGGCTGCGGTGGCGAGATCCGGGATGAAGGGGCCACCGGCCGCGGCGCCAAACCCAAAGCCGGGCTGACCGGCTTCAGCGTATCGAACCTGCGGATTCCCGGGTTCGAGCAGCCGTGGGAGCACGATGGTTACGGGCGTCCCGGGCGCATCGCTTCGGCGCTGCGGATCATGATCGACGGCCCGATCGGGGGTGCCTCGTTCAACAACGAGTTCGGCCGTCCCAATCTGTGCGGTTATTTCCGCAGCTTCGAGCAGCGGGTGGCCGGCACGGTACGCGGTTACCACAAGCCGATCATGATCGCCGGCGGGCTGGGCAATATCGCTGCCGCGCAGACCCACAAGCAACCGCTGCCGCGCGGCGCGCTTCTCATACAGCTCGGCGGGCCGGGCATGCTGATCGGCCTGGGCGGGGGTGCGGCATCCAGCATGGACACCGGCGCCAATCTGGAAGGTCTGGACTTCGATTCGGTGCAGCG
>JBQTHU010000249.1:0-3696 GCA_052389535.1 Betaproteobacteria bacterium | reverse complement strand
GTCATTCCTTCTTCTGTCCAGATGGGTGCGAGCGCTCGCCGGACCTCGCTCGTGTGGCGTGCGGAAGCGAGCTTGAGCTGAATTATCGCAGACTTGGCCGGCCGCTCCGCCTTGACCGCAGTCAATTCCGCGGCCCAGCGTGCCTAACCGCGCCAGATGCTGACGAAATCCTCCGGCACCGGGCGCGAAACCGGGGCCGAGCCGCCGGCGCGCGTGCCGATATGGATGAAGCCGATGATGGTATCGCCCGGCTCGAGCCCGAGCGCCCGCTTGACGTCGGCATCGTAGGCCGGCGCGCCGGTGCGCCACATCGCGCCGTAGCCCAGCGCATGCACGGCGAGCATGACGTTTTGCGCGGCCGCGCCGGCGGATACGATCTGTTCCAGTTCCGGTATCTTCTCGCTCGGTTTGATCTGCGCGGCGATCACCACGATGACCGGCGCGCGCAATGCTTTCTGGCACTCGCGCGCGAGGGAATCGGGCGACGCTCCGGGATCGCGCTGCTTGAGCGATGCAGCCAGCACGTCGCCGAAGCGCTGGCGCTGCGCGTCGGCGATCACGACAAACCGCCATGGGCGCAGCCGGCCGTGATCCGGCGCGCGCAGTGCGGCGCGAAAGATCTGGTCCAGCGCTGCCGGGTCCGGACCCGGCGGTTCGAGCCGCACCGCCGAATCGCGCGTGAGCAGCATTTCGAGCGCGTCCATCGCTCTCACCTCACCGCGCTTTCAACACGTCGATTCACGTGGATTCCAGCGCGCGCAGCGCCTGCCCGCCGCCGTAGGTCGAACGCGGCATGAGCTCTCCGCCCTTCATGACTTTCACCGCGCAATACTTGAACTCGGGTATCTTGCCGAACGGATCGAGCGCGGGATTGGTCAGCAGGTTCGCGGCGGCCTCGTAGTAGCAGAATGGAATGAACACCGCGCCGCGGGGCGTGCCGTCGTCGGCGCGCGCATAGAGCGAGATGATGCCGCGGCGGGACTCGACGGTAATGACGTCCCCCGGCTTCGCGCCGATGGCATCGAGGTCGAGCGGATGCAGCGAGGCCACCGGATCGGGCTCGATCGCATCGAGCACGGCGGCCCGGCGGGTGATCGCTCCGGTATGCCAATGCTCGAGCTGGCGACCGGTGATGAGCACCATCGGAAACTCGCGGTCGGGCTGCTCCGCCGCGGGAATGATATCCACCGGAACGAGCTTCGCGCGGCCGGTGGGCGTCGGAAACCGGTCCACGAACACCACCGGCTCTCCGGGGTCGCCTTCCTTCTCGCAGGGATAGGTGACGCAGCTCTCCGCTTCCAGCCGCTCCCATGTAATGCCCGCAATCGAGTTCATCCCCTTGCGCATCTCGTCGAACACATCGGCCGGCCCGGAATAATTCCACGGCAGGCTCATGCGGCGCGCGATTTCCTGGATGATCCAGAGATCCTCGCGCGCCTCCCCGGGCGGCTCCAGCGCCTTGCGTCCGAGCTGCACCATGCGGTCGGTGTTGGTGACCGTTCCATCCTTCTCGGGCCATGCCGTCGCCGGCAGGATCACGTCCGCGTAATAGCAGGTCTCGGTGAGGAAGATCTCCTGGACCACGAGGTGCTCCAGCTTCGCGAGCGCTTCGCGCGCATGGTGGGCGTCGGGGTCGGACATCGCGGGGTTCTCGCCCATGATGTACATGCCCTTGATCTCGCCCTCGAGCACGGCGTGCACGATTTCGACGACCGTCAGCCCGGGCCTCGGATCGAGCGTCGTGCCCCACAGCTTCTCGAAGCGCGCCCGCGCCTCGGCGTTGTCCACGCGCTGGTAATCCGGAAACACCATCGGGATCAGCCCCGAGTCGGAGGCGCCCTGCACGTTGTTCTGGCCGCGCAGCGGATGCAGTCCGCTGCCCGGCTTGCCGATCTGGCCGGTCATCATGCACAGCGCGATCAGGCAGCGCGCGTTGTCGGTGCCGTGCACGTGTTGCGAGATGCCCATGCCCCACAGGATCATCGCCGCCTTCGCTTTTGCGAAGAGCCGCGCCACTTCCTTGATCGTGTCAGCCGGCACGCCGCAGATCGGCGCCATCGCTTCGGCACTGTAGCCTTCGACGTTCTTCTTCAGCTCGTCGTAGCCGATGGTGCGGCTCTTGATGAAGTCCTCGTCGACCAGCCCTTCGTGGACGATGGTGTGCATCATGGCGTTCAACAGCGCGACATCGGTGTCGGGCTTGAACTGCAGCATGTAATGCGCGTGGCGCGACAGCTCCGAGCGCCGCGGGTCGGCATAGATCAGCTTCACGCCGCTCTTTGCCGCGTTCTTGATCCAGGTCGCCGCGACCGGATGGTTGGAAACCGGGTTCGCGCCGATCAGGAAGATCACCTCGGCGCGCGCGACGTCGTTCACCTGGTTCGAAACCGCGCCGGAAGCGACGCCCTCCATCAGCGCCGCGACACTGGAGGCGTGGCACAGCCGCGTGCAGTGATCGACGTTGTTGCTGCCGAAGCCGGTGCGCACCAGCTTCTGGAACAGATAGGCCTCCTCGTTGGTGCCTTTCGCGGAACCGAAGCCGGCCAGAGCATGCTTGCCGTGCGCGTCGCGGATCGCGCGCAGCTTGCCCGCCGCCAGATCGAGCGCCTCGTCCCAGGTCGCCTCGCGGAAATACTCGAGCGGGTTCGCCGGATTCATCGTGAAGTCGGCATGCTTCGGCACGCCCGGCTTGCGGATCAGCGGCTTGGTGAGCCGCTGCTTGTGGTGCACGTAATCGAATCCATAGCGTCCCTTGACGCAGAGCCGCCCATGGTTCGACGGGCCATCCCGCCCGTCGACGTAGAGGATGCGGTTGTCCTTGACGTTGTAGGTCAACTGGCAGCCGACGCCGCAATACGGGCAAACCGAGTGCACCTGCCTGTCGGGCTCGATCAGGCCTACGCCGCGCGCCGGCATCAGCGCCCCCGTCGGGCACGCCTGCACGCATTCGCCGCACGCCACACAGGTCGAGTCGCCCATCGGGTCGTCGAGATCGAACACGATCTTGGAGTGTTCGCTGCGGAAGGCGTAGCCGATGACGTCGTTCACCTGCTCTTCGCGGCAGGCGCGCACGCAGCGCGTGCACTGGATGCAGTTGTCGAGGTTGACTGCGATGCCGTAATGCGAGAGATCCGCCGCCGGCTGGTGGCGCGGGGCGAAGCGCGGCTTGCCGAGCTTGAGCTGCTGCGCCCAGTGGTCCAGTTCCGAGTGCAGCGTGTGGCGTTGCGCGGGCATGTCGGACAGGAGCAGTTCCAGCACCATCTTCTGCGACGCGAGCGCGCGGTCGTTGTTGGAGATCACCTCCATGCCGGCGGTCGGCTTGCGGCAGCACGACGCCGCCAGCACGCGCTCGCCCTTGATCTCGACCATGCAGGCCCGGCAGTTGCCGTCCGGGCGCATCCCTTCCTTGTAGCAGAGGTGGGGAATGTCCACGCCGTGACGCTTCGCCGCCTGGATGATGGTCTCGTCGCCATAGGCGATCACGTCCCGGCCGTTCAGCTTGAACTCCACCGGCATCGCCGCCAATTCCTGTTTGCTCGTCGCAGTCATCGCTCTACCTTGAAGCCGCCGTTAGCGCACCGCTCACGACACTTCCTTCGGAAAATACTTCATCACGCAGCGGATCGGGTTGGGCGCTGCCTGCCCGAGCCCGCATATCGATGCGTCGGCCATCGCGACCGAAAGTTCCTCCAGCAG
>JBQTHU010000248.1:0-1888 GCA_052389535.1 Betaproteobacteria bacterium | reverse complement strand
CGAGCACCGTATAGCGACTGAGCGGCAAGCTTGCGTCGGCCATTCGTCTCTCCTATACCGCGGCGCGCGTGGGCGCGCCGGCGTAATCGAAATCGCAGTGTTTCAGAGTGTCGAGTGCCCGCAGTTGCGAGAGCAGTTCGCGTGTTGCCGGCCCGCCGATGACCGGCACCGCCAGTTCGATGAATTTGTCATTGAGTTCCCCGTCGGTCAGCGGCATTTCGGGATCGCCCTTGCGCGTCGGCTGAAAATGCGCGTACTTGCGGCCGTCGTTCATCTCGATCTCGACCTGCGCCGCCCGCTGCGTCGGATAACCCTTGGAGAGCTCGGCGTCGGCCACGCATTCGATCTTCTGCATCAGCGTGCGCACGTCCCGATCGCCGAGTCGCTCGGGAAGGAAGGCGTTCAGGCGCACGCTGCCGTGCACCAGCGCATGAGCGACGACGTACTGCAGACTGAATTTCGCCTGGTACCCCCCTTCCGGTGCTGCGTTGTCGATGATGTCGAGGCCCGCCTTGTACGTCGCGAGGCGGATTTTGCGGACGTCGCGGTAGTCGATGCGATGGCGCTCTTTGAGCACGAGCGCGCCGTCGATCGACGGAAACGTGTGTCCGCAGCAGCCGTGGTTCTTGAACGTCATGTGCACGATGTGGTAGTCGTCGCCGAGACCCCGCGTGGCCTTCCCCCAGTCGGGATTCTTGCTCATCGCGGCTCCGAATCCGACTTCGCCCTCCAGGATATCGAGTGCCCCGGTCACGCCTTTCGC
Organism: Betaproteobacteria bacterium; assembly: GCA_052389535.1. Lineage (GTDB taxonomy): Bacteria > Pseudomonadota > Gammaproteobacteria > Burkholderiales > SG8-41 > DSOT01. Next base: position 1,125 of record JBQTHU010000248.1, on the reverse strand, counting down.
TGCTGCCATGGCGGCGAGGGCGCCGGCGTCGGCCGCATGCCCGCCATGGAGTGGCTTGCTCATCGCCTGCGAGCGAAACGCCTGCTGCAGGCCGGCGGCGAACGTGCCCACCGTCGCGAGCGCGTGCATGAACTGCGCGCGATGGCATCCGAGTATCGTGGCGACCGCCGCCGCGGCACCGAAACTGCCGACCGTGCCGGTGGTATGCCAGTACGCGTAATGCGATGGCATGACCGCTTCGCCGATCCGCGTCGAGACTTCGTAGCCGACGATCACCCCGCGCAGGAACGCCTCGCCCGATACGCCGTGGGCCTGGGCGGCGGCGAGCGCGGCGGAAATGGTCGGGCTGCCGGGGTGGTAGCCGGCATCGCGGTAGATGTCGTCGAATTCGACCGCGTGCGAGGCCGCGCCGTTGATGAGCGCGGCGGCACGCAGGGTGGCGCGCCGGCCCGAGGCAAGACGCGCCCGGCCGCGGTCGAGATCTTCCGCGAGCGCCTGCTCGAGCAGCGTCGCCGGTGTGACGACGCTGCCGGGCAGCAGCGCCGCATACCAGTCAATGACCGCGCGCTTGGCATGGTGCACGACATTTTGCGGCAGCGTCGAAGTCTGCTCCAGGATGGCGTAATCGGCAATTTTCTCCAGCAACATGGCGCTTCTCCGATCAGGCGGCGGACGCCGGCTCGGCCGCCGCACCCGCGGTCCTGATGATAAGCCCGTCCACCGCGACGACGCCTTCGCCCTCGCGTTTCACGATCAGCGGATTGATCTCCGCTTCCTGGATGTCCGCGATCGCCGCGAGGCGCGAGAAAGCGCTCACCGCGTCTGCGAGCGCGGGAAGGTCACCGCGCGGCATGTTGCGAAAGCCGCGTATCATCGCGAGCCCTTTCACCTCCTCGATCATGCCGAGCGCCTGCTCGATGCCGACCGGCGCGAGACGCAGCGCGATATCGCGATAGATCTCCGCCAGCACGCCACCGATGCCGAGCATCACGAGCGGGCCCGCCTGCGGGTCGCGCCGGTAGCCGACGATGACTTCGGCGAGCCCCTGCTCCATGCGCTGCACCAGGATGCCGTCGATGCGCGCATCCGGGTGCCGGGACCGGACACGCGTCAGCATCTCTCGCG
>JBQTHU010000247.1:0-25696 GCA_052389535.1 Betaproteobacteria bacterium | reverse complement strand
GTGGCGGAAATCGTATACCGAGGAACCCATCCAAATCATGAGTTTTCCCTGGATTGGGACGCTTGCAGGAAACCCGTGACCGAAGGCGGACCCTATCAGGCGGCTGCGCGCATCATCGACAGCGATGGGAACGATGCCGCCAGAATGGAATACCGTGTAAAAGCCGGCTTCGATCTCAAAACACTCGACTGCCGGCCAGCGATGGTGACCTTAAGGCTGGGCCGGGTCGCACATCAGACGCTCTACATCCCCGCTTCGCAATAGCGCCAGTCGCTGCACCGCTGGCCGCGGCAAGCCAAGGGATCGGTCCTTTTTCACGAGTGTCGAAACGCCTCTTAAGTTTGTCTTAATAATGATTCATGCACACTCTGTGCACGGGATCGAAGAGTCGGAGGTCCACGATGAAGATACAAGCATCGGTAGAGCCCGCAATATGGGGCGCGATCTGCGGCGCGATTGCTGCAATGGCCATCGGTTTCGTTTGGGGTGGCTGGGTAACGGGTGGAACGGCCAGAGAGATGGCTGAGACAAGTGCCGAAATGGCTATCGTCAAAGCATTTACGCCACTCTGCGTTGCCAAGGCGCAGCAGCAGCCGAAACAGCTCGTGCTCCTAAAGCAGGAGTCGTCTTGGCTGCGCGCGGACTTTGTCGCCGAGGCTGGATGGGTCGCCAGCGTTAGCGAAGAATACCGCCCCGCGGTGGCAGAGGCGTGCGCATCAACTATCATGGATACCATGGCAGCAAAGTCGGCTGCGAATCCTGCTGGCTGACCCAGCGGTCAAGTCTCGGGTTCGCCGTTAGCATCATATCGATAGCGATGGGCGGCTTCGGCGCGGCCTTCTTCGAGCGCCACGGTGCCCGGCTGCTCCGCTCATTCATGATGTCCTGGACACGCACAACGCGGCGTTCTTTCGCGCGGGACGGCGCGTACATCCTCCACAGACACGAGACCGACGATTTTGTGGCGTCGAGTACGGGGAATGCACGTTGGTCTCTCCGGTGCGCCTCCCGCGTACGGCGCCGATAAAGCGGCGAATAAAGAGGAGCGACGTAGTTTTTGCACGCACCTTGCATTTCTTGCCTACCGGTTCGCATGCCGGCCGCCTCATGCCGCCGGGCAAACGTGCGGCACGCAATTTGCATACAGAAGCCAAGCCTATATTTCGAGGAGGTCCGTTATGCCCAAGCGACTTTTCGTGATCGCCCTGTCCGGAACGCTGTGCGGAGCGATAGCGCCTTTTGCACAGGCACAACAGAAAGCCGACAGCGCCACCCGAGGAACCGGCGTCGTCTCAGCGGACGATCCCAACCAGACCAAGTCGATGGAGCGGCTGAAGCAGGCGGCGGACAGATTGCGCAAATCGATACAGGAGATGGCCGATCAACCCGCGGGACCGCGGCGCAACGATGCCATCAAGGCAGCGCATGCCGCGCTCCGTGACACGCAGAGTGCGATGATACAACTGCCTCCCGAACTGCGTCTGAGTTCCGCCGACGGCGGATCAGGTACTGGATACACCGACTCGATGGCGCGCTTGAAGGAGGCGGCCCAAAAATTGCGCGAATCGGTGCAGGCGATGGCGGACCAGCCGGCAGGGCCCCGGCGTAACGAGGCGATGGATCAGGCGCGCGAAGCCCTGCTCGAAACGCAGCAGGCGATGATCAATCTGCCGCCCGAATTGCGCAAATAGACGAGCACGGAGACCGACATGAGATCGATCAAACCCATCATCTTTGGCGTTTCGCTGTTCGCAATTGCTGCATTTCCGGCTTACGCTGATGCGCAGAAGAGCGGGGCAGGTGGCACCAGCGCGAGCACCACCGCAGCGAAGAAGGAAGCGTTTTCGAAACTCGACAAGGACGGCGATGGCACGATCAATCGCATCGAAGCCGCAGCAGACGCCGACGCCAAGTCGCGGTTCGAACAGCTTGACGCCAATAAGGATGGCCGGCTCAGCCGTTCGGAATACGAAGCATGGAGTAAGAGCGCGCCGGCTGCCGGCTCTCCGGCGTCTGGCAGCGGCAAGAAATAGCAGCGCGCTCAGGGGCTAAGCGCCGGCGCGCGACTCTAATAGGCATCCGCACACCGGCTCCATAAATCAGCGGGGGGCCAGCGCAACAACCTGCAGGTCGCTGTGGACCGCCTTGACGCCTTCGATGCTTCGCGCAGCCACGACGGCGCGGTCCGCTGCGTTGTGCGAAGTTACCGGACCTGACAGCCGCACCACGCCCTCTTGCGTCGTTACGGCGATGTCTATCGCGCTCGCCGGGACGGTGCGTCCCAGCGCACTCTTCACGCGCGCAGTGATCACATCGTCGTCCGGAACGCGAACCAGTGGAGCACAGGCGGTAATATAAGCTGAGCCAAAGAGTGCAACCGCGGTGCTAAGCAGGGCTCTGCGGCTTCGTTGCATGACATTTCCTTTCGTTCGGGAATTTTGAATCTGCGCGATCAAGTTTGCACAGTCCCAGCTTAGACAAACTCAAGCCAATCTCTATCCCGACCTCGGTTCTGGCGTGTTTAAGGGCGGCTTAAGTCGGCAGGGCGCATCATGTCTATTGTGAGGAGATCTCCATGCGCCTCAATATGCTCGCCATGATGGTCGCCGCTGCACTTGGCGGTACCTCGTGAACTGCGCTCGCCGCCGACACCGCGCGTGATCGCAGTGGCACGTTCTCCGTGGTCGATGTGCCGCCGCCCAACTACGCCGTTCCGAGTGGGAATCCGGGCAGGCGCCGGCTGCCGATGGTGCCGGCAGCGCCGGAGGGAACCCCGAGCGCTCAACACGATAATTCAGGATTTTTCCGGGCTCGCGTTGGTCCCAACGACTCGGCCTCAGTCAATCTGTTGTGGATGATGATTGAGGAACCTCGATTCGAAGGAGCCTCGTATGGCGACCGTTAGCGATTTTCTTCTGCAACGCCTGGTGGAATGGGGCGTGTACCGAATATATGGATACCCGGGCGACGGCATCAACGGCATCATGGGGGCGCTGGATCGCGCCTCGGGCCGCATTGAGTTCGTGCAGGCGCGCCATGAAGAGCTTGCCGCGTTCATGGCGTGCGCTCATGCAAAATTTACCGGGGAAGTCGGCGTCTGCCTTGCGACCTCAGGGCCGGGCGCGATTCATCTGCTCAACGGCCTCTACGATGCAAAGCTCGACCATCAGCCCGTAGTGGCGATCGTGGGACAGCAGAAGCGTGCTGCGCTAGGGGGTGACTACCAGCAGGAAGTGGATCTCATCTCGCTCTTCAAGGACGTCGCCCACGAGTTCGTGCACATGGCGACCACTCCGGCACAAGTGCGTCACCTCGTTGACCGCGCCGTGCGAATCGCGCGGGATCAGCGCACGGTCACATGCCTCATTTTTCCCAACGATGTGCAGGAACTGGACGCTGTGCCCACACCTCCCCGCAAGCACGGAACGGTGCATACCGGCATCGGAGAGATTCGCGAGGCGCGCGTGCCGCCGAAAACCGCGCTGCAACGCGCCGCCGATGTGCTCAATGCCGGTGAGCGTGTGGCGATGCTGGTGGGCGCCGGCGCACTGCATGCGACCGATGAAGTGATCGAGGTCGCGGAAACGTTGAACGCCGGAGTGGCGAAGGCGCTGCTCGGCAAGGCCGCCGTGCCCGACGATCTTCCGTTCGTCACGGGTGCGATTGGATTGCTCGGAACGACACCGAGCTGGAACCTGATGACCACCTGCGACACGCTGCTCATGGTGGGCTCGTCGTTCCCTTATTCGGAATTCCTGCCGGAAGAAGGGCAGGCGCGCGGCGTTCAGATCGACATCGACGGGCGCATGCTGAATCTGCGCTACCCGATGGAAGTGACCCTCGAGGGCGACAGTAAAGCGACGCTGGCTGCGCTGCTTCCTCACCTAAGAAGAAAGAGGGATCGGCGCTGGCGGCAGCAGATCGAGACCGCTGTCGAGAAATGGTGGCGGGTGCTGGAGGCGCGCGCGATGAATGAAGCGAAGCCCATCAATCCCCAGCGCGTGTTCTGGGAGCTTTCGCCGCGCCTGCCCGAGGGCTGCATACTCACCTGCGATTCCGGTTCGGCAGCCAACTGGTATGCGCGCGATCTCAAAATCCGTCGCGGCATGATGGCCTCGCTTTCCGGCGGTCTCGCGACCATGGGTCCGGCGGTGCCCTACGCCATCGCCGCGAAATACGCGCACCCGAAGCGGCCCGTCATCGCGCTGCTCGGCGACGGTTCGATGCAGATGAACGGCATCAACGGGCTCGTGACCATCGCCAAGGTCTGGCGCGAATGGGGCGACCCACGGCTTACGGTGATGGTGCTCAACAACGGCGACCTGAATCAGGTCACCTGGGAGCAGCGCGTCATGCAGGGGGATCCGAAGTTCGAAGCCTCCCAGGTGGTCCCCGACTTTCCGTACGCGCTCTATGCACGCATGCTGGGGCTGGGCGGCATTCGCGTCGATTGCCCAGACGACATTGCACCGGCGTGGGAGCGTGCGCTCGCGGCCGACCGGCCGACGGTCGTCGAAATGGTGACCGATCCCAACGTGCCGCCGCTGCCTCCGCATATCAGTTACGAACAGGCAAAGGGCTACCTCTCTGCGCTCATCAAGCGCGATCCGGATTCCTTGCGGATGGTGGTTGCCTCGGCGAAGGAGTGGTGGGACGGGGTATTTCCGCCGCGGTGAACGAGCCGTTCACCCTGCATGCAGCAGACGCAGGAAAGGGTCACAGCTTGCCACGCGATGCGAAGATCACCGGCGGCTCGGTGCGTGCGTACGAGATTCCCACCGACGCGCCGGAATCCGATGGCACGCTCGAATGGTCATCGACCACGCTCGTGGTCGTGCAGCTCGATGCGGGCGGCGTTCAAGGTCTGGGCTATACGTATGCCGACACATCGACCGCACTGCTCATACGCGACCGACTGTTGCCGTTGGTTGCAGGGCGCGATGCGGTGGCGATTCCTCATGCCTTCGATGCGATGTGGGCGGCGGTGCGCAATCTCGGCCGGCCGGGCGTTGCATCGATGGCGATATCGGCGGTGGACGTCGCGCTGTGGGACTTGAAAGGGAAGCTTCTGGGATGCTCGCTGGCAGCGCTGCTCGGCCAAGTCCGTCCCGCGATTCCGGTCTACGGTAGCGGCGGCTTCACGAGTTACTCCGTCGGACAGCTTCAGGCCCAGTTCGCCGAGTGGGTGGAGTCGGGCATAGCGCGCGTCAAGATGAAGGTAGGCAGGCATTGCGCGCAAGATGCGGAACGGGTGCATAGCGCGCGTAGGGCGATCGGAAACGAAGTCGAACTCTTCGTGGATGCCAACGGCGCGTATGGCCGCAAGCAGGCGCTCCATTTCGCGGAACGCTTCGCGGCGCAGCAGGTAAGCTGGCTCGAAGAGCCCGTTTCTTCCGATGATCTGGCGGGGTTGCGCCTGCTCCGTGACCGGGCACCGGCCGGGATGGCGATCACCGCCGGCGAGTACGGATACGATCTTTTCTACTTCCGCCGCATGCTCGAAGCGCAGGCGATCGATGTGCTGCAGGCGGATGCGACACGCTGCGGGGGAATTACCGGTTTCATGGCTGCAGCGGTGCTTGCCGATGCGTTTGGCGTGCCGCTGTCGAGTCACTGCGCACCCGCTCTCCATGTTGCGGCCTGCTGCGCCGCGCAGCGCGCAGTGCATCTCGAATACTTCCATGATCACGTTCGTATCGAACGCATGCTCTTCGACGGCGCTCCGGAACCGAGGAACGGGTTCATTGCACCAGAGTACGAGCGTCCGGGACTGGGTCTTGACTTCAGGGCATGCGATGCGAGGCGCTATGCGTCCTGAACAGACTACAGCGCTCGCCGGCTCGCTGACGGGGCGTATCACGGGCGAAGTGCGCTTCGATGAAGGATCGCGTGTGCTTTACGCGACCGACGCTTCCAATTATCGACAGGTTCCTGTCGGCGTGGTCATTCCGCGCACCGTCGAGGACGTAGTCGAGACGGTGCGGTTGTGCCGCGAGCACGGTGCACCGATTCTGCCGCGCGGCGGCGGCACGAGCCTCTGTGGCCAGTGCTGCAACGCCGCGGTGGTGATCGACTTCACGAAGTACCTCAACCGTATCATCGAGATCGATCCGGGACGCCGGTTCGCTCGTGTGCAGCCGGGCGTGGTGCTGGACGACTTGCGCGATGCCTCCGAAGCGCACGGCCTGACTTTCGCACCGGACCCAGCCACCCACAACCACAATACGCTCGGCGGCATGATCGGCAACAACTCGTGCGGGCCGCATTCGGTGATGGGCGGAACGACTGTGCAGAATGTTCTGGGGCTGGAGGTCCTGACGTACCGCGGCGAGCGGCTTCACGTCGAGGGATCTTCCATCGATTCGGAATGGATCGGCGAAAGTCTCCGACGCCTGCGCGACCGTTATGGCGATGAGATCCGCCGCCGCTTTCCTCATATTCCGCGGCGCGTCTCCGGCTACAACCTGGGGCAGCTCCTGCCCGAGAACGGTTTTGACATCGGTCGCGCGCTGGTGGGTTCGGAGGGCACGTGCGTCGTGCTGCTCGAAGCGAAACTGCGTCTGGTGAAAAGTCCGCAGGAGCGGGTGTTGCTGGTGCTCGGGTACGAGAGCGTCTACGAGGCGGGCGACCATGTGCCCGAGGTCATGCGCCAGCATCCGATCGCGCTCGAAGGCATGGATGACCGGCTCATTTCCGACATGCGCGCGCTGGGCATGCATCCGAATAAGGTCGCACTGCTGCCCCGGGGGCGCGGCTGGCTGCTGGTCGAGTTCGGCGGTGCGACGCGCGAAGAAGCGGCGGCGAACGCAAACAGGGCGATGGCGGCGCTGGAAGGCAAGACGAAATCCATGCGACTGTTCGAGAATTGCCACGAGCAGCAAGAAATCTGGAAGGTGCGCGAATCCGGTCTCGGCGCGACAGCGCACGTGCCCAACAAACCTCTCACCTGGGAAGGCTGGGAGGACTCGTCGGTGCCTCCGGAGCGCCTGGGTGTATACCTGCGAAAACTGCGAGAACTCTATGACAAGTACGGTTACGACGGCGACTTGTACGGACATTTCGGTGAAGGCTGCGTACATACGCGGATCAATTTCGATCTTCAAAGTGCGCAAGGGATTGCGACTTTCCGGCGCTTCATACGCGAAGCGGCGGAAACCGTAACGAGCCTGGGCGGCTCGATTTCCGGCGAGCACGGCGACGGGCAATCCAAGGCGGAACTGCTGCCCATCATGTTCGGCGATCGACTCGTCCAGGCGTTTCGCGAATTCAAGGCGATCTGGGATCCGGACGGCAAGATGAATCCCGGCAAGCTCGTCGAAAGCCTCCGTGCCGACGAGCGGCTGCGTCTCGGCACCACATACGATCCGCCGGCGGTTGATACGCATTTCCGTTACCCCGGCGATGGCGGCAACTTTCCCCGCGCGATGCTGCGTTGCGTGGGCGTTGGCGAATGTCGCAAACGGGACGGAACCATGTGCCCGAGCTACATGGCCACCGGAGAGGAGATGCATTGCACGCGCGGGCGCGCGCGCCTGCTGTGGGAGATGCTGAACCGCGACGCAATCGACGCCGGATGGAAAAGTCCCGCGGTCAAGGAGGCGCTCGATCTTTGCCTCTCCTGCAAGGGCTGCCGCAGCGAGTGTCCGGTGAAGGTGGACATGGCGACCTACAAGGCGGAGTTCATGTCACATTACTATGAAGGCAGATTGCGCCCGGCGAATGCGTATGCTTTCGGGCTCATCGATCGCTGGTCCAGGCTCGCTTCTCTCGTGCCGCGGCTTTCCAATTCGATCGCCAACAGTGCGCTGGCCAAGCGTCTGACCGGTATCGCGCCGCAGCGCCGCGTGACGCCGTACGCCGACATGCCTTTCACGCGGGAGTTTCGCGCGCAAGGAGAGGGAAAGGACGTGATACTGTGGCCGGACACCTTCAACAATTACTTTCAACCTTGGGTACTTCGATCCGCGGCGCAGGCGCTGGGCGCGGCCGGCTGCCGTGTGCGCATACCGCCCAAGCCAGTCTGCTGCGGCCGCGCCCTGTACGAATTCGGCATGTTGAAGCGCGCGAAGCGTTACCTCGCGGAAATTCTCGACACCTTGGATGCAGACATCCGTAAGGGCACACCGATCATCGGGCTGGAACCGGCGTGCGTATCGGTATTCAGGGTCGAGCTTCTCGAACTGTTTCCATTCGATGAGCAGGCCAAGCGCCTTGCCGTGCAGACGCTGCACCTCTCAGAATTTCTGGCGCAGCAGGCGCCCCAGTTTCCGTTCCGCCGCAATGGCCGCGCGATCGTGCACGGCCACTGCCATCACAAATCGGTGATCGGCATGGACGACGAGGTGCAAGTTCTGAAGCGGCTTGGGATGGAGCCGGAAGTACTGAATTCCGGCTGCTGCGGCATGGCGGGCTCGTTCGGATTCGAGCGCGAAAAATATGAGGTTTCGATGCGCTGTGCCGAGCGGGTGCTAGCGCCGGCAGTGCGTCAGGCTGACGGCGAAACCCTCGTCATCGCCGACGGCTTCAGTTGCCGTGAGCAGCTCGCGCACACAACGGGGCGCAAGGCGCTGCATCTCGCCGAGGTCCTGGTGGCCTGAAGCGCGCATGCCTCGCTCATAACGAACCAGCGGCGCCGGATGCTGCCAAACAAGGTTTGGAGAGCTGTATGCGAGCGAAGGTACTCAACGAATCGCACGGCCGGGTATTCGCCGTGGTGTTCGATATCGGTGAAGATCCCGTTAGCGGTTTGACGCAATTCGCCGAGCAGCAGAATCTGACCGCCTCCGGATTTACGGCGATCGGCGCCTTTAGCGAGGCGACGCTGGGCTACTTCCAGTGGAGTAAAAAGGAATACGAACGCATCCCGGTCACGGAACAGACCGAGGTCCTGGCGCTGGTGGGCGATATCGCGGTGGACGAACAGAATCGAAGGAAGGTGCACGCGCATGTCGTTCTCGGGCGGCGTGATGGTGCCGCGTGCGGCGGGCACCTGCTTGCCGCGAAGGTGAGACCCACGTTGGAGGTCATTCTTACCGAATCTCCGGCATACCTGCAGCGGGTGCACGATCCCCAGACCGGTCTCGCGCTGATCCGCATCGGCGGTTGAAATTTGAAACCGTTGGTGTGAGTCGGTCGACGCAAAAACCGCGTCGATCACGTTTTGTCACGCGGTGCGTCAGTCGCTGGCGTAGGCGAGGGTTGTCATCAACGCCAGCTTCGCCTGGCGCGAATCCAGGCGCGTGTGCTGCACCACGATCGGAACGTCTGATTCGATTAAGCTGGCGTAATCCGTATCGGCTGGAATGCCCAGTTCGTCGAAGCGCAGATGCAGCGTCCGGCGTGCCGGCACGGTTGCGCGGTGAGGGCCGACCGGTTCCCGATCGCTGAAGTAAATCGTGATGTCGACATGCGCATCGGTATGTCCTGCATTCAACAGGCAGGCGGTTTCGTGGCTGCGAAGCTGCCGGCTGGAACCGGTGCTGTGCGCGGGAATATAGCCCTCCGCGATTGCCCACCGCAGTTTTCCGATAGGAGTTGAGGTCGCCATTTTCGTGTGCCTCCAGTGACAAGCCTATTCGTCAGGCAAACGCGCGCCGGGTTCACGCTGCATCGAATCGCGCGCGGTGCGAAAAGTGCGGTCGGCGGGACGTTAAGGGTCGCTTAAGCGTGAGCGCCTTACGATCGACCGTTTCGTGGAAGGAGGCCGTTCATGCTTCAGAGAGCAATGCGAGACATCAAAGGCGACGCGCTGGTGGCCCGCGATGGCGAGATCGGTTCGGTGAAGGACGTTTACTTCGACGACGAATGCTGGGCCGTGCGCTATCTTGTCGTGGACACCGGCAAATGGCTGCCCGGTAGGGAGGTACTTATTTCGCCGGCTTCGATCGGCAGGAAGCCGTCCGGCGAGCACCAGATCGCCGTGGACCTTACGCGCGAACAGGTGGAGCGGTCGCCTTCGTCCGATGAGCAGCCCCCCGCCTCGCGCCTGTACGAGGAGGCTCATGCCCGGTACTACGGCTATCCGTACTATTGGACCGGGCCTTATCCCGCGGGCATTCCCTCGCCGGTGCAGGGCATCGCAGGGCCGGTGACCGAACGCAAAGAGGCGGAACAGATGGATCTCGTCAAGCGCCGAGCGGAAGAATCTCGCCTGCGCAGCGGCGCCGAGGTTGTGGGTTACCACATCAGCGCGGAGGACGGCGACATCGGACACGTGGAGGATTTCATCATCGATGACGCGAACTGGGCGGTCTGCGACGTGGTCGTCGATACCCGCAACTGGCTCCCTGGACGGAAGGTGAAAATTCCGCCGAGCGCCATCCAATATGTTGACTGGAGCGACAAGGAAGTCGTGGTGTCCCTCACGCGCCGGCAGATCGAGCAGGCGCCGGATGCAACTTAGCCGACCCCAGCATGCTGGAACCGTGGCGTTAAGAGGCAGCTTAAGTCGCTCGCATGCAGAATCTGGGTCAGTCTCCCCCGATGCCTTGCCGCCGTGATTTCCCGGCGCGGCGCGCCGCATGCTCGATCGCGGTGACCAGCTTGTCGAGCGCGCCGTCCAACGCGACGTCGAGCGTGGGTGCCAGATCGCTCACCGCGATCGGCTCGAGTCCAGCCAGCCGTGCTTCGAGCGTGCACTCCTTGTCAACGGCGCCTCCTTTGTGGCTGTTGCGGTCCTTGAAGTACGCTTCAATGCGCGTCACCCTGTCGGCGTAGCGCTCCAGCGCGGCCGCGATGGGCGGCTCCACGCGGGCGGCGAGATCGGTCGAGCCTTCAATGTGGTTGTCGGTATTGATCTGAATCAGCATGGTGTCCTCTATGCAACTTTCGATTTAATCGGCAGGGTATGCGTTCGCGCTATGCATCCACAGCTTCGACGACAAGGGTGAGGCCACGGCGGGCGGTGACGCGCACCTTCTGGCCCACGGCGATGTGCCGGCCGTGCGGAGGCAGCTCCGCGCGCCAGAACTCACCCCACACCCGTACGGTTCCCGTTCCCTCGATGCGATCGACCGCGACGCCGGTGGCGCCTTCCATGCGATAGGGAAACGGTATCGGGTAATCGGGGTCGTAGGCCCGCCAGACCAGAAAGTAGAGCAAACCGTCCTTCACCACCCACGCGGCGACGGCGGCGGCCACCACCCAGTGCGGCCAGTCGAAGTGTTGCGCGATCGCAGCCGCGATCACCAATGTGATGACTATCGCGGGCAGTTGCATCGACCAGTACTTGAGCAACACCGCGCGCGACCACATGCGGCGGCGATGGGGATCGGAGATCATCTCTGTAAGCGATGTACGCCGTGGCACGAAACGGATTGTGACACGTCGGCCATCACCTGCGACAACGCGCGGGGCCAAAAGTGCGCGCGAATGCAGGTAAAGGGCAACATCGCTCGTAGATCGTAGCGCGTTAAGACGCGCTTAAGTCGCCCGCATACAAAATATGATCGCCAGCTACGCCGTTTCGTATGAGCGGCGTGAACCTATTCCGAAAGGAGATTCTCATGCGTCTCAATATGCTTGCCATGATGGTCGCTGCCGCGCTTGGCGGCACTTCGGTGACTGCGCTCGCCGCCGACACTGCGCGTGATCGCGGTGGCACGTTTTCCGTGGTCGATGCCCCGCCACCCAACTATGCGGACTCCATGGCGCGCCTGCAGGAGGCGACGCAGCGGTTGCGACAAGCGATCCAAAATATGGCACAGCAGCCGGAAGGCGAACGCCGCAATGCCGCGATCCGCCAGGCACACCAGGCGCTGTTCGACGCGCAGCAGGCGATGATTCTGCTGCCGCCCGAGCTGTATACGAGCGAGGGCAGGGAAGCGCTGCCCAATTATACGAAGTCGATGGAGCGCCTGCAGCAGGCGGCGCAGAAGTTGCGCGAAGCGGTACAGGCCATGGCGGAGCAACCAGCAGGCACGAAACGCAATGCAGCGGCAAGGGAAGCGCGCGAGGCGATCCTCGAAACGCAGCAGGCGATGGTCAGCCTTCCGCCGCATTTGCGCTCGCAAGCCGGCGCCGAGCGGACGAAGGCGGATACGCAAGCAGCGAATCGAGGCAGCGGCGCGACATCGGTTCGTAAGAGCTTCTCTGAACTCGATGGGAACAATGACGGGTTTCTCAGCATGATCGAAGCGGCGAGCGACAGGGACGCGTTGTCGAACTTCGAGAAGCGGGACAGGAATAAGGACTACAAGTTGAGCCGCAGCGAATGGGAAGCGGGACGCGCGCCCGCCGCGGGCGGCGGGACGGGGAGCCAGAACTCCGGCCAATCAACACGCTAGCCCGCGAGCGCGGGTTGAACAGCCATAGCGCGCGCCTCCTGTGCCGGTACTCAGCGTGGAGTCGCGCTTTTCTGATGCAGCCCGGCGTTGTCAACTCCTGCGCGATGCGGGCTGCCAGGAGTCAACGCGTATGGCCGAAGCCGCCAGGGAAATCGACGTAAGAGGTTACAACTGCCCGATTCCCCTGCTGAGGGCAAAAAAGGTTCTCGCCGCCATGAAGCCGGGCGAGGTTCTCAAAATCATCACCACGGATCCCGCTGCGGAGATAGATTTCAAGGTGTTCTCGGAAGCCTCCGGCAACGCGATTCTTTCTCTCGATTACCTGGGTGGGGTGTTTACGATCGTGATGTCCAAGAGAAAGTAAGGTCAGGGTGCGGCATGCATGTACCAGCGTTCTCTATCCTGCCGCGGCGATTCGAACGGCGTCAGGGTGAGCCACAATGCGCGGCCGTGGATCGACATCTCGGGGATGAGGGGCTGGTCGAGGTGGAGTACCACGCGGACCAGGTCGCCCGACTGCAGCACCCGGATGTCGCGCACGTTGCGAAAGGTAAGCTTCCGGCTATCGTCGGAGATCGCCTCTCTGGTTGCGGGAAAATCAAGTGCGATGCTCACTTGGGGATGATACGTTCGGAACAGCCCCGGAAGCCGTTCCAGCGGTTGGGTGAAGGTGGCCCTGATGATGATACGGCCGCCGGGCAGCATGCCATGATCGATAGCCTGTAATGTGTTGCGCCGGGGATCGCTCTCCGCGGCATGCGCGGGCGTCGTGACGGCTCCCGCGGTGAGCGCGAGCAACATAAGGAACTTGATTGCGTTTGCTTGCATGCCGATCTCCTTTCGAGTGCTTGTTACTTGAGGGTTGCGAGGTAAGCCGCCATGTCGCGCGCATCGCGCTCGGTGACGCCGAGATCCGGCATCGCGGTGAGCGGGCTTACGTGCTGCGGCTCGCGTATCCATCGCACCATGTTGTCCGGGGAATTGGGCAGCACGCCGCCCAGTATCGTGCGCGAGGCGATGCCGGCAAGCGGCGGACCGACGCGGGCTTCGGGGCCCGTTATGCCGGGGATGCGGTGGCATGCCACACACGCGTACTGCTGGAGCGCAACGCGCCCGCGTTCGGTACTTGCATGCGCATGGGCCTCTGCACGATGCTCGTGCGGCTCGAGTTCCGGCGCGGCCGTACGGCCATAGCCGTCCGGTGAAAAGTAGGGAAGCCGCTGCACCAACGCCACGACCGACCAGATGTCGTCTTCGCTCATGCGAAATTTCCAGGCGGGCATGCCGGTCATCTTGATGCCGTGCTTCACCACCCAGAATATTTCGCCTGCCGACCATTCGCGTCCCGTCTGAACCAGCGGTGCGGGGAGCGGCGTCAACCCGAGCGCGAACGGTTCCGGCGCGACGCCGGGCGCCCCGTGGCACTGCACGCAATGCGCGCGGTAGAGCGCAAGCCCGCGCTCGACCTGCTTCGGCGCGCCGAGCGGCGGCACCGCGATGTCGTTGCCCCGCCGCGCCACCGACCGCCGCATCGTTTTTTCAATCAGCCAGTAAGTGGGAGGCAGGTGCTGGTCGGTCGCGGAAATGTCGTACACGCCGCTCCACACGAAGGCTGCGCCGCCGGCTCCTGCCAGCAGCGCCAGGACGGCGAGCGTCGCGAGGATTTTCATCTGAGCGTGTAGAGATAGGCGACCATGTCGCGGGCATGCGCTTCGGTGACACCGAGGTTCGGCATGGCGGTGCGCGGTGCGTGCTTCTCCGGATCGCGTATGAAGGACGCCATGTTCTCCGGCGTGTTCGGCAGGATGCCGGCGACGTAGACGCGCCGTGCGATCCCGTCCAGCGGCGGCCCGACCTTGCCCCGGGCTGTCGCCACCTTCGGTATTTCGTGGCAACTGCCGCAGCCGAACTGGCGCAGCAGCAGGCGACCGTTTTCGGGATCACCATCGAGTGCCGGCGCCGTTTTGTCGGCCCGGCACGCGGAGAGCAGCAGCAGAAGCGCAACGAGCGTCAATCGCATAACGGGGAGAGCAGCCCGGCCGCCGCTTCGTAGGCGATGGCGATCAATGCGAGTGCAGCCACGCTCATCGTCATCCATTCGATGAACGCGGAACGTCCGCGATAGCCTTTTACGAGTATGCCGGCGGCAACCGCGGCGGCGATGACGCTGGCAAAAACGACGATCCAGGGCACGGCGTGGGCCTGTCCGCGCGCGCAGGCGAGCGCGGTCATCCCGTACAGAACAGCGAAGTGCAATGCCCATACGACAATGCCGGACGAAATCCACAGCGCGTGCACTATCGATCCTCGTGTAAATGCACCACGAATCTCCCCTCCCTTGCGAAGCGGGGGAGGGGCGGGGGTGGGGATGGGGGCAGAGCGGCATCAATCATTTTTACGACGCTCGTCAGTTCACCAGTCGCGGAAAACCGTAGACCATGAGCAACCCGGCCATCGTCTGGGCCACGGTGTAATGCCAGAACAGCCTCGCGTTGTCGAACGTGACGCGCCGTTCCCGATCGAGCCGCCCGGCAAACCAGCGTGCGACGGCGAACAGCGCCAGCACGACCGATACCGTGGCGAAGAACGCGTCGATCGACACCAGGGCGTAAACGATGGCTGCATAAGCGCTCTCCTGTGGAGAGAGGGCACGAAGACCCAGTAAGTTCACAACGCTGGCGGCAATAAGGACCGGAACCGCAAATAGCACCGCCGCGCAGTTTCCGCTGCGCTGCACTCCCCGGTTGGCATAGGCGACCGCTGCGCTGCTCGCTGCAAGCAGTACCGCAGCGGTGATGCCGAATGCGAGCGGGGGCGAGGAGCCCGGATCCGGCCACATTCCGGGCGAGACCGTCCACAGATACAGATAGGAAAAAAGCGCGCAGCCATACAGCGCTGCGGCGACCAACATGAGCAGGACCATCGCCCACCACGCTTGAGACGGCGGGCCCGTGGCGTAGAGCGGCAGGCGCAAGCCCCCGCCGATATCGACAGGTGGGGTGTTGGCGGGTGGGTCGAGCTGCCAGCCCCAGTGGAGCAGAGCGGCGACCGCGATGATGCCGGACGGTATGGCGAGCAGCACCAGCTTGAAGGTCAGCATGAAGAAGAACACGGCAGTGAAGAGGGCGGCGACCAGCGGGGCCCATCCGGGCATCGGCATGCGCAACACCCATTGCGGGCGGGCATCCACCGCGCTTGTCATGATGGTCTCGCGGCCCCCGGTCGCCGTCCCGGGCAGGTAGTAGCGGCCCTCCTCGACGTCTTTGGCGAGGCCCGGCTGCTCCCACAGCGGCTCGCGACCGGTCACGATCGGAATGCTGCGGCTGGAGTAGTTGCCGTTCGGCAGCCATTCGAGCGTGCCGGCGTTCCAGACGTTGCCGGCGTTTCCTTCCGTGGCCATGCGGAAACGGCGCGCGACGTCGATCAGGAAAACGAGCACGCCGACCGCGATCATGAACGCCCCGATGGTCGAGATCATGTTGAGCGCGTCCCATCCCAGCCCGGCCTGATAGGTGTAGACGCGCCGCGGCATGCCAGCGAGCCCGGTGATGTGCATGGGGAAAAACGCGACGTTGAAGCCGACGAACATGAGACCGAACACCCAGCGTCCAAGCCGCTCGGAAAGCGCGTGGCGGCTGGTGTACGGCATCCAGTAGTAGAACGCCGCGAACAGCGGAAATACCATGCCGCCGATCAGCACGTAATGGAAATGCGCAACGACGAAGTAGGTGTCGTGCACCTGCAGGTCGAACGGCACCACTGCCACCATCACCCCGGTGAGGCCGCCGAGCAGGAAGATGAAAAGAAAACCCAGTATGAACAGCGCCGGCGTGCCGAAGCGGATCCGCCCCTTCGCGAAGGTGGCGATCCACGCGAAAAACTGGATGCCGCTCGGGATCGCGACCGCCATGCTCGCCGCCTGGAAGTACGAGAGCGACACGTTCGGTATGCCGGTGGCGAACATGTGGTGCACCCACAGGCCGAAGCTGAGAAAGCCGGTGGCGATCAGCGCGAGCACGACCAGCCTGTAGCCCGCGAGCGGCGTTTGCGCCATCGTTGGCACGATCATGGACACCATGCCGGCGGCGGGCAGGAAGATGATGTACACCTCCGGGTGACCGAAAAACCAGAAGAGGTGCTGCCACAGCAGCGGGTCGCCGCCTTTCGCCGCGGTGAAAAAAGGCCAGTGAAATGCGCGTTCCAGCTCGAGCAGCAGCGTTGCAAGAATCACCGCCGGGAAAGCGAAAACGATCATCAGCGCGAATACCAGCATCGCCCAGGCGAATACCGGCATGCGTGCTAGCGTCATGCCCGGGGCGCGCGTGCGCAGGATGCCGACGATGATCTCGATCGCGCCCGCGATGGCGGAAATCTCGATGAAGCCGATCCCGAGCAGCCAGAAGTCCTCGTTGATGCCGGGCGAGTAGGTCTCCGTCGTGAGCGGCGGATACATGAACCAGCCGCCCTTGGGCGCGAGGCCGAAGAAGAGGCTGCAGAAAAACACGAGACCGCCGATGAAGTAGGCCCAGAACGCGTACGCCGACAGGCGTGGAAACGGCAGATCACGCGCGCCGAGCATGTTGGGCAGAAGCAATATGCCCATCGCCTCGACCGCCGGCACCGCGAACAGGAACATCATCATGGTGCCGTGCATGGTGAAAAGCTGGTTGTACAGCTCCGGTCCGACGAGATCGTTGTTGGGCACCGCGAGCTGCGTGCGCATCAGCAGCGCCAGAATGCCGGCGAGTATGAAAAAGAGAAATGCGGCGCCCACGTACAGCACGCCGATATAGTTGTTGTTGATGACCGTGATGAAGCGCAGGCCGCGCGGCGGCTGCCATATCGCCTTCAATCGCGCATATTCGTCCGGAGGACGCGGCAGCGGGTTCGGCAGCGCAGCCGGCCGGTTCATCTACTTCAGGCTCTCGAGATAATGCGCCAGCGCGCGCAGTTCCTCGCCGCTGAAATGCTGGAAGGACGGCATGAGGTTTCCCGGTTTGAGATGCTGGCTGGACGCGATCCAGCCCGCGAGCGTGCCCGCGTTGTTGGGCAGCATGCCGGCCGCGAGCGTGATGCGGCCTCCGACATGCGTGAGATCCGGCCCGCGCGTCCCTTCAGCCGGCGTGCCGCGTATGGTGTGGCAGGCGGCGCAGTGCGCGAGAAACAGCCCGCTTCCGGCGCGATCACCCTCCGAGAGCGGTGCGGGTTCGCGCTGCCGTGCGGCCCAGCGTTCGAAATCCTCGGGCTCCTGCGCGACGACGAAGAACGCCATGAAGGCGTGCGGCCCGCCGCAGTACTCGGCGCACTGCCCGCGATACTGGCCCGGCCGTTCGGCTACGAGGCGCAGGCGATTGGTGCGCCCGGGAATCATGTCGAGCTTTCCCGCCAGCGCCGGTATCCAGAAGCTGTGTATGACGTCGGCGGACGAGAGCGAAATCTCCACCGGCCGTCCGACCGGTATGTGGATTTCGTTCGCCGTCTCGAAGACGCGGCGACCGTTTTCGTCCAGATAGTGCACGCGCCACCACCATTGCTCACCGATCACTGCGATGCGGATCGGAGCAGCGTCGGGGGCGCCGCCAAGGGCGCCTGCACGCACGAGGCTGTAGACCAGGAGCGCCGACAACATAACGAAAGGAAAGAGGGCGCCGCCCCCCACGATCAGCGGGGTTGCGCGCAGCCGGCGCGCCCGGTCCCGGCGCGCGAAGACGGCGTATGCGGCAAACCCCATGACGATTGCGAATACCGCCAGCGCGCCGATGAAGAGCACCCACGAAATCTCGTGGATCACGGCCGCGTGCGGGCCTTGCGGATTGAGCGCGGACTGCACGCCGTCGAGGACCCGCATTGGCGCCCCTCAGCAGCAACAGTCTCGATTGCTCCCCTTGCGGCTACCTGGGGCAGGCGGGTCCATCGGATGCCGGTCGTTCGATGACTTTTTCATATCGGGCGCGCCGGTATTTGCGGGTACGAAGGTAACGTGGATGTCGCACCGGCGCCCATTGCACAGGGGCACCGGGGAGCTTGCGAAAGTTCCCCGCACCGCATGCCATCGCCATGGGTGCACGCGATGTTCCATTCACGCCACGAGCGTGTCTTTGAAACTTCGAGAACGCAGCGGGGCTCTACTTCATACCCGCCGCGGATGCCGCCCGGCTTGCTGAATCTTCTTCCCCGCGGTGTGCCGGACGATTAATGGAAGCCCTGGTTAAAGAGTTGGCGAGCGGACTGCCGGATGCGGCGCAGGTGGCGCACATCGTCGTGCGGCTCATGGCGGCCGCGCTGCTCGGGGCGGTCATCGGCATTCAGCGCGAGCACGCGGGCAAGCCGGCCGGGCTGCGAACCCACATGCTCGTGGCGCTGGGGGCAGCGCTGTTCGTGATCGCACCCCTGGAGTACGGCATGTCGCCGGAGGATATGTCCCGCGTAGTTCAGGGTCTAGCCACGGGCATCGGTTTTCTCGGCGCCGGCGCCATTCTCAAGATGGAGCGGGAACGCGAGATCACCGGGCTTACCACCGCCGCCGGCATCTGGCTCACGGCGGCGGTCGGCGTGGCCGTAGGGCTCGGCCGCTGGGGGTCGGCCGCGCTGGGCGTCGCGATGACCTGGGTTATCCTCGCGGTCCTCGGGCGCTTCGAAGACTGGCGCGACAGACCGCGGAATCCCTGACCACCACGCCGCCCTCTTGCATCAGCGGCTTTTCTGCGGGTCGGGCTGCTTGCCGCCGGCACTGGGCGCGGGCGAGCCGCCGGCCGCGGGGGGAGCGCTCGCCCCGCGCTGGCTGCCGGCCGCGGAACCCGTTCCTGCTCCACCTTCGACGCCGAGCGCGCTCAGCGTCTGCTGGTTGAGCTGCCCCGTGCCTTTCATGTTCGCCTGCGACTCCTGGAATTTCTTGACGGCGGCCTGAGTTTGCGGACCCATGATGCCGTCCACCGGTCCGGGATCGTGTCCCTTGTCCTTCAGCGCCTGCTGTGCCTTGCGCACGGTGTCGGACGACATTCCGCCGGCCCGCTGATGCTGCTCGGTCTGGGACATGCCGTCCTGCTGCGGGCGCTGCATGCCTTGCGACGCCGAACGATCCTGCCCCGCCTGGGACCGGCTCTGCTTGGCCGGCTCGCCGGCGGCGTAAGCACTCGCGGCAAACAATCCGGCGATGAGGGTTGTAACAAGTTTGAGCTTCATTGGGTTTTCTCCACGCAAAATGGGTTGAACGGATCTGATTGGCAAGTTACATGCCTGGTGGCCGATGCGCCTATCGCCTTCCGATCAGGCCGAGTACGAGCGTGACGGCAAACACCACCAGGAAAATGAAGAACAGGATCTTGGCGATTTCCGCAGCGCCGGCCGCGATGCCGCCGAAGCCGAAGAGCGCCGCCACCAGCGCAATGACGAAGAACACTGCCGCCCAGTACAGCATGGTAGCTCCTTGATCTGGTAAAGGCGTGGAACCACTGTGCAGCAGTCATGCCAGATCAATACGCCGGCTAAAACACCGACAAAACAACAACCCTGCGCTGATCTTTGCGGGGGCACCGCTAAGAGCGTTCGGTAAATCGGGAGGTGAAGCGGTAAGACTTACAAGACGTGAATCAGATGACGCCGTTCGCGCGCAGCGCGGCGATTTCGGCCTCGTTGCGCTTCAGCAGGGAGCGCAGTATCTCCTCGGTGTGCTGGCCCAGAAGCGGCGGGGCCGTCTCGTAACATTGCGGCGTGCGGGAGAATTTGATGGGATTGGCCACGAGCGAGACCGATCCCGCGAGCGGATGCGGAACCTCCACTTTGAGGCCGCGGTGCCGGACTTGCGGGTGCGCGAACACCTGGTCGAGCCGGTAGATCGGGCCGCACGGTATGCCGAGCGGCTCCAGCAGGTCGATCCATTCCGAGGTCGTTTTATTCCTTGCGGCGACGGCGATGGCCGAGACACACGCATTCCGGTTGGCGACACGCGCGGCGTTGTCCCTGAAACGCGGGTCGTGTATCAGCTCCGGTATTCCGGCGGTCTCGCAGAAGCGCGCATACTGGGTGTCATTGCCGATGGCGAGGATCAGGTCGCCGTCCGCTGTCGGAAAACTCTGGTATGGCACGATATTGGGATGCGCGTTGCCGACCCGCTTCGGCACCTGTCCGCCGATGAGGTAGTTCGTGTTCTGGTTGGCGAGCCATGCGATCTGGGTGTCGAGCAGCGCCATGTCGAGGTGCTGGCCTTTGCCGCTTGCCTGGCGCTCATACAGCGCCGACAGCACCGCAACCGTGGAATACATGCCGGTCATCAGGTCGGACACCGCGACGCCGACTTTCTGGGGACCGCCGCCGGGCAGGTCGTCGCGCTCGCCGGTCATGCTCATGAGCCCGCCCATGCCCTGGATCATGAAATCGTAGCCGGCGCGATCGCGATAGGGTCCGGTCTGGCCGAAGCCGGTGATCGAGCAATAGACGATGCGCGGGTTCAATTGCGCGAGCGATTCGTAATCCAAGCCGTAGCGCTTGAGATCGCCGACCTTGTAGTTTTCCAGCAGCACGTCGGACATCTGCGCGAGTTCGCGGGCGATCTTCTGCCCCTCCGGCATCGCGATGTCGACGGTGATCGACTTTTTGCCGCGATTGGTGGACATGAAGTACGCGGACTCGGCGGTTTCGGCCCCATCGCGATCCTTCAGGAACGGCGGACCCCAGCCGCGCGTGTCGTCGCCCTTGCCGGGACGCTCGACCTTGATCACCTCGGCGCCGAGATCCGCGAAAATCTGTCCCGCCCACGGGCCGGCGAGCACCCGGCTCATGTCCAGCACGCGCACCCCGGCGAGCGGGCCGCGCGCTGCGGGTTTCTCCTGCGGTGATTGCTCCATTTTCTTTCGGGCGCTATAGTCGCAGCCTCGAATTCTACCTGACCCAAAAACCACACCGCAGACAGAGGAGAACTGGCGATGCCTCATGCAATCCGCATTCACGAAAACGGCGGACCCGACAAGCTCAAATGGGAAGAAGTGCAGGTCGGCGATCCGGGGCCGGGGGAAGTCCGCGTGCGCAACACCGCGGTGGGACTCAACTTCATCGACACCTATCATCGCAGCGGCCTCTATCCGCTGCAGCTTCCGATCACGCTCGGGTCGGAAGGCGCCGGCGTGGTGGAGAAGGTCGGCCCCAGGGTGAAGGAGATCAAGGCCGGCGATCGCGTGGCCTATGCGAACCCGATCGGCTCGTATGCCGAGGTCTGCCTGCGTCCCGCCGAAAAACTGGTGAAGATACCCGCGGGGATCGATGACAAGGTTGCGGCGGCGATCATGCTGAAAGGCATGACGTCGTGGTACCTGTGCCGGCGCACCTACAGGGTGAAGAAGGGCGACACCATACTGGTGCACGCGGCGGCCGGCGGCGTGGGGCAGATCCTGTGCCAGTGGACGAAGCGTCTCGGTGCGACGGTGATCGGCACCGTCGGCAGCGATGAGAAAGCCGCGCTCGCGAAAAAGGCCGGCTGCAAGCACGTCATCGTCACCTCTAAGGAGAACTTCGTCGAGCGCGTGAAGGCGATCACCAAGGGTAAAGGCGTGCCCGTGATCTACGACGGCGTAGGCAAGGACACCTTCACGGGATCGCTCGATTGCCTCTCGCCCCTGGGCTTGATGGTGAGCTTCGGCAATGCCTCGGGCGCCGTGCCGCCGTTCAATCTCGGCGTGCTGGCGCAAAAGGGATCGCTGTTCCTCACGCGGCCGACGCTTTTCAGCTATACCAGCAAGCGGGAAGACCTCCTGACCGCTGCGCGCGAACTCTTCTCGGTCGTGAAAAGCGGGAAGGTGAAAATTTCGATCAACCAGACCTATCCGCTGCGCGAGGCGGCGCAGGCGCACATGGATCTGGAAGCGCGCAAGACGACGGGTTCGACGGTATTGCTACCGTAGATCGGTCTGACCGACGCAGGAGCGGGCCGCGCGTGATGCGTCCCGTTTTGTTTTATCGCGCCTTGTTGCGCTGAAACCAGAACTCGATCTCGTCGGTCTCGACTTCGAACTCGGCTGCGTGCTCGGCGTTGGCCGGAACGTGGTACCAATCGCCGACGCCGATGCGCTTCCGCTCGCCGTTCATCGTCAGGATCAGCTCGCCGCGGATGATCACGCCGTGGTTGTCGGTGTCGTGCGTGTGCGGAGGAATGACCGTGCCCGCGGGATAGGACGCAAAAAGAACCTCGGCGCCGTCCGCGTTCAACTGATACGCGTCGAACCGGCCGTCGTACGGCTTCAGAGTCCTGATCTTGTCCGGATACTTGCCCGCCATCCGCCGCGATTTACTCGAAGATGCTATTGTTGCCATGCGCGGATGCGGCGTCCCATCTCCTCGTTGGAGAGAGCTCGCTTCGCGTCCGAATCAGCCAGCCCGCGCTCAACCATCACGTGAAAGGCAAGCTCGCGCACGATTTCCTCGCGCGAGCTGTCATCAGGCTGTCCTTGAATGAGCCGAGTAAGTTCTTCCTTCACCGTGGACATGGATTATGCCTCCGAGCTAGCGCTATATTGCCAGCAACCATCTGCTTCCGGCGAACGGCACATGACATGCCCGTTCAGGCGAGCGCCGAACGAGATGGTTGAAAGCAACAGGACTGCTCATGGCGCTTTCACCTGCAACGGGTGGTTAGACCGCGCCTCATTTGGTCTTGCGCGCGAAATGCATGCAATCAGCCACGGTCTTCAAGACCTGCATGATTCTCCAGAAGTCATCGTCTGTCAGAGCAACCGGGTCGCTTTCGTCCTGTTCGGTGAGCGCGTCAATCACATACTGCATGACAAAGGGTTCTGAAGACAATTTGGGGCTTAGCTGGAACGGCGCACGTCTGTGGCCGGCCGCCTTCAGATCGTTAATGAAGGCGAAGTTGCCTTTCCAGGTGTCCTCTACGCGATTTGCTTTCAGATTGCGAAATTCTGCGCCACTACGGCGAAATGCCTCGATAACCACCAGATGAGCATAGAGTACGAGGCCCAGCGCTTCAGGTGAAACGTCTGATGTGAACGCCAATACGAACCCGGTTAGTTCTTGCTGCTCTTTTCCACAGAGCCCTTGCTTACGACGAAGCTCAGCGTCCGACATTACGGCAACAGACTTCCATGTTTCCTCCATCAGCTGGGCGCTTACTACCGGCTCCACTGCGCGGTCTAGCGTCCACGCTCACCGGCACGCGCGGCACGGCGGATGATGAACCAAGACGCTTGCGCGCGCGTCCGGTGCGGCGTGCTGTTAGGCCGCTGTAAGTTTGACGCGACCGACATTCGAAAGGTTTACGTGCTGCTTCGCATGCCAAAGATCGTGGTTATACTGCATCGCGAGCCAACTCTCCGGAGAGCGTCCCA
This sequence comes from Betaproteobacteria bacterium, assembly GCA_052389535.1. Classification (GTDB taxonomy): domain Bacteria; phylum Pseudomonadota; class Gammaproteobacteria; order Burkholderiales; family SG8-41; genus DSOT01. The sequence continues at coordinate 2,079 of JBQTHU010000247.1, read as the reverse complement.
AGGCCTTGGACAACCGAAGCGCCATTTCAGGACTGACGCCATTAGCTCCTGTGAGCACACGATTCAGAGTGGACGCAGACACGCCAAGCTTCGTCGCGAGCTCGCGGCCGCTTAGGTTATTAGGCTTGAGATAAACCTCTATGATGAACTCACCGGGATGGGGCGGATTGTGCATGGCCATCAGTGATAGTCCTCATAATCTAAAACGCAGGCGTGCCCGTCGCTAAACTCGAAGGTAAGGCGCCAATTCCCACTCGCCCACAACGACCAGCGACCTCGTGCCGATCCCTTCAACGGGTGCAAGCGAAATCCTGGAACGTTCATGTCTTCAACGGACTGCGCTGTATCCAGAGCGGCCAAGAGCATACGAAGCCTCCCGGCGTGATCGGGCTGGACACCCGCCGCGCTGCCCGACTCAAAGAATCTTCGCAGATCTTTGTGTCGAAACGACTGGATCACGGCGAGATTATACCGTGTTGCGCATCACGCAACAAGCGCCCTAACGAGACTGCACCGCGTTGATGGCGTATCGGTCAGACCGGCGCCCGGAGAACCTGGTCAAACGCGAAGGCGGCCATCGATGCCGACTAACGAATGAGGACCGGGCGCGCGGCTTTCATCAGGGCCAGAGCAACCAAACGCTCGCAAACAGGCCGGTTATAGTGACGCAGTCCGACCTTCCATCCACAATCTTGCAGTCTTGGGGAAGTCCTTACGCAGAGCTCAGCCGCGCGCCTAAGAGCGTCGGCTGCAGCGTCCCGTTAGGCATCCGACCGCCGCAGGAACTTCCTGATGGTGTGCGCAAGCGCTTGGCATCGGCCACGATCGTTGTACAAGTACAGGGCTAACGGAACTGTACTCTGTTCAGTCACGACAACGACTCGCCGCAAATGGTCGGCGCTGCCGACCGCCAGTAGTTGCTGGATGCCGACGCCTGATATTTCTCGCAGAGGGATTTCGATTTTCGTTGTCCCCAACAGGCCTCTCCGGTACAGAGAAAAGCGGCGCGACATATGATCGAAGGTGACCTCCGTTCGTACCGCAATGATCAGTAGCAGGATCGCAGTGAACAATCCTCCAGCCGCTAGAAGAAGCCATTTCCAATTCTCGAGCCTTGGGAACTCGAGCGCGATCACGAACGCCAGAACAGACAAGAACAAAACACAGCAGATTACGCTGAACGCCGGAAAATCGCGGAGTACAAGACGAGCGTCATTCTGCTCTACGATCTTCATCGGAAAAACGCCGCCTTCAGATTCGCCGCACCTGCTTGCCTATCGGGTAGTCATCACAACGTCATCGACATATACCTCGACATCGGGCCCGTCTGAAACGATCCCAACGCTCAGCCGCGTAACTCCTGAGAACCTGTTCGGATCCGACTCCACGCTTACCTGCTGCCATTCGTCTTTCGTTATACGTTGAACACCGTCGGATGCGCCGAGCCACTTCTCCGCGGCCCAATAGTTGATCTGGATGCGGGCATGGCCCTTCTTGGTTCTGATCCATGCGGACGCCCGGTATGGGCTGGCCGCGTTGATTTGCATGGACGGGGAGCCGACCGACATCCAAGGTCCCTGGCCCCGAAGCGCGAGAGCCCGCTTCCCGCTCTTGACCGGCGTTTCAACACTTTGAATCGAGGCAGTTGCCTCCGCCGGTTTCTGGAGCTGCCAGCCGGAGATCGCGCCTCCGGAGACCATCTCCATGTTGCCATTCGCAAGCACATTCGCCTGCGCCCCCACTTCCCCTGCGATCGCGATGGCAGCGATCGCTATCCCACCCACGGTCAGCACCCGGTGACTGGCACGCATCGGCGTTCTCCTTCTTCTTTCCTGTTCAGCGATATCTCCGAATGGCCTAACGTTCGCGATAACGCGCACCGCTCGGCGCGCGGAGCGGTGCTGAATAAGTGTCGCTGTCGATCGCGCTGTTGGGCAGCATCAAGCGCTCAGTTCTTGCGGAGGGGAACGACGTTCGGATCGTCCACTTGTAGGTCGCCAGGTTCGACGACCCGCTGCAAGAAATGCGGAGCAACGTTCCAACGCTCTCCGCCCACCATGACGGTGACAGTTCTCTTGT
>JBQTHU010000246.1:0-9277 GCA_052389535.1 Betaproteobacteria bacterium | reverse complement strand
AAGCGCGCATCCAATCGGGATATTTTCCGCGATTGCACGGAAGGCGCTGTTTCTCGTATCCTACTGCTCGGCTTCAGACCTTGAAACGGGATCGAGGAGGATCGTATGAAAGGGCTGCTGGCTATCGTTGTCTTCGCCCTCGCCGGCATGACGGGCGCATGGGCGCAGAAGTATCCAACCCGACCGGTAATCCTGATCGTGCCTTATCCTCCGGGTGGTTTGACCGATGCGGTGGGGAGGGTGGTGGCCGAGGGGATGCAGGGGCCGTTGGGGCAATCGGTCGTGATCGAGAATGTCGGCGGCGCAAACGGCTCCATCGGCTCGGCCAAGGCGGCGCGTGCAGCGCCGGACGGCCATACGCTGCTTCTTGGCATCTGGAATACGCACGTGGCGGTCGCCAAGCTGCTCAAGCTGGATTACGACGTGGTGCAGGATTTTGCGCCGATCGCCTTCATGACCGATTCACCGCTGCTGCTCACCGTCGCCAAGAGCGTGCCGGCGAACACGTACAAGGAGCTGGTGGCCTGGCTCAAGGCCAATCCCGACAAGGCATCTTCGGGCAGCGCCGGCATCGGCAGTCCGCCGCACCTGCTCGATGAACTGGTGCGAAAGCAGACGAACACGCAATTTCAGACGGTGCACTATCGCGGGGCCGGGCCGATGATGCAGGCGCTCATGGGTGCGCAGATCCAGATGGCATTCCTCAACCCCGCCACTGCTGCGCCGCAGGTGCGCTCCGGCGTGGTCAAGGCCATGGGCGTGACCAGCGCCGACCGCCTGAAGATCCTGCCTGACGTTCCGACCATGGCCGAGGCCGGTTTCGAGGGCGGCATGGAGTTCTCGCTCTGGACGGCGATGTTCGCCCCGAAGGGGACGCCAAAGGAGATCATCAATACCGTCAACCGGGCGGTGGTGGCTTCCCTCGGCAGTCCTAAGGTGCGTGAACGGCTCGCAAGCCAGGGCGTCGAAATCGCCGGGCGCGAAAAGCAGACGCCCGAAGCGCTCGCCGCGATTCAGCAGGCGGAAATCAAGAAGTGGTGGCCGATCATCGAGGCCGCCGGGATCAAGCCGCAATAGCGGGTGCCGGACGTCCTTCTTCGATGGCGCAAAGTCAGGCGAGCGGCTATCTGCCGGGCGATCCGCGCTACGGGTTGAGCGGCGAGCCGCTGCGCCGGTACTACCGCGACAAACCCGCACAATGGATGATCATCGCGTGGGACGCGGCCGGCAAGGCTGACGTGCGCGCAGCGCACATCGCAGCTCAGAAACACTACGCGAGCGCGCTCGGCGAGCGCCTGATCGGCTACGGTCACATCGTGTCCAACAACGCCGCGGCGGTTATGGCAACGACGTGGTTTGTCCAGCTCGACGACCGGGCGGCTGCCGAAGCGTTTGTCGCGGACGATCCGTTGAGCCGGGCAGGGGTCTACGAAAAGATCGATATCCGCCGCTGGTCGAACAGTTTTTTGAAGCGCGCCGCCGACTACACCCGCAAAGGGATGCAGCAGTACTTGTGCGCCGGATCCAAGATTCCCGACGCGGCGGCTTTCTTCGCCCAGCACCTGCGCGCGCACGAGAGTTACTTCAAGACGTACGAAGCGAGCTTCGTCTTCCGCGGGCCGCTGCGTTCGCCGGACGGAACAGACAACGTCGGGACCGCGCTGCTACTGGAACTGCCGGACCGCGCGGCGGCGGAGGAATTCTGGAACAACGAGCCGTTTGCCGCGCACGGCGGCTACCAGGACGACTCGCGGATCTATCGCTGGGTCTTCGGCGATTAGCCGCAGGCTGTGACCACCGGTGCTTCGCGCCATCCCTCCTCATCGAAAGAGAGGAATGGTTTCAGCCTGATTTCGGCGCCAGGACCAGGTTTTTCAGCGCCGTCGCGCGCACCAGTGACAACCATACGTAAGCCAGCACGATCAGCGCCCCTCCGGCGAGCGCCAGGCGCGGGCCGACCAGTTCCCCCGCGACGTTCAACAGGAATCCGCTGAAGAACAGCATGCTCCACACCATCGCGAACATGCTCATCACCCGCCCGCGGTAACGGTCCTCGACCAGGGTCTGCAGCATGACCTGCACGGAGGTCAGGAAATAGGCCTGGCACACGCCCACGACCAGGAGCGCGCAGAAAGAGAGCCAGTACCAGTCGCTGAAGGCGAAACCGATCAGCGCCGCGTTGTAGACGGTCAGCGCGCCGACGATCACGTTTCGCGGCGAAGCGCGCGACTGCACCCAGGCGTAGGAAAGAAAGCCGGTCAACGCGCCGACGCCGGCGGCGGAAGCGAGGATCCCCAAGCCCCGCGAATCGACCTGCAATATCACCTTGGCGAATACCGGCAGCATGTGGATGAACCCCATGGCGAGCGTTGCATGGAGCAGGGCCGCGCCGATCGCCTTGGCGAAGGCTTCGTTGGCGCGCAGGTAACGCAGGCTTTCGGTGAAATTGCCGAGCAGGCTGCCGTGCGGGCGCGCGAGGCTGTGCGCCGGGCGCAGCAGGAAGAGTACCGCGAGGATGGTACTCACCGCTGCCGCGGACACCAGGAAAGTAACCGGCGCGCCCGCCGCGGCGATGAGAAATCCCGCGATAGAGGGGGCAATCACGCGGCTGCCGGCGAAAGCCATGGAAATCAGCGGCACCGCGGATCGCAACAGTGCGCGGGGCAGCAGGCGCGGGAAAAACGCCGCACGCGCGGGCTCGTCGATGGCGCCCGACAGTCCCCACAGGAATGCGCCGAGCGCGAGGTGCCACAACTGCGCCACGCCCAGCATCGCCGTCACGCCGACCATGATCATTGCGGTCGCGGCAACAATCTGCGCGGTGCCGATGAGCCTGCGCGCATCGACCCGATCGGCCAGCACGCCGCCCAGCAGCGTCAGGGCGAATTGGGGCGCGAAGCCGCAAAGATGGATAAAGCCGAGCTGCGCCTGCGATCCCGTGATCTCGAAGGCGAGCCACCCCAGCGTGAACGCGAACATGTGCTGGCCGATGACCTGCGCGACCAGCGCCAGCCAGTAAAGGCGAAAGTCGCGCGCCTTGAGGGCAAGGAGGGGATTGGCTTTCTCGTTCACGTCGCTCCAACGGTTGAACAGCGGCCAGCCCGCGCACGCGAGATCAAGGTCTCGCCCGGCGAGGCGTTGCATGACAAAATCCTGATTGATGGCCCGATATCGTATCACCCGCGAGAGCCTGCTCGACGGCAGCCACCACGCGCGTATCCGCGTTGATCAGGGAGCGCATGTCACTTTCGTGTCCGACGAGGAGCGCTGCGCGCATGTGGCGCAGACGCTTGCGCAGGCACCGCAGCCGCGACGGGTCTGGGTGTTCGGCTATGGTTCGCTCATGTGGAACCCCGCCTTTCATTTTGTCGAGCGACGCACGGCCCGCATTCACGGCTTTCACCGGCAATTCTGCCTGTGGTCGCGCGGCGGCCGCGGCAGCCCGCAGCGTCCCGGGCTCATGCTGTCGTTGGAAGTGGGCGGCAGTTGCACCGGCGTGGCTTACCGCATCGCGCCCAAAGCGGTGTTAATCGAGCTGGACGTGCTGTGGCGCCGGGAAATGGCGTCCCGCTCTTACCGGGCGGTCTGGATCAACCTGCACATGCGGCACGGGATCGAGCCGGGAATCGCGTTCGCCGTGAATCGCGACCATGAGCGCTACGTGCCGCGGCTCGACACCGAGAGCATCGCGCGCTATATCGCCACGGGCAGGGGAACGAACGGCGACTGCTGCGATTACCTGTTCGATACCGTGGATCATCTGCGCGAGCTGGGCATACGCGATCGCCGCATGGAGGCGCTGGAACGGCGCGTGCGCGAACTGCGCGATGAGGCTACGTCTGCGTCCGCGCGCGTCAACGCCCCCGATCGCGCAACCTAGCGCTTCTTCGGCGACCAGCCGTACGCCTTGGCGCAGGCGCCGCCCATCAGCATCGCCCGTTCGCTCTCGCTCAGGCGGCTGGTCTCCAGGAACGGCTTGACAGCCCGTTCGTAATTGACGACCGCAAAGGCGCGCCAGTCCGTGCCCCACAGGCAGCGCTCGAAACCCCAGGCGTCGTATATGCGCGCGAGCGGGTCCCAGATGTCCGGGAAGGGATACGGTTCCTTCGACAGCGTGCAGGCGCCGCTCACCTTGATCACCGCGTTCCTGCGCTTGGCGAGTTCCAGCACTTTCGGCAGATCGGCCCAGGGCTGCGGCGGGGCGGGCGGCGTGCGCGGCTGCAGAATTCCGAGATGGTCGATGATGAATCGCGCGTCGGGATGGCGATCGATCAACGTCGTACCCGCGCCGAGATTGCCCCAGAACAGGACGTTGATCGGGAAGTCGTGCTTCACGGCGGCGCGCACGATCCGGTCGAAGCCCGGGTGAGTTGGAGGGCGGTCGCGTCCCGGTTCCTTCGTCATCATGATGCGAATGCCGACCGCACCCGGCTGTTTTTTCCACTCGGCAATCACGTCGGCCACCGCCGGATCGTCCGGATCGACCGGTTTGACGAGGGCGAACCGCCCGGGATGCTTCCGTTGCACTTCGACCGCGTAGCTCGCATCGTAGCCGTACAGAGAGAAAGCGGAGATAAAGATCGCGCCGTCGATGCCGAGCTTGTCCATCGCCGCAACCATCTCGTCGCCCGTGGCGCTCGGCGGCCAGTTCGGCACGCTTTTCCACGGCCGTTTCGGCGTGTTGGCCTCGTAGGCGTGAACCTGGGAATCGATAATGACCATGGGGTAAGCTCCTTTGCGTTCGTCAGTTTGGTGTATTGCAACAGGTTGCCATCGGCGCGTCCAGATTCAGGCGCATTCGCAGCTCCGGGCCTGGTCCGGCAGGCGGCTTGACGCTGAGGCATTGCGGGAAGATACTGAGCGAGCGTATCCGCCGTGGACGGATCTCGCGGTCCGTCCCCATCAAAAAACACTTTGCGAGGAGGAGTTCGGACATGCGTACACCTGTACTTGGCACCGCCTGTCTCGCCGCCGCGATCGCGATTACGCCCGTTCTTCCGTCCTGGGCCGCGCAGTCCGGCACCGATGTCCCCAAGCTGCCGGCCTCGAGCTGGAAGCCCGACAAGCCCGTCGAGTTCGTAGTGCAGTCCGCGGCCGGCGGCGGTAGCGATATCTTCGCCCGCACCATCGCCAAGGTGCTGGCCGACGAGAAGATCGTCACCGTGCCGGTCAACGTCGTGAACAAGCCGGGCGGCAGCGGTGCGGTCGCATACTCGTACCTCAACCAGAAGAAGGGCGATCCGTACGTCATCGCGACGGCGACCGGTTCCTATATCACCACACCGGTCCTGGGACATTCACCGGTCAGCCACAAGAATTTCACCAACGTGGCGGTGCTCTGCGTTGAGGACTACGTCGCCGTGGTGCGCGCCGACTCGCCGTATAAGTCGCTCAAGGATTTGATCGCAGCGGCGAAGAAGAAACCGAACTCCATACGCGTGGGCGGCAGCGGGGCCGCTGGCTCGGATGCGATCATCGAGAATCGTCTCGAGAAAGCGGCCAACGTTCAGCTCAACTACATCGCGTTCCAGAGTGGCGGCGAGGTGAACGCGGCGCTCCTCGGGGGCAGCGTCGACGTCGCCAGCCCGAATCCGAGCGAGGCCACGCAACTCGTCAAGGCGGGTCGACTGCGGCCGATAGCCATGTTTTCCCCGCAGCGGCTCGATAACTGGAAGGACGTGCCGACCGCGAAGGAACAGGGCTTCGATGTGACCCTCGAGCAGTTTCGGGGCGTGGTGGCCGCGGGCGGGCTCACCAAGGAGCAGACGCTGTTCTGGCAGAACGCGATGGTGAAGACGTTCCAGTCGCCCGGCTTCAAAAAGTATCTGCAGGAAAACAGTCTGCGTCCGCTGGTCCAGGTCGGGGACGATGCTGACAAGTACCTGGCGGAGCAAACTGCCTTCTACACGGACATTTACACCGATCTCGGCATGATGAAGAAGAAATAGCCGTTGCGGCACCGCGCTTTGAACGGGAAAGGGGTACCGTCATGACTCGCGCGGACTTCGTCGGTGGTTTGCTGCTGTCGGCGTTTTTCGGTGCTGCGCTGTGGGAAGCCTGGTCCTTTCAGTACGGCACCGAGTTTGCGCCCGGGCCGGGGTTCGCGCCGGTCTGGCTGAGCGCGATCGGCCTGTGCGTGTCGCTGACGATCGCCGCGCACGGGTTGCGCGCGATGCGAAGCGCAGACGGTTCCGAACAGCAGGCGGCACGTGCGGTGGAGGCATGGGGGCTCGTGCGCGTGGCGCTGACCCTGCTCGGCCTGATCGCGATGGTTCTACTCGTGAAACCGCTCGGGCTGGTCGCCTCGATTCTCCTCTTCCTTCTCTATCTCACGCTCGTCGTGCAGCGGCATGGCGTTGCAGTAGGCGTCGGCGTCAGCGTGGCCACTGTTGTTTTCGTCTACGTGGTATTCGTCTATTTTCTCGACGTCCCGATTCCGAAGGGCCCGCTGGGATTCTGAACCCACATGAACCCGGACCACCTGCTGCTCGGCTTTTCGCTCGCGACCACCCCGGTCAACCTGCTGTTCGCTTTTCTCGGTGTGTTGCTGGGCACGATCATCGGCGCGTTGCCGGGGATCGGTCCATCGGCCGGCGTCGCGGTGCTGCTGCCGGTGACGTTCGGCATGTCGCCGGTCACCGCCATGATCATGCTGGCCGGCATCTACTACGGCGCGATGTACGGCGGCACCATCACTTCCGTGCTGATCAACACGCCGGGCGAGTCCGCATCCGTCATGACCACGCTCGACGGTTACCAGATGGCGCTCAAGGGCCGGGCGGGCGCCGCGCTGGGCATGGCCGCAATCGGTTCGTTCATTGCGGGCACGTTGAGTGTCGTGCTGCTGATGCTCGCCGCGCCGCCGCTCGCCGAGTGGGCCGTTACTTTCGGACCGCCCGAGTACTTCGCACTCATGGTGCTCGGGCTCACGACGCTGGCGAGCCTCACCGGAGGCTCCATGCTGAAGGGCCTGGCGATGGCGCTGGCGGGGCTGCTGCTCGGAACCATCGGCATCGATCTCATGATGGGCGAGCCGCGATTTACCTTCGGCATGGTCGAGCTGTACGACCGCCTCGATTTCCTTCCCGTCGCCGTCGGCCTGTTCGCGATCGGGGAGATTGTTTACAACATCTATCGTCCGATACGCATCGAGCCGATCAAGGCCAGGCTGAGCGGGCTGCTGCCCACGCGGCAGGATTGGCGCGATTCGTGGGGCGCCATCGGCCGCGGCACGGCGATCGGCTTTTTCGTCGGCGTGCTTCCGGGCGCGGGCGCGACGATCGCATCGTTCCTGGCCTACGCGACCGAGCGGCGCGTTTCCCGGCGCGCGGAGAAGTTCGGCACCGGCGTCATCGAAGGGGTAGCGGCGCCGGAGTCGGCGAACAACGCCGCATCCACCGGCGCGCTCGTGCCGCTGATGGCGCTTGGCATTCCCGGCTCGGGCACCACCGCGGTGATGCTCGGCGCATTGACGCTTTACGGATTGCAGCCCGGGCCGCTGCTGATGAGCACGCACCCGGAAGTGTTCTGGGGGTTGGTCGCCAGCATGTACGTCGGCAACATCATGCTGTTGATCCTCAACCTGCCGCTCGCGCCGGTATTCGCGAGCATTCTGCGCATCCCGTACAGCGTGCTCGTGCCGATCATCGTCGGCATCGCGCTGTTCGGCGTCTACAGCGTCGAGAACAGCGTCTTCAACGTGGGCGTGGCATTGCTTTTCGGCGGCATCGGCTTCTTCATGCGCCTCTACGGCTATCCGCCGGCGCCGCTGGTACTGGCGCTGGTGCTCGGGCCGATGCTGGAAAAGGCGCTGCGGCAGTCGATGCAGATGTCGCTCGGCAGCCTGGACATTTTCTTCACCCGGCCGGTGAGCGCGAGTATCCTTGCCCTCTCCTTGCTCGCCGTGCTGTATCCGACCGTTCTTTCTTTCCTGTCGCGCCGCCGCGAGCACGCATTCGCCGGCTCGCGCTGAACCGCTCCCCCGCGTCGGAATCGTTACCTTCCATCCACCAGGCTGGCAGGCAGGCAGGACGCCCGCGAATGCTCGAGGCGCGGTATTGATATAGTTGTGCCTTTGTCATTCGCGCCCGAAGACTAACGCTTGGCCCAATCCCAGGAAGCCGCCGCAGCACAGCCCGCGCCGCCGCTCAGGTTCGCGGCCCTCCGCCATCCCGGCTACCGCGTCTATTTCATCACCACCGCGGCTGCGATGATGGCGGACAACATCGAGCACGTCATCAGCTACTGGGTGATTTTCGAGAAGTTCCAGTCACCCGAGCTGGGCGGGTTCGCCGTCATCTCCCACTGGGTGCCGTTCCTGTTTTTCTCGGTCTACTCCGGGTATCTCGCCGACCGTTTCGATCCGCGCCGCGTCATCCAGTTGGGGATGTACTTCTTCATCTTCGTGTCGCTTGCGTGGGGCTTGCTTTTTCTGACCGACACGCTCGAGGTCTGGCATGCGTGCGTGCTGCTCGTCATCCACGGCTTCGCCGGCGTGCTGTGGGGGCCGGCTTCCCAGATGCTGATCCACGACATCGTGGGGCCGGCGCACCTGCAGAGCGCGGTGCGGCTGAGCGCGACGGCGCGCTGGCTGGGGATCTTTCTCGGGCCGGCGGTGGGCGGCGGACTCATGCTCGCGCTCGGTCCCGCCGTCGGCATCCTCATCAACGCGCTGATCTACCTGCCGATCGTGCTATGGCTGTGGAAAGCGCCGTACGGCCCGCGCTTCCGCGAGGGGCCGCCATCGGCGCCTCCCGTTCGCGCGGGACGCGGTTTGGGCGAGATCGTGGCGACGATCCGCGATGTCGCGGGCAACCGCACCATCGTTTCGATGATCCTGCTCGCGGGCAGCGCCGCGTTCTTCGTCGGCCATGGCTACCAGCCGCAGATGCCGGGCTTCGCCCACGAACTCGGGCACGGTGACGCGGGGCTGCTCTACAGCATGCTGCTCGGGGCGAATGCAGCAGGCGCCTTCGTCGCCGGCATCGCGCTCGAGAGCCGCGGGCTGCTGCCGCCGCATCCCCGCACCGCGCTCATACTCGCCGTCGTCTGGTGCCTCGCCATCGTCGGCTTCGCGACTTCCACCGTCTATTTCGTCGCGCTGCCTTTGCTCTTCGTTGCCGGATTCCTCGAGCTTTCGTTCAACGCGATGGCGATGACGCTGGTGCAACTCCACGCGCCATCCAGCATGCGCGGACGGGTGATCGGCCTCTACAACATGGGGGCGCTGGGGATGCGCGCCTTCAGCGGCATCACCATCGGCGTCATCGGCGGCCTG
>JBQTHU010000245.1:0-2016 GCA_052389535.1 Betaproteobacteria bacterium | reverse complement strand
ACGCTGGGCGCCAAGTTGACCGAAAGCCTGCAGCAGCAGGTCGTGGTCGAGCCGCGTCCCGGCGCCGGCACCACCATCGCATCGGAGATGATCGCCAAGTCGCCCCCCGACGGCTATACCGTGTTTCTGCAGGACATCACGACGCACGCGATCAACGCCAGCCTCTACCGCAAGCTGCCCTATGATTCCGTGCGCGATTTCACGCCCGTGATTCTGATCGCGGCGAGCCCGTTGATGCTGCTGGTCCATCCCTCGCTGCCGGTCAAGTCGGTCAATGATTTGGTGGCGCTGGCCAAGAAGCGGCCCGACGAAATCTCACACGGCTCCTCGGGAAACGGCACCATCGTGCACCTCGCGGCCGAGATGCTGAAGTCCATGGCGAACGTGAAGATGGTGCACGTGCCGTACAAGGGCAGCCCGCAGGCCGTGACCGGCCTGCTCAACGGGGAAGTCGCCGTGTCGTTCGCGACGCTGCCGCCGGCGCTGCCGATGGTCGCCGCGGGGAAGCTGCGGGCGCTTGCCGTGACCACGCCGCAGCGTTCGGGCGCCGCCCCGCAGCTTCCGACTATGAAGGAGGCGGGGCTCAAGGAATTCGAACTCGTGCTCTATACCGGCATCCTCACGCCGCGCGGCACACCGCGTGCGATCGTGGACCGGCTCAACGCGGAATTCGCCAAGGCGGTGCAGTTGCCGGACGTGAAGACCGTATACGCCAAAGTCGGCGCCGTGCCGGTGACCAGCACGCCCGAAGAGTTCGTGAAACATCTGAACTCCGAAATGACGAAGCTCGGCAAGCTGGTGGAGCTTTCCGGCGCGCGCGTGGATTGAAACGTCGCCAATCCCCTGCCACGCATTGGCCCAAAGTTCTCGATATGTGATATAGTTTTGATATATTGATCTTCTATCGGGCGTGGGTTGTGGCGGCAAAACGAGCAACATCCAGGCGCAAAACCCCGAGCGGATCCGGCATCCTGCTGCGTTACCGTGAGCAGGATTCCGCGCTCGGCGTCTCGCGAGCCACCGCAATCAAGCTTGCCGACGCGCTCGGCGTAACCGAAACTCAGGTAGTCCACGTGGCGCTGGCACAGCTCGCCAGACAAACGCTCCCGCGCTACGAAGCGGATCACGGCCCTCTGACCGACGAGCAGTACCGCGAAATCGCCAAACGAGTTCCGCAGACCGGTTTTGCCAGCACTCGGAAGCGTTTGTACTGACTGTGGCGCGGTTCTTTCCGCTGCCTGCACCCGGTGACATCGTGTGGTGTCGTTTTCCGCGCACGGGCGCCGAGCGGCCCGGCCCCAAGCCGCGCCCCGCCTTGACCATAGACGTGGGCACGCTGCGCGGCGAGCCCGCAGTCGAAGTAATTTACGGTACCAGCCAGAAACTCGACGGACTCTATCCGGGAGAATTCGTGATCACGCCCGAAGATGAGGGTGCATACGATCTTTCCGGACTCAGCTATCCAACCAAGTTTGATGCAGGACGACCGGTGTTCCTGCCGTACAACGACGAGTGGTTCGCGGTGGCTCCCGGCGCGCCGTTCGGGCAGAACCCGAAGCTCGGCGTGCTGCACCCGAGCCTTTTGCCGCGCGTGGCGGCCGCAGCGCAGGCGAAAAGAAGACCGTAATACCGACCGATCACTCGATCTTCAGTCGCATGCGAGTAGAGCGCACCACAGTAGCCGGCTCGTGGATCGCATTTTCAGTCGATCCGGACGTTTGCCTCTTTCGCCACCTTCGTCCAGCGCGCGAGATCCCGCCTGATCTGCTCTGCGAACTGCCCGGGGGTGTTGCCGAGTGGCTCGGCGCCCTGCGCGGCAAGCTTCTCTCTCACGTCCGGCAATGAGAGCACGCGCCGGATCTCGGCGTTGAGCTTGCCGATGACGTCCTTCGGCGTACCGGCCGGGACAAGAATTCCATACCAGGAGTCGGAGTGGAAATCCCGGAGGCCGGCCTCGGCGAAAGTCGGTACCCGGGTTATCGCCGCAGAGCGTTTCTCGGCGGCCACGGCGATCGG
>JBQTHU010000244.1:0-2111 GCA_052389535.1 Betaproteobacteria bacterium | reverse complement strand
CGAACGCGAGAAGGATCAGCACATAGCCGAGCCGGGATCCTTTGCCGCCACCCGGTGTAGCGGCCGTCTGTGCTCCGTGATTCACAATAGTGTTCTCAGATGCGCGCACCTCGCAAGCGCAGCGCGTTGCTGACGACGGAGAGCGAACTCAAGCTCATGGCGGCGGCCGCAATGATGGGACTCAAGACGAGCCCGATAAACGGATACAGCACCCCGGCCGCGATCGGCACGCCGAGAGAGTTGTAGACGAAGGCGAGAAACAGGTTCTGCCGGATGTTGCGCATGACGCTGCGGCTCAGGTGCCGCGCGCGCACGATGCCTGCGAGATCGCCCTTGACGAGCGTGACACCGGCGCTCTGAATCGCGACATCCGTTCCGGTTCCCATTGCGATGCCGACGTCCGCTTCGGCAAGCGCGGGCGCGTCGTTTACGCCGTCGCCTGCCATCGCGACCACCCGGCCTTCGGATTTCAATCGTCTCACGATCGATCCCTTGTCCTGAGGCATCACTTCGGCGTGCACTTCATCGATGCCGAGCTTGCGCGCAACTGTTCGCGCTGTCGCCGGGTCGTCGCCTGTCAGCATGACGATGCGCAAACCATGGAAACGCAATTCGTGTATGGCGTTAGGCGTTGTGTGCTTGATCGGATCCGCGACACCGATCGATCCTGCAACGCGACCGTCGATCGCGACGAACATCACCGTCTGACCTTCGCGGCGTACTGTCTCCACACGGTCGAGAAACCCTTCGAGCGCGACGTTTAAGTTTTTCATGAGCCGGCCATTGCCGACGGCAATGCGGCGTCCCTCCACCACGCCGGTCACGCCCATGCCGGTGGGCGCGTCGAACTCGCGCGCCTCGCCCAGCGGGAGATTGCGCTCTTTTGCCGCCGCGACGATGGCCGCCGCAAGCGGATGCTCGCTCGAGCGCTCGAGCGCGCCAGCGAGACGGAGAAGCTCGTCCTGGTCGAACCCCTTCGCCACTTCGACCGAGACGACGCGCGGCTTGCCTTCGGTGAGCGTCCCCGTCTTGTCGATCACCAGCGTGTCTACTTTTTCGAAGCGCTCCAGCGCCTCCGCGTTCTTGATCAGCACACCGGCCTGTGCGCCGCGACCGACGCCGACCTGGATCGACATCGGTGTTGCAAGCCCCAACGCGCACGGGCAGGCGATGATCAGCACTGCGACCGCCGCGACGAGCGCGTGCGCCATCGCGGGCGCCGGGCCGAAAAATGCCCACGCAGCAAAGGCGAGCACCGCGACCGCCACCACCGCCGGCACGAAATATCCGGCTACCTTGTCGGCGAGCCGCTGGATCGGGGCGCGCGAGCGCTGCGCTTCCGCCACCATCTGCACGATCTGTGCGAGCATCGTTTCGGCACCCACGCGTTCGGCGTGCATGACGAAGCTTCCTGTACCGTTTACCGTCCCACCGATCACCTTTTCGCCGGGTGCCTTTTTCACCGGCATCGGTTCGCCGGTCACCATGGATTCGTCCAGGCGGCTCGCACCTTCGAGCACCTCGCCGTCCACGGGCACCTTTTCGCCCGGGCGTACCCGCAGCCGATCGCCATGCCGAATGAGATCGAGCGCGACTTCCTCCTCACCGCCGTCCGGGGCGAGGCGCCGTGCCCGCTGGGGTGCGAGATCCAGCAGCGCGCGCAATGCGCCGCCCGTGCGTTCGCGGGCGCGCAGTTCCAGCACTTGCCCCAGCAGCACCAGAACGAACGATCACCGCTGCGACTTCGAAGTAAACGCCGACCTCGCCGGACGGTTCGCGAAATGCCTCGGGAAAAAGCCCGGGCGCAACGGTTGCGACGGCGCTATAGATATAAGCCGCACCGACTCCGATCGCGATCAGCGTGAACATGTTCAAGCTACGGTTCACGAGCGACTTCCAGCCGCGCTCGAAGAACGGCCAGCCGGCCCATAGCACGACCGGCGTGGCGAGCACGAGCTGGAGCCAGTGCGCCAAGCCCTCGGAACTGAAACGCTCGAAAAACGGCTCGAGCCCCGGCAAATACATTCCCATGGCGAAGAGAAGCAGCGGTACGGTCAAGGCGGCTCCGACCCACAACCGGCGTGTCATGTCGAGAAGTTCGGGGTTTTCCT
>JBQTHU010000243.1:0-2756 GCA_052389535.1 Betaproteobacteria bacterium | reverse complement strand
CCAAGTTTAACCCGATTGCTTTATGATGCACCCCAATAGCCGGAGCGAGTCTCTAAGTGCCTCCTAAGGTAAGGGAGCTTATATCCGAACTGGAACGCGCGGGCTTCACGAACCGGGGTGGAAAAGGCAGCCACCGAAATTTCGTGCATCCTAAGTACCCGTTTTCATAAATATGGCGACGTTTATGAGTTTTCCGAAGCACTGTCGGCCATCGAGTGGAGGGGATACGTTGCCGAACTTATGAATCGAAGTACTAAGGTGTCGAAGCCGATAACAGTATCCGGTGCGCCAGATAATGGCGCCAAGCACTATCAGGTGCGTGCTGTCAGACGGGCAATTGAGGAATCGAAGTCATGAAAAAGAGTGCAAGATACGCCAAGATCGTGGAATGGTCCAAAGAGGATCAATGCTATGTCGGAAGCTCGCCAGGCTTGATATACGGCGGCTGTCACGGATCGGACGAGAAAGCGGTGTTTGAAGAGCTGTGCCAGATCGTCGAGGAAGCGATCGAGCTGTATCACAAGGACGGCAAGCCTTTGCCGCCGCCTACTTCTGGCCGCGACTTTGCCAATAAGATGCAAAACGTTGCTTAGCTAGCGTACGGGCGCCTATGTGCAGAATGCGCTGCTCAATCTGCCCGGAATGAGCGACGGCTCGATCACCATCGTCGAAGTGATCGGCAGCGTGGACACGCTGAAGAACAAGGGCTACAACCCCAACAGCATCGTGCTGCTGCCACGCTGGAACGAGCTCGCGGGCCACTAGCCTCGACGTTACGCCCGTCACCCCGCATTTCAAGTCTATGTGAGCAGCAATTTGAACCGCTTGCCGGTACGGAGGCGGTACGCCTCGAAATCGCGCCGGTCGATCGTAAAAATCTCGGAGATGCCGGTCCTTTCCGCAGCCAGGACAAGCGTCGCGTCAGCGAAATCCATTTTTGCATAGCGCGCGATCAACGCGTCTATCTCCGGAACGTCCTCCGCGTTCAAAGCTTCGAGACGCAAGCCGCCGCGCCTGATGAACGTGAGCAGCGCACGCTTTCCCGCCTGGCCCAGAAAATGGCACGCCTCGGTGATCACCGGCCAGGTGCTTACCAAGGTAGCCGGATTCGCCTGGAGCATGGCTTTTGCAGCCTCGTGGTGTCGGTCGCGAGCCTGGAAGAGCGCAACAAGGGGACCGGTGTCAACGAGGATGCTTCGCACGAAGTTTTCCGCGGATCAGCGTTTTCACCCTTCCCGACACGTTTGCCCGCCCTGCCGGCGAACGGTCCGCGCCAAAAAGATCTTTGCCGAGTTCCCAGGCTGACGGGACGGTTTGCTTTTTCTTCCGCCACACAAGGTACTCGGCCACGCTCTGCCGGATGACGGTGCTCGTCGTCTCACCGGTCTCAAGACAGTAGCGATCGAGAGCCTGCTCCAGCTCGGTTCCCAGACGCAGTGATTTAGGCATGGTTTTGAAAGCCCGTGATACAAATATTAGAAATTGTATCACGCCCTGCCCTCCGGATTCTGTCCGGGGTATGTTTCCCACGCGAGGAGATGCAAAGGCCCCTAGTTGTAGCCGAAGCCCGCCTGCGTCGCGCCATTACAATCGGAATTGAGCGGATAGCCGCACGCCTCCGCCGCGGTCAGGAATGCATCGCACAGCGGATACGGTTCGGAGACGTCCGACACGCAGAGCGGTCCCTCGGTGCCGTGGTATTCGTTCGACCAGCGCTGGTTGTCTCGGTCTTGCGGAAATACGGCAGCTCGTCGGCGTAACCCCAGCCGGCGTTCCCGAGATCGCGCCAATCGTCGTAATCCTCGTGCTGACCGCGCACGTATATGAGCCCGTTGAGCGAACTCGAACCGCCGAGCGCCTTGCCGCGCGGCTGCGCGACGTTCCGGCTCCCCGTTTTCTCGTCCTGCTCGCTCTGGTAAAGCCAGTTCACTTTGGGTTGGAGAAGTGCTTGCCGTAGCCCAGCGGAATATGGATCCACCGGTCGTCGTCCTCTCCGCCTGCCTCGAGCAGCAGCACGCTGTAACGTCCGCACGCGGTGAGGCGGTTGGCGAGCACGCAGCCCGCGCTGCCGGGTCTTAGGCCTGTTGTCAGGGGCCGATCTACGCTATACACTCCGAATGTGTAAGGAGTCACACAATGGCCACCAATCTGTCACTCGACCCAGACCTCATCGAACGCGCCCTCAAAGTGAGCGGTGAACGCACGAAGAAGGCCGCCGTTACGAAGGCGCTCGAGGAGTTCATTGCGCGTCGCAGACAAAAGCGCATCGCGGAGCTGATGGGCAAGCTGGAGTGGGACAGCTCTTTCGACTATAAGGCCGAGCGCTCTCGGGCGTGACGCTGTTTGTTGACACGAGCGTTTGGTCGCTTGCGCTCCGCCGGGATGGCGATTCGATGGCACCCGAAGTGCAAGCGCTTCGTCGCGCGCTTGAACAGGGCGAAATCGTTGTGACCACGGGTCTCGTGCTGCAGGAGCTGCTCCAGGGATTTGCTGGCCCACGCGACCGAAACGATATTGTCAGGCGATTCAGCGCATTGCCTTTCGTCATCCCGGAACGGCAGGATCATATCGATGCTGCAGAGCTGCGCAATCAATGTCGCCGGGCTGGTGTGCAGGTGGGCACGATCGATGCGCTGCTTGCCCAATTGTGCGTTCGTCACGGACTGACGCTGCTCACAACAGACAACGACTTTGTTCGGGCCGCCAGGCACTGTGCTCTGCAGGTATGGAAAACGTGAGGCTCACCCGCCGCCGCG
>JBQTHU010000242.1:0-3946 GCA_052389535.1 Betaproteobacteria bacterium | reverse complement strand
CGCGCTCGGCTGGCTCGCCCTGCACTGCGATCACCCGGTGCGCTGGATCGAGGACCGGCGCGAGCACCTGACCGCGGGCGCGAACTGCCGCGAGCATCATTACCGCATCACCGGCTACGCCGACCGCGAAGGGCGGCTGATCGGCATCGACTGCGAGGCGACGGTGGATTCCGGCGCGTATTCCGCCTATCCGTTCTCTGCGTGTCTTGAAGCAGCGCAGGTCGCGAGCATCCTGCCCGGCCCCTACGATTTCCCGGCGTATCGCTGCAGGACCTACTCCGTCGCCACCAACAAGTGTCCGATCCTGCCGTATCGCGGCGTCGCGCGCACCGGCGTGTGCTTCGCGCTCGAGCTGATATTGGACGCCATCGCGCGCGAGGCGGGTGTCGAACCGCACGAGGTGCGCAGGAAGATCCTGGTGCAGCCGGAACAGATGCCGTTCGACAACATCACGAACAAGCATTTCGACAGCGGCGACTATCCGCAGGCGCTGCGCCGCGCCATCGCGGCAATCGATCTGCCCGCCGTGCGCGAACGCCAGCGCAGAGGCGAACCGGACGGACGGTTGATCGGACTCGGCACCGCAGTCTACTGCGAGCAGGCCGCGCACGGCACGTCGGTCTACGCCGGCTGGGGCATCCCTATGGTGCCGGGTTACGAGCAGGCGACCGCGCGATTGACGCCCGACGGCGGGCTCGAGCTTCGGGTCGGCGTGCACTCTCACGGGCAGAGCATGGAAACGACGCTGGCGCAGGTGGCGCACGAAATTCTCGGCGTCGAACTCTCGCGCATCAAGCTCGTGCACGGCGACACCGCGTTCACGCCCTACTCGACCGGAACGTGGGGGTCGCGCTCCATGGTCATGGCGGGCGGGGCGGTGGCGCGTGCCTGCGAGGAGATCGCGCGGCGCGCGGTCAGCATCGGCGCGTGGCTGCTGAAGGCGGAGCCGAGCGTCGTGCGCGTCATGGGCGGCGAAGTCGTGGGGCCCACCGGCAAGATTTCTCTCATCGAGATCGCGCGCGTGTGGTACCTGCGGCCACAGGATCTGCCCGCGCACGTCAATCCCGGCGGGCTGGAAGCGACCGCGGGCTACAAGCCGCTGCGCGATTCGGGCACGTTCAGTTATGCCGCTCACGCCGCCGTGGTCGCGGTGGATCCGGAAACCGGCGGCGTCGAGATACTGGATTACGTGATCGTCGAGGACGGCGGCAAGCTGGTGAACCCGATGGTGGTGGACGGCCAGATCTGCGGCGGCGTGGCGCAGGGTATCGGCACGGCGCTGTACGAAGAGATGCCGTTCGATGCGTCGGGTCAGCCGCTCGCCTCCACGCTCGCCGATTACCTCCTGCCCGGCGCGACTGAAGTGCCGGCGCCGCGCATCGAGCACATGGAGATTCCCTCGCCGTACACCGAGTTCGGCGTGAAGGGCCTCGGCGAGGGCGGCGCGATCGCGCCGCCAGCAACCCTCACCAATGCCATCAACGATGCGCTGCGCCCGCTCGGTGCCGCCGAGGTGTTGCAGTCGCCCGCCACGCCGCGACGCATCCTCGAAGCCATTGAACGGGGCCGGCAATGAAGCACAAGCGTCATTCCGTTGAAAAACGGCATCCATTGTGCGTCTCACCGCGACGGCAACCGTTTTCGTCATTCCGGACGACGATCCGGAATCCAGGCGCCCCCGTTTCAGGAGCTGTCGGGTGAAGGCGGCGCCTTTCGAGTACGAACGGCCCGGCGATCTCGAAGCGGTCATCGCGCTCGCCGCGCGCGAGGACCGGGTGGTGAAGCTCATCGCCGGCGGGCAGTCGCTCGGGCCGATGCTCAATCTGCGCCTCGCCCAGCCCGACGTGCTGGTGGACATCACGCACATTGCGGAACTCAAGCGCATAGAGCAAACCGCGGACACCATCACGCTCGGCGCCTGTGTGACCCACGCCGACATCGAAGACGGGCGGGCGCCCGATGCGACAGGCGGCGCATTGCCGCATGTGGCGCGCGACATCGCCTATCGTGCCGTGCGCAACCGCGGCACGCTAGGCGGCAGTCTCGCGCACGCCGATCCCGCTGCCGACTGGATTTCGGCGCTTGCGGCGATAGGCGCCGACGTGCTGGTCCGCGGCCCGGCCGGCCGGCGTACGTTGCCCGTCGCGACATTGATGACCGGCGCCTTCGAAACCATGCTCGCGGCGGGCGAGCTGATCGAGGCAGTGCGCATGCCACGCTTCTCGCCCGGTGCCCGCTGGGGCTACTACAAGATCGCCCGCAAGACCGGGGAGATGGCGCAGGCGATCGGCGCATTCCTGCACGACCCCGAGCGCGCGGTGTGCCGCGCGGTGATGGGCGCGACGGAATCGCTGCCGATCGTCTTCGAGGACGCCACGCCACTTTTCGGTGGCAGCACGCGTGAAATCGCCGCGAGCCGGTTCGATGCCGGCGCCGCGCTGCAGGCGCTCGATGCAGCAGGGATCAATGACTCGGTAAATCGCAAGCTGCACCTCATCGCGCTGAAGCGCGCCATCGAGCGGGCGACGAGCGCATGAGAACCATCACGCTCACGGTCAACGGCAAACCGGTGACGGCCGGCGTCGAGCCGAGAACGCATCTCGCCGATTTCCTGCGAGAGACGCTCACACTCACCGGCACGCACCTCGGCTGCGAGCACGGCGTGTGCGGCGCCTGCACCCTGCTGGTGGACAGCGTGCCGGTGCGCTCGTGCATCACCTACGCAGTCGCGTGCGAAGGCGCCAGTGTGACGACCATCGAGGGACTGGACGACGACGAGATCGCAGGCGAGCTGCGCGCCGCGTTCTCGCGCGAGCACGGCCTGCAATGCGGCTACTGCACGCCGGGGATGCTGGTCTCCGCACGCGACCTCGTGATGCGCATGCCGGGCGCCGACGAGCGCGCCATCCGCGTCGCGATGAGCGGCAATCTCTGTCGCTGCACCGGCTACGCGGGCATCGTGCGCGCGATCCAGCGCGTGCTGGCGGAGCGCAATGCGAGCGCGCGCTCGACGCCCGTCAACCCGCGTACGGTGTTGGGACCCGCGGGTGCCGGTCACGCAAAAGGCACTGTCGAGAGCGAGCCGGGTGTCGCAAAACGCGCCAGCTCTGCGGTTGAGCGCGGTGCCTCAAGTAGGACGCAGGTCGCCGCGGAAAGCGCACGTCAGGCGGCCACCGGCATGCCGCAGACGACGCTGAATGAATCGTTCATCGTCGAATTTCCGCGCGAGAAAGTATGGAAGTTCTTCAGCAGACCAGGCGAGGTCGCCACTTGCCTGCCCGGTACATCGCTCATCGGCACCCCGACCGAAGATCACGTCGAGACGCGCATGAGGGTGCGAGCAGGACCTATCGTCGCAGAGTTCGACGGGGCGGCTGACGTCGCGCGGGATCCGGCCTCTTATTCCGGCCTGATACGCGGTAATGCGCACGATGCGCGCTCGCGCTCCGCGACACGTGGAGAAATTCGCTATCGACTACACGAGGAAAAGGGCGGCACCGCAACCCGGGTGGACATCGAAGTCGGATTCACCCTGACCGGCCCGCTGGCGCAGTTCAGCCGGCTCAGTCTCCTGCGCGACATCGCCCGGCGCATGACGGAAAGCTTTGCCCGCAACCTTCAGGCCCGGCTCGGCGGAGGCGCGAGCGGTGCTCAGGTGCAGGCCACGGATACGCCGACAGCGGAGCTTGATGCGGGCTCGCTCATCCTTCCCGCGTTATGGGAACGCATCAAAGCTTTCTTCCGCGGCCTTTTCCGGCGTTAGTGCGTAGTCACTCAAGTGCAAATTGATCCCGCCACTGCGCTGCGCTCGATCTCCTGGTCTCCGCCCGGTGAGGTGGGCTACCGCGACCCCGTTCCGCTGATCGCCCCCCACAGCCTGGCCGGAGTGAGCGGCATCTCGAGACTCTTCACGCCCAGCGGCCGCAGCGCGTCGAGCACCGCGCCG
>JBQTHU010000241.1:0-1929 GCA_052389535.1 Betaproteobacteria bacterium | reverse complement strand
GTCGGCTTGATGCGATGCTTCCTGAGAGCGTCGATGATGCGCCAGATGCCGATGCGCATTCCATATTCGTGCCAGCCCCAGTTCTGGACGTCCGGCACGATCGTCTGGCCGCCCGGCGGGTTTGAATATTGCCTCGGCATCGGGCGCGTAATCTCCCAGTGCTCGATATTGACGACGGGCCATACGATCATGCGCACGCCCTTGGGCATCTTCAGCGGCTTCCGATCGACGATCGCCGAATAGTCGAAGCGCTCGTCTGCGCGCATCGCGGTCTCGTTATCCCTGTCTTGTTGCGGATTCACGCTTGGTGGCTGCTCAGCCATTCTTCCTCCTGTGCCTTCATGGTTGCGGTTCAAAAACGACGCGGTTGGTCCTTGTGCGCACGAAAACTGGCCAGCCGGTAAATCAGCGCCTTTGTGCCAGTGCTTTTTCGGGGATGCCGCCGCGCTGCACCCAGCCATAGCGATCGGCGAGCGCAGCGGCGAGCGGCCGGCGGCGCGCCTCGTCCACCGCAATCCACATTCGCAGCAGATGCCGCTCGCGCCCCGGCTCGGGATGGTCCTCGTACGCCCCACGCGCGTGCAGGAGTACGTGATTGTTGATTAGCTGGATGTCGCCTTCCTGAAAGTCCATGCTCAGCATGAGTTCCGGGCGGTTGGCGATCTCCTGCACCTTTTCCAGCGCTTCGATCTGAATCGCCGTGGGACGATACTGATCGCCGTGGCGCGCGGCGGATTTGTAGTAGGGGAGGCTCACGATGCGCGTCGTGATCTTCGCGTCCCGCTCGCTGTACATCGGCAGCCTGAAAAAGGGTTTTTCACCGGCCGGCTCCTCGCCGCGCCAGTCCACATGAAAGTCCCCATAGAGCGCGTCGAGCAGATCAGGCCGCTCTGCGTGCAACACATTGTGTACTGTGAGCGCGCTGACGAGTTTGCTCGCGCCGCCGCGCTTCGCCGTGCGGAGACAAAACAGCCCCAGCACGTCCACCGGCAGCATGTCGGTATGGAAATCCATGCGCTCGTTGGTCTGGTAGGCGCGGGCGTTCGGATCAGCCTGGATGCGGCCTTCGTCGCGCACGTGGCCCAGCAGATGGCCGCGCGCATTTTGCGACACCGGCGTGCCGAGGTGCAGGCCGAGGCCCCAGTAGATCAGCGCGCATTCCTCGTCGGTATAGCGTGCGCGGGGAATGCCGCGGATCAGAACGAACCCTCTGCCGCGTTCGATCTCATCCAGGAGGCCGTCGAGTTGCACGGCCACCCGTTCGAGCGGAAACAGCGGTCTTGCGTAGGGCACGCGGGCTCCGGCGCGCTGCGCGTGAGTCAGGGCGGCATCGATCTCGACCAGCGCGGCACTATCCAGATGGTGGACCCAGCTTCGATCGTGCTGGATCAGCGAGCCGGTCCACGTTGCGGGGCCTGTCAGTTCACGCCGCGCCGGTTGCGTAGGATTGCTCTGCACCGTTATGCTCCGTGGCGATTTTTCACATCGACAATTTTCCGGAAGCGCAACCCATATGTCCACACCGGCCTGGCGCCCGAATGCGGAAGTCGAAATCATCGTCGGCACGCCGCCCGGCGGCGGGCAGGACCGTCCGGCGCGCGCGTTGATCCGCGTGCTTGAAGCGGACCGGCTCATCACGGTGCCCATGAAGCTCACCAACATTCCGGGCAAGGGCGGTGGCAACGCCTGGGACGCGTTGCGCAGCCGTGCGCGCGATCCGCACGTGCTCTCCATCAGCTCGGCGCCGCTCCTCACCAACCGGCTGCTCGGCGTGACCGATTACGATCACACCGGGCTGACACCGGTGGCGCATCTTTATGCCGAGTATCTCGCGTTCGTGGTGCGTGCGGACTCGAAAATAGAAACGGGTGGCGCGTTCCTCGACGCATTGAAGCGCGATCCCGGCGCGTTCGAGATCGCGATCGCCAC
>JBQTHU010000240.1:0-4677 GCA_052389535.1 Betaproteobacteria bacterium | reverse complement strand
GGGGATAACAGGCTGATTCCTCCCAAGAGTTCATATCGACGGGGGAGTTTGGCACCTCGATGTCGGCTCATCACATCCTGGGGCTGTAGCCGGTCCCAAGGGTATGGCTGTTCGCCATTTAAAGTGGTACGTGAGCTGGGTTCAAAACGTCGTGAGACAGTTTGGTCCCTATCTGCAGTGGGCGTTGGAAGTTTGAGGGGGGCTGCTCCTAGTACGAGAGGACCGGAGTGGACGCACCTCTGGTGTACCGGTTGTCACGCCAGTGGCATCGCCGGGTAGCTAAGTGCGGAAGAGATAACCGCTGAAAGCATCTAAGCGGGAAACTCGCCTCAAGATGAGACTTCCCGGGGACTCGATCCCCCTGAAGGGTCGTGGAAGACCACCACGTTGATAGGCCGGATGTGGAAGCGCAGTAATGCGTTAAGCTAACCGGTACTAATTGCCCGTGCGGCTTGATCCTATAACCTTGAGCGCATGCAAGTGCGTGCAAAGGTGATCAGGCTCGTGTGAATACGATCGAATCTACTTCTTCCGGTATGGGGTCAGAGTAAGATTTCGCGACTTGCACAGACGTAAATCTTACTCTGACCCCATATACCTACAGTCTATGTCTGACGACTATAGCGAGTTGGAACCACGCCTTCCCATTCCGAACAGGACCGTGAAACGACTCAGCGCCGATGATAGTGCGGATTGCCCGCGCGAAAGTAGGACATCGTCAGGCACCCATGCAATAAAAAAGCCCGGCCAGAGATGGTCGGGCTTTTTTATTGCTCGCGGAAGCCTCTCATCAAGTCCCTGATCATGTCCTTTTCCGCGCATGCGGTCATTTGAGCGTATCGACGATGGCCTGCAGGGCGCTCGGCGCAGCGGGCTTCACGAGGTAGTGGTCGAAGCCCAGCGCCTTGAGTTCCTCGGGGCTCGCATCCGATGAATAACCGCTGACCGCCACGATCACGGCATCGCCGCCGCCCGGCGTCGCGCGCAGGCGGCGCACGACTTCGTAGCCGTCCATGCCCGGCATGCCGATGTCGATCAGCACGAGCTGCGGCTTGAATTCCTGCGCGATCCCGACCGCGGCCATGCCGTCCGCGGCCGACGCGCACTTCGTGCCCGTGGCATTCGAGCATCATCTGCGTCATGCGTGCCACGTCGGCACTGTCGTCCACCACCAGAATGCGGCGGGGGGGCGTTGCGGGTCCGCGATGCGCTTCCGCCGGTGCCGGAACGGGCGCGGGGTTCGCATCCAGCCGCGGCAGACGCACCGTGAACTCCGTGCCTTTGCCTTCCCCGTCGCTGCGCGCTTCGATGGTCCCGCCATGGAGCACGGCAATCCGGCTCGCCAGCGCAAGACCGATGCCCAGCCCGCTGTAGCGCCGCGCGAACGACGGATCGGCCTGGTAGAAAAGATCGAATACACGCGGCAACTGGTCCATCGGAATGCCGGTCCCATTGTCCTTCACCTTGACGAGCACATGGTCGCCTTCCGCGTGCGTCGAGAGCGTGATATCGCCGCCGGTCTCCGTATACTTCGCGGCGTTGTCGAGCAGGTTGGCGACGATCTGCGCGAGACGGTTGATATCGCCTTCGACGTGTATCGGCTGCGGCGCCGGCACCACGCTCAGGCGATGCTTCCGGGACTCGATGACCGGTCTCGCGATCTCGAGCGCGACGTCGAGGACCGCGTCCAGGGCGACCGGGTGCTTGTGTAGCATGATCGTGCCGCGGCTGATCCGCGACACGTCGAGCAGATCGTCCACCAGCCGCGAGAGATGCATGACCTGGCGGTCGAGCACCGTGACAATGGGAGCCATTTTCACGTCATCGGGGTGTAGCGCGCGCAGGGCATCGACCGAAAGCCGCACCGGCGCGAGGGGGTTGCGCAGTTCGTGCGCGAGCATCGCGAGAAACTCGTTCTTCCGCCGGTCGGCGTTTTTCAGGATGTCGGCCGCCTGCACCCGCTCGGTCTGATCCTCGATGCCGAGCAGGATCATCTCGGGACGGTTCTTTCCGGGCGGGAGGCGCCGCGCATTGAGGAGCATGATCTTTTCGCCGATGTCCGGAAACGCGTGCCGCACTTCGTAGTTCTCCATGGCGGAGTCTCGCGGAAGAATCTCGTGCAGCAGCGTGCGCAGCGCAGCGATGTCCCACTGGCGGTTGCCGAGATCGTAGATCATCCGGCCTTCGGTGTCCGCAGCGCGCACTTCGAACTTTTCGCAGAATGCGCGATTGGCCTTCACTACCCGAAGCGCTCCGTCGAGCACCAGGAGCGGCGCGCGCGTGGTCTCAACGATGGCGTCCGTGTAATCGCGCGTCTCTTCAAGCTCTTCGTTCAGCGCCGCCAGCTCACGATTGCGGTTGCGCAGTTCATCGTTGGTCGTGAGCAGCTCCTCGTTGGTGGACTGCAGTTCCTCCTTGGCGGTCTCCAGCTCCTCGTTCGTGCTCTGCAGTTCCTCGTTCGAGGAGAGCACTTCCTCGTGCGCCGAGCGCAGCTCCTCCTTGGCCGCCTCGTGCTCTTCAAGGGCGGCCTGCAGATACTCGCGCGTCGCCGCAAGCTCGCGCTGCAGCCGCGTGGACTCGCTTTCGTCATCGGCCGTCTTGGCGGGAACGTCGCGGCGTGCGCCCTGGACCAGCGCGTCCCAGAAGGACCGGCGCGGCTTGTGCGCGGCCCCGGACAGCGCATCTTCGAAAGCGATGAGGTAGCCGCGCAGCTCGCCGTCGTACAGCCGGAACGGATTGACGCTGAGAGACACGTGCCGCACCCCGTCCGGCTTCTCCAGCCGCACGGTTGCGGTTCGCGCGGGCGAATCGGTGCGGCGCGCCTCCTGCATCGCCGGGCCGAGCGCGACGATGAGCCCCGGCGCTGCCAGGCGGCGCAGATTCAGGCTCGCCGGACCCGGCGCGTGTTCGAGATAAGGCGTGGTCTGGCCGCGAAACTGCAAAACGTTGAGATCATCGTCGATGAGGATGCACGGCGGGGCGTAGCGGTTGAGCAACACGCGGTCGGCTTCGCGCTGCATGCGTTCGCTCTCCAGCATCGCCGGCGCCGCCGTGCGGGCGGCGTGCTGGCCCGCAAGCGGCACGGTAGCCATCTCGGGCGGGGGCTTCTGGCCCGGAACGGCCTTGCGGGTGTAAATGCGGCGGCCGCGCTGATCGGTCAGCTCGAACAGCGGGGTACTCTGCCCGATGCTCTCGGACGGCCCCAGCATGAGGAAGCCGCGCGGTTTCAGCGCGTAATGGAATACCGCCAGCACCTGCTGCTGCAGCGCCTGGTCCATGTAGATCAGCACATTGCAGCAGCTCACGAGATCGAGCCGCGAAAACGGCGGATCGCGCGTGATGTCGTGCCGGGCGAAGACGCACATCTCGCGTATCGACTTGGCGATCTGGTAATGATCGTCGAGCTTGACGAAAAACCGCGCGAGCCGCTCCGCCGAGACCTCGGCCAGGATGTTGGGCAGGTAGATGCCGATGCGCGCGCGCTCGATCGCCGCGTCGCTCACGTCGGTGCCGAAGATCTGGATGGGCGTGGCGCCGGGGCGCGGGCCGAGAAATTCCAGCACGCTGATCGCCATCGAATAGGCTTCCTCGCCGCTGGAGCAGCCGGGCACCCAGATGCGCAGCGTGTCCCGCGCCGAACGCCCCTCCATCAACGCCGGGAATACGGTCTGCTTCAGCCGGTCGAGGCCGGCGGCGTCGCGGAAGAAACTGGTGACGCCGATCAGCATGTCCTGCGCCAGCGCCTGCACTTCCGACGGGTTATCCTGGAGAAAATCCACGTACGCCGGCAGGCCCTCGAAGTGGTGTACCGCCATGCGACGCCCGATCCGGCGCTCGATGGTGCTGCGCTTGTAATGCGTGAAATCCATGCCGCTGGCGGCGCGCATCAATCGGAATGCGCGCTTGAACGCGGTCTCCTCCATCGACCGGTCGGCGGCCTGCAGCGATTGCTCCTCCGGCGCGCCGTTCTGCAAATACGGATGGCGGGCGATGCGCGCGAGCTTTTCCCCGATCGCGGCCGGCGCCAGGACGAAATCCACGCACCCGGTATCGATCGCGTTCTTCGGCATCGCGGGGAAGCCGGCCGTCGCTTCATCCTGCGCGAGCGTGATGCCGCCCGCCTCCTTCACCGCCTGGACACCGCGCGCGCCGTCCGAACCGCTGCCCGACAGCACCACCGCGATGGCGTTGTGGCCGCGCTCGGCGGCGAGCGAATTGAAAAAGACATCGACCGGAAGCGGTGGATGTCCGCCGTCGCGCGCTTCGCTGCGCAACGCGTTCCCCGAAAGCGTCAGCAGCGTGCCGGGCGCGATGATGTAAACGCGGTCGGCCGCGATCGACGAGCCGTTGCGGACTTCGGCGACGGGCATGGCGGTTTTTTTCGCGAGGATCTCGGCGAGCAGGCTGGGGCGCACGGGATCGAGGTGCTGCACGACAATGAACGCCATGCCGGTGTCGACGGGCAGTGCGGTCAGCAGCTCGCCGATCGCCTCGAGTCCGCCGGCCGAGGCGCCGATGCCGACTACCGGAAAAGACATGTCGGCCGCGGGCCGCTGCGGCGCGCGTTCAGCCACGGCCGATCGAGGCGTTTAATGTTGAGGGTCGTTGCCCTCCCGGGGGGGGGGGGGGGGGGCGCTGCATGATAATAAGGGCAAAAACCCTCCGCCCATCAACGGC
>JBQTHU010000239.1:0-14072 GCA_052389535.1 Betaproteobacteria bacterium | reverse complement strand
CTGTGGAACGAAGTCGGTTTTCTCGACCGGTTCGCGCTCGCCGCGCGTGCGGGCTTCACCGGCGTGGAATACCTGTTTCCCTACGACTACGACGCGCATCAACTGGCGGAGAAGCTGACGCGCAATCGACTGCGGCAGGTGCTGCACAACCTGCCCGCCGGAAACTGGGCGCAGGGCGAGCGCGGCATCGCCTGCCACCCGGATCGCGTCGGCGAGTTCCAGGACGGCGTGGGCACGGCGATCCCGTACGCCATGACGCTCGGCTGCTCGCAGCTCAATTGCCTGGCAGGCATCTCGCCCGTCGGCGTGCCGGATGAAAAAGTGCGGGCGACGTTCGTCTCCAACCTCAAATTTGCCGCGGAGAAGCTGAAGCGCATCGGCATCAAGCTGCTGATCGAGCCGATCAACACGCGCGACTTTCCCGGCTTCTATCTGAACCGCTCCAGGCACGCGCTGGACATCATCCGCGAGGTGGGATCGGACAATCTGTTCCTCCAGTACGACATCTACCACATGCAGATCATGGAGGGCGACCTCGCCACCACCATGGAAAACAACATCAATCTCATCCCGCACCTGCAGCTTGCCGATAATCCGGGACGCCACGAACCGGGCACGGGGGAGATCAATTATCCGTTCCTGTTCGGCCTGGTGGACCACCTCGGCTACCACGGCTGGATCGGCTGCGAGTATCGCCCGCTCACCACCACCGACGCCGGCCTGAAATGGATCAGGCCCTACGTAAGGGAGCCCTAGGGCGTTGTCCGGGGTCCGCTTGACTAAGATTCCCGGGCGGCGACACAATCCGGCAGTCACAATTCGGGATACCCGTCCACTGGAGGAGCACATGAAAACTTTCCGCATCGCTTCGACGTTCGGCATTGCGCTCGCGGCTGTTTTGTCCACTACCGCGGGCGCACAGCAACTCAAAATGATGACAGGACCGCAAGGCGGTTCCTGGTATCCGTTGGGCGGCGCCATCCAGGGCATCATCGAGAAGAACGTACCGGGCACCAGCATGCAGGTACTGCCGGGGGCGGGTATTTCGAACGTGCTGGGCGTGCAGACGGGAAAGGCGGAACTCGGATTCGGAAACGCGGGCTCTACGGTGGACGGCGTGAACGGCGTCGAGCCGTTTAAGCAGAAAACCACGAACGTGTGCCACGTCGGGACGCTTTATTTCCAGTACTTCCACGCCGTGGTGCTCGCGGATGCGGGCGTGAAGACCGGGACCGACCTCATAGGGAAGGCTTTGACGACGCAGCAGAAGGGAAACACTGGCGAGCAGATGACCCGCGATCTGCTGAAGGTTTACGGGCTCGACTACAGCAAGATGTCGAAAGTCAATTTCGGCTCGTACACCGATTCGGTGGCACAGCTCAAGGACGGCCACGCGCAGGTGTTCACCCTGATTACCACCGTGCCCGCGTCCGCCGTCATGGATCTCGCCTCGGCGCGTGAAATCCGGATTCTCGACCTGTCGGACATCAAGCTAGCCGAACTGCAGAAGATCAACAAGGGCTACGACAAAAGAATTATCAAAGCCGGAAGCTACCCCAAGCAGGACCGGGATATCCAGACGATAGGCACGTGGACGCATCTCATCGCAAGCTGCAAACTCCCCGAAGGGCTGGTTTACAACATCACCAGGTCGCTCGTGAACAATGTTGAGACGCTGGGCAACGTGGTTGCGGCGGTAAAGGGACTCAGCGTGAAGGACATGGCGAGCGATGTGGGCGTGCCGTTCCATCCGGGCGCGAGAAAGTTCTACCAGGAGGCGAAGGCCCTTTGATCCACGGATAGCAACCAGCGGCGCCTCGGGCGCCGCTGTTTTTTTGGGGGGGCCGTATGGCGCTTACCGTTGAAAGCGTCCTGAAGAAAGCGATTGCGGTCATCGCGGTCGGCATGTCGGTCTATCACCTGACCATCGCTTTCATCGGCGCCCCGCAGCAGCTCTACTTCCGCAGCACCCACCTGCTCTTCGCGCTGACGCTGGTCTTCCTGCTCTACCCGACCTTCCGCAAGAAAACCGCCGGCGAAGCGGGCATACGGGACGATGCGGGCGGCACGATCGGCGCGACGCCCACCGCGCACGCGTCATGGGTCGACTTTCTCTTCATCATCGCCTCGGCGGTGACGATCGGTTACGTCTGGGTGAACCACGAGCATCTCATCACCCGCTTCGTGTTCGTTGAAGATCCGACCTCCACCGAACTGATACTGGGCACGGTCTTCACTCTGATCGTCCTCGAGGCGACGCGGCGCGTCATCGGGTGGGCGCTGCCTGTTACCGCCATCATCTTCCTCGGTTATGCACTGCTGGTGGCCAGAACGCGGCCGGAGCAGCTCATCGAGATCATGTACATCACGACCGAAGGCATCTTCGGGCCGACGCTCGGCGTATCCGCCGCATACGTGATCATGTTCGTGCTCTTCGGCGCGTTCATGGAGCGCACCGGCATCGGGCAGCTCTTCATGGATTTCGCGCTTTCGCTCACCGGCCACACCGCCGGCGGTCCCGGCAAGGTCGCGGTGGTCAGTTCCAGCATGTTCGGCACCGTGTCGGGCAGCGCAGTCGCCAACGTACTGGTGGACGGCCCGATCACCATCCCGCTGATGAAGCGCACGGGCTTCCGCCCCGCGTTTGCGGCGGCGGTCGAGTCGGTTGCATCCACCGGGGGCCAGATCATGCCGCCGATCATGGGTGCCGCGGCGTTCGTGATGGCGGAGTTTCTCGCCGTGAGCTATTTCCAGGTGACGTTGTGGGCGCTCATCCCCGCTGTGCTTTATTACGTCGCGGTATTCTTTGCGGTTCACTTCGAATCCAAGCGGGTCGGCCTGCTCGGCCTGCCGCGCTCCGAAATCCCGCGCCTCCGGGATGTGATGCGCGAGCGCGGACACCTCTTCATCCCCATCCTGGTAGTGCTGGGCGGCCTGATCTACGGTTATAGCGCGCCGCTCTGCGCCCTGGCTGCCACGCTCAGCTGCATTCCCGTCGCCATGCTGCGCAAGAGCACGCGCAAGGGAATCTCGTGGATGACGATATGGGGCGCGCTCGAGGACGGTGCAAAAAACTCCATCGCCGTTGCGCTCGCCTGCGCCTGCGCCGGCATCATCATCGGCGTCATCACCCAGACCGGCGCAGCCATCAATTTCACCGCGGTGGTGGTGGGGCTCGCTCAGGAGATGCTGGTGCTCGCCCTCATCCTCACCATGCTGGCCGGAATCGTGCTCGGCATGGGCATGCCCACGACACCCGCCTATATCGTCATGGTATCGCTCCTGGTGCCGGCCATCATCAAGCTCGGTGCGATTCCGCCCGCAGCGCACATGTTCGCGTTTTATTTCGCCATCCTGTCCGCCATCACGCCGCCTGTTGCGCTGGCCGTATATGCGGCGGCCGGACTTGCCAAGGCCAACCTCTGGGAAACCGGCTGGGTGGCGGTGCGGGTGGGCGCCGCAGGTTTCATCGTGCCGTTCATGTTCGTATTCGAACCGTCGCTGCTGATGATCGGCAACTGGATGGATATCCTGCACTCGTTCGTGACCGCTACCATCGGCACGATCTGTCTGGCCGCAGGACTGTTCGGCTATCTCTTGCGCGAGGCGCGCACGTGGGAACGCATTGCCCTCGTCACGGCGGCGGTGCTCTTGATCAAGCCGGGCCTCATCACCGATCTCATCGGCGCGGGCCTGCTGCTCATGGTCGTCGCGGTGCAGGTCCTGGGCGCTCGCAGCAAAGCGCCCGCTGTCAAACCGGCAGACCTGCAACCCAAATAGCGTCCCCTTTTGCATCCGCGTCGCCGGTTGCCAGCCGCGAGGCGGCTGTCGCACAATCGGCCTTCACTTCCGAGGAGTCACGAAATGAGCAACATCGGTTTCATCGGGCTGGGAATCATGGGCAAGCCGATGGCGGCGAACCTGGTCAAAGGGGGCCACACGCTGTTCCTGCATTCCCGCAGCGGCGTGCCGCAGGAATTGACCGCCGCCGGGGGGCAGGCGTGCGGCTCGGCGAGGGAGGCCGCACAGAAAGCGGACATCGTGATCACGATGGTGCCCGACACCCCGGACGTCGAGAAAGTCCTGTTCGGCGCCAACGGCGTCGCCGAAGGATTGTCCAAGGGCAAGATCGTGGTGGACATGAGCTCCATCTCGCCCATCGAGACGAAACGTTACGCGAAGCGCATCAACGAGTTGGGCTGCGAATATCTGGACGCGCCGGTATCAGGCGGTGAAGTCGGCGCGAAAAACGCCGCGCTGACCATCATGGCCGGCGGCAGCGAAGCGACGTTCGCCAAAGTGAAGCCGCTCTTCGAGCTGATGGGCAAGAACATCACTCTCGTCGGAGGCAACGGCGACGGCCAGACGTGCAAGGTGGCGAACCAGATCATCGTCGCGCTCAACATCGAGGCGGTAGGCGAGGCGCTGCTCTTCGCAGCCAAAGCCGGCGCCGACCCGGCGAAGGTGCGCCAGGCGCTGATGGGCGGATTCGCGGCCTCGCGCATTCTCGAAGTGCACGGCGAGCGCATGATCAAGCGCACCTTCGACCCGGGATTCCGCATCGAGCTGCACCAGAAGGACCTCTCCCTCGCACTCGCCGGCGCGCGCGCGATGGGCCTTTCATTGCCGAACACCGCCACCGCACAGGAGCTGTTCAACTGCTGCGTCGCCAACGGCGGCGCGAAGTGGGATCATTCGGCGCTGGTGCGAGCGCTCGAAAAAATGGCGAATCACGAAGTCGCGACATGACGAGCCCGCGTCTTCCCGGCGAAAACAAGCGAGCGAGTTTCAGTGAGACTCATATTGGCACCAGGGAACGTGAGTCGACGATAAAGCCGGGATCCATTAGCATTTGTCCGCTTTCCTGGATTCCGGCCTGCGCCGGAATGACGAACCAAACCCGTCTTCCTGGCGGAGGCCGGGATCCAGGCGCATTTGTGCTCTTTCTGGATTCCGGCCTGCGCCGGAATGACGAGTGGTCGTGACGATTCGTTGGACCGTGTCGGAATGAACGATCCCGCATCTCCCGCTGTCCGTAAGCCGCTGCCCGGTGCGCTGCTCACGGCGATGCAGGCGCGGTTTGGCGAGCGCTTTACGACGGCCGCCGCGATCCGAGCGCAGCACGGCAAGGACGAGTCGGCGCATCCCGTCGCGCCACCCGACGCAGTGGTCTATCCGCAAAGCACTGACGAGGTCGCGGTTGCAGTGAAGCTTTGCGACGAGCATCGCGTGCCGGTCATACCCTTCGGCGCCGGGAGTTCGGTCGAAGGTCACGTGCTTGCCATCCACGGCGGCGTCTGCATCGACTTGAGCCGTATGAATCGCATCGTGTCGGTCAACGTGGACGATCTCGACGCGACGGTGGAGGCCGGCGTAACGCGCAAGCAATTGAACCGGCATCTGCACGACACCGGGCTGTTCTTTCCCATAGATCCGGGCGCTGACGCCACCCTCGGCGGCATGGCAGCGACGCGCGCTTCGGGCACCAACGCCGTGCGCTACGGCACGATGAAGGACAACGTGCTGGCACTCACAGCCGTGATGGCGGATGGCGCAGTCATCCACACCGGAGGCCGAGCCCGAAAGTCCTCGGCGGGCTACGACCTCACGCGGCTGCTGGTCGGCTCGGAGGGCACGCTCGGCATCATCACCGGGATCACGCTGCGGCTCTATCCGCAGCCCGAGGCCATCGCGGCGGCGGTGTGCGCGTTCCCCACCGCGGATGCCGCGATACGGACGGTGATCCAGACGATACAGCTCGGCGTTCCGATTGCCCGCTGCGAGCTGCTCGATGCGCTCACCATCCGGGCGGTGAACCAGCACAGCGGGCTCGCGCTGCGCGAAGCGCCGACGCTATTCTGCGAGTTTCACGGCACGCAGGCGAGCGTGGAGGAACAGTCGCGCACCGTTCAGGACGTCGCGAAGGAACTCGGCGGGCTCGATTTCGAGTGGGCCACGCAGCAGGAAGCGCGCACGCGGCTGTGGCAGGCGCGGCACGACGCTTATCCCGCCTGCCGCAGGCTGCGCCCCGGCAATCTCGCGTTCTCGACCGACGTGTGCGTGCCCATCTCCCGCCTCGCGGAGTGCATCGCGCAGACCAACGAAGACATCGCGAGTGCCTCCATGCCGGTTGCGCTCTTCGGGCACGTCGGCGACGGCAATTTCCACCTCGTAGTCCTGATCGACCCCAACAACACCGCAGAGATCGCGGAAGCCGACCGTCTCAATCACCGGGTGGTCATGCGCGCGCTGGAAATGGGCGGCACGTGCACCGGCGAGCACGGCATCGGGCTTGGCAAGCTCGACTTTCTCGATGCGGAACACGGGCCGGCGGTCGGCGTGATGGCCGCCATCAAGAAAACGCTCGATCCCCGGAACATCCTGAACCCCGGCAAGGTCATTCGCAGCTAGCGGGGACAGGTTGCCTTCGTGTCGCCGGTACAGACCGGCGTTCAATATTCCCGGTTTACTGGATTCCAGCCCGCGCTGGAATGACCAGACCGCTTTTCAGCCGCACCAGGGCGAGCGCTGCATCAGCGCCTGGCATTCCGCGGATTTGCGCCTTTCGGGCGTGATGGAGCGTATCGCGTCGTCGCTTTGAACGCGGCGCCAGTGGTCGCTCCAGGCGCGATACGGCGTCGAGGGCTGTCCCCTGCCCTTCTGTTCCTTCGCCGACCACAATCCGCCGCTGTTGAAACCGAAGATCGGATCGAGATCGGGACGGCTGGACGCGGGCAGGATCGCGTGGTTGATGTTGTCCAGTATCAGCGGTTCCGCATCGGGGCGCTCGTAGTAGGCGAGCACCATGTGCGCCCCGGTGAATGCACCCTGCCCGCCGCGCCGGTATACCGCGTAGACGATGCGCAGCTTGGCGTCATCCACGCCGAGCGCCTTCAGGCTGAAGTACTTGGCGATCGAGAAGTCCTCGCAGTCGCCACCGTCGTTCGCGAGGAACTCGGCCGGCTTGGCCCAATAGTCGTCGGCGCACCACATCACCGGATCGCAGTAGAACGGCGTGCGGTGCATGAAATCGTTCACCACCTTGAGTTTGGCGCTGTCCGCGGCGACGCGGTTGGCTGGGGCGCCGAGCAGTTCCTTCCAGCCGCCAAGCCTGGCGCGCATCGTGGCGCGTTCCGCATCGCTCGTCGCAAGGGTTTCGACGAGACGGGCGATCTTCTCGTCCGTGATCTCGGTGAGATCGGCGGCAGACCGGCTCGCCGCCGCCATGAGGAGCAGGCCCAGCACCGCAGTTATCAAGAGCCCTCTCAGCATGGCGTGCTCAATCACCGGTGGGCGCGATGCGGTACTCGAGGACCGATTGCGACGCGTTGAGCGTCTCCGACAGGGAGCGCAGATTGTCCTGGTCGAGCGTCCGCACCACCATCCGGTACTCGAAGTGCTTGCCTTCACTGGTCAGGCGGTAGTTCAGGTTGGCGATGGAGAATCCGTGATCGGCGACGACGCGGCGCAACTCGTATTCAGGCATGGCACCGTTGCGCTGGAACCGCACCATGAAATGCGCGTAGAACTGCGTCGGCATGCGGTTCTCGATCCAGCGGAATGCCGACAGCGTGCCCAGCGTCATCGCGGCCGCGAGACCCGCCGGAAAGTAGAAGCCGATGCCGACCAGTATGCCGATCGCGGCCGTGATCCAGATCGAGGCGGCGGTCGTCAGGCCGCGGACCGAAAGCCCTTCCTTCATGATCGCACCCGCGCCCACGAAGCCGATGCCGGTCATGATGCCTTGCGCCATGCGCGTCGGGTCCACCACCACGCGCTCGAGCCTGCCGGTGACGAACCACTGGCTTTCGTAGACCGTTACGAGCATGAGGGCGGCGGAAGCCATGCAGACCAGCGTGTGCGTTCGAAAACCCGCGGGACGGCCGTGGTAGCTGCGCTCGAGGCCGATCAACCCGCCGATTACCAGGGCGCTCCCCAGCCTCAGCGCGATTTCGATGTATTCCTGGAACATGCCTTGTTGTATCCCCCGAACGCCGGTTCATTGTAGCCCGGTCGTCGCAAGTTAGGGTCCCGCCGCCAACTGGGCTAGAATTTCCCCATGTCGGCACTCGCTGAACCGGTCGCGCCGGATTCCACTCGACAGCAGCAGGTGGTGAGCGCGCTGCGCGCTTTTCTTCCGCAGGAGGCCGTGCTGTCGCATGCCGAAGAGGTCAAGCCTTACGAGTGCGACGGGCTCTCCG
The DNA here is from genome assembly GCA_052389535.1 of Betaproteobacteria bacterium. GTDB lineage: Bacteria > Pseudomonadota > Gammaproteobacteria > Burkholderiales > SG8-41 > DSOT01. Next base: position 5,871 of record JBQTHU010000239.1, on the reverse strand, counting down.
CCTACCGCCAGTTGCCGATGGTGGTGGCGCTTCCGGAGAACGAAGCGCAGGTCCGGCGCATCCTGCGTACCTGCCACGATCTGGGCGTGCCGGTCATCGCGCGCGGTGCGGGAACGGGACTTTCCGGAGGCGCGCTGCCGCGCCGCGACGGCGTGCTGCTCTCGCTCGCGAAGCTCATGCGCATCCTCGAAATCGATCCGCGGGCGCGCGTCGCACGCGTGCAGCCGGGCGTGCGCAACCTCGCCATTTCGGAAGCGGCGGCGCCCCACGGCCTGTACTATGCGCCGGATCCGTCGAGCCAGATCGCGTGCTCGATCGGCGGCAACGTCGCGGAGAACGCCGGCGGGATGCATTGCCTCAAGTACGGCCTCACGGTCCACAATATCCTCAAGCTCCGCGCTTATACCATCGATGGGGAGTTGCTCGAGATCGGCGGCGATGGACTGGACGCACCCGGATACGACCTGCTCGCGCTGATGACCGGCTCGGAAGGCATGCTCGCGGTGATCACCGAGATCACGGTCAAGCTTCTGCCCAAACCCGAGCGCGCGCAATGCATACTCGCGGCGTTCGACGACGTCGCGAAAGCCGGCGCCGCCGTCGCCAACATCATCGCAGCCGGCATCATCCCCGCGGGTCTCGAAATGATGGACCGGATCACGACCGGCGCCGTGGAGCCTTTCGTGCGCGCGGGCTACCCGCTCGACGCGGAAGCGATCCTGCTGTGCGAATCGGACGGCAACGCCGAGGAGGTCGCCGAAGAGATCGGGCGCATGAAGGCCGTCATGGAGACGAGCGGCGCAACCGAAATTCGCGTGTCGCAGAACGAAGCCGAGCGGGCGCGGTTCTGGGCCGGCCGCAAAGCGGCGTTTCCTGCCGCCGGACGCGTCTCGCCCGATTACTACTGCATGGACGGCACCATCCCGAAAAAGGCGCTGCCGCGCGTGCTGAACGAAATCGCCGCGCTGTCGAAGGAATACGGATTGCGCTGCATGAACGTGTTTCACGCCGGCGACGGCAATCTTCATCCGCTCATCCTGTACGACGCCAACCAGCCCGGAGAGCTCGCGCGCACCGAGGAATTCGGCGCCCGCATCCTCAAGCTGTCCATCGAGGTCGGCGGTACGATCACCGGCGAGCACGGCGTCGGTGTGGAAAAGATAGACGCGATGTGCGAGCAGTTCGATGACGCAGCGCTCGAGACCTTCCATGCCGTAAAGCGGGCGTTCGACCCCAAAGGTCTGCTCAATCCCGGAAAAGCCGTGCCGACGCTCCACCGCTGCGCCGAGTTCGGGCGCATGCACGTGCACGCGGGGCAGGAAAAATTCCCCGACCTGCCGAGGTTCTGATCCATTTGGATCCCGTCAGCCCATTGAGCGACGCCCTGCGCGAGGCGGCCGGCGCGAGGCGCGCGCTGCGCATACGCGGCGGTGGCACGAAAGACTTTTACGGCGGCGTAACGAAAGGCGACGTTCTCGACATCACCGGCTGTCGCGGAATCGTGAGCTACGAGCCGACCGAACTCGTGATCACCGCCCGCGGCGGCACACCGCTCGCCGAGATCGAAGCAACACTGCGCGAACAGCGACAGATGCTCGCTTTCGAGCCGCCGCACTTCGGAGCCGGCGCTACGCTGGGCGGGTGCATCGCAGCGGGCCTCTCCGGCCCAAGGCGGCCGTACGCCGGCGCCGCGCGCGACTTCGTGCTCGGCGTGCGCATGCTCGACGGCAAGGGCCGCGACCTCAAATTCGGCGGCCAGGTCATGAAGAACGTGGCCGGCTACGATGTCTCCCGCCTGATGGCAGGTTCGCTGGGCACGTTGGGGGTGATCGTGGAAACATCGCTCAAGGTGCTGCCGCTGCCGGCATGCGAAATGACGCTGCGCCGCGAACACAGCCAGGCCGAAGCGATCGCGCTGATGAACGAGTGGGCCGGGAAGCCGCTGCCAATCTCCGCCACGTGCCACGCCGGGAAATCACTGTACCTGCGCCTTTCCGGCGCGGAGGTTGCGGTGCGGGCGGCGCAGCAGCACATCGGCGGCGAGGAAATCGCTGACGGTGCCGGGTTCTGGCGTTCCCTGCGCGAGCACGAAACCGAGTTCTTCCGGCTGCCCCCGCCGCTCTGGCGTCTTTCCGTCAAATCGACGACCCCGCCGCTCAATATCGCCGGTCAGCAACTCAGCGAATGGGGAGGCGCACTGCGCTGGCTGAAAACGGATGCGGATGCAAACGCCGTGAAAGCCGCGGCGGCTTTCGGCGGCGGACACGCAACGCTTTTTCGCGGCGGCGACAAGTCGGCCGGGGTCTTCGGGCCCCTGCCCGGCGCGATCGAGGCGATACACCGGCGCCTCAAGGACAGTTTCGATCCGGCCGGTATCCTGAATCCGGGCCGGCTCTACCAGGGGATGTGACCCATGGCCAATAACTTCCTCGAACAGCTGGTCGCGGAGTGGTACGAATACAAGGGATACTTCGTCCGGCGCAACGTGCCCGTGGGCAGGCGCGCGCGCGGCGGCTACGAATCGGAGCTGGACGTGGTGGCGTTCAATCCCACGCTGCGCCACCTCGTGCACATCGAGCCTTCCCTCGACGCGGAGAGCTGGGAAAAGCGGGAACGCCTGTTCAGGAAGAAGTTCGAAGCGGGTCGCAAGTACATTCCCGATCTCTTCGACGGCTTCAAGCTGCCGCCCGAGGTCGAGCAGATCGCCATTCTCGTTTTCGCGAGCAGGAGCAACCACCCCACCCTGGGCGGCGGCAAGGTGTTGCTGATTTCCGATCTCATGCGCCAGATCATGGAGGACCTCGGCGACAAGAAGCTGATTTCCAACCTCGTCCCGGAGCACCACACGCACCTGCGGACCCTGCAGTTCGTCATCGAGTACCGCAAGAGGGTGTTCGACACGCTGCGGTAGGCAGCTCAGCACATGGAAACCCATCTCGCCGAATTCATCCGCGACACGCCGGAGGGCCGCGAAGCGGAAGCCATCCTGCGCCGCTGCGTGCACTGCGGTTTCTGCACCGCCACCTGCCCGACCTACCAGTTGCTCGGCGACGAGCTCGACGGCCCGCGCGGGCGCATCTATCTCATGAAGCAGGTCCTGGAGGGTGCCCCGGTCACGGACAGAACGCAGCTCCACCTGGATCGCTGCCTCACCTGCCGCGCGTGCGAGACCACCTGCCCTTCCGGCGTCGAGTACGGCCGGTTGGTGGACATCGGGCGCGCCGTCGTCGATTCGCGCGTTCGCCGAGGGCCGCTGGAGCGTTTGACGCGACAGGCGCTGCGCGCGGTGCTGCCCCATTCAAAACGGTTTGGTGCCCTCCTGCGAATGGGACTGTGGTTCCGGCCTTTACTGCCGCCCAAGCTGAGACGTAAGGTGCCGAATAACGTCGCGCCCGCTGGAGTGTGGCCACAGCGTACGCACTCGCGCACGATGCTGGTGCTGGAAGGCTGCGTGCAACCGAGTCTCGCCCCCGCGACGAATGCGGCTGCGGCGCGCGTACTCGACCGGTTGGGCATCACGCTGTTGCGCGCGGAAGAGGCCGGCTGCTGCGGCGCGGTTTCGTTCCACCTCAACGCACACGATGAGGCACGCGATTTCATGCGCCGGAACATCGACGCATGGTGGCCGGCTGTCGCGGCCGGCGCCGAGGCGATCGTCATCACGGCGAGCGGCTGCGGCGTCATGGTGAAAGACTACGGTCACGCCCTGGCGCATGATGACCGGTACGCGGCGAAAGCGCGCCGCATAGCGGAGTTGACGCGCGACGTGAGCGAAGTGATCGCGGGCGAGCAGGAAAAGCTCGAAACGCTGTTCCCGCGCGAGGCCGTCCCGGCCGCCGGGCGACGCGTCGCCTTCCACGCGCCCTGCACGCTGCAGCACGGCCTGCAGCTCAAAGGTGCAGTGGAGACGCTACTGACGCGGCTCGGTTACGTACTGGTGCCGGTCGCGGATTCACACCTTTGCTGCGGCTCGGCGGGGACCTACTCCCTGCTGCAGCCGGAACTCTCGCAGCGGCTGCTCGAGAACAAGATCGCCGCGCTGACGGCCGGGACGCCGACAGCGATCCTGACCGCCAATGTCGGCTGCCAGTCGCATCTGCAAACGGCGACCGCACTGCCGGTCAGGCACTGGATCGAAACGCTGGACGAAGCGCTGTCCGGGCGTTTCTGAAGCGAACAAAGGAGGAAAACATGCGCGCAACACAACTCTTGGCCGCAACGCTGCTCGCGGGCGCGGCGCTTACTGCGTCGGCGCAGCAGTTTCCGACGAAGCAGATGAGGATGGTCGTGCCCGCGCCGGCCGGCGGTTCATCCGATATCATCGGCCGGCTGATCGCCGAGCACCTGCAAAAGCGCTGGGGCCAGACGATGATCACCGAAAATCGTGCGGGCGCCGGACAGACCATAGGCATCGGCTATGTGGCGAAATCCGATCCCGACGGGCATACGCTGGTGCTGGTGACGGTGAGCCATACCACCGGCGCCGCCATCTACACGAAGCTGCCGTACGATCCGCTCACCGACCTCACCGGCGTCGCCATGGTGGGACAGGGCCCGCTGCTGCTGACCGTGCATCCCTCGCTACCGGTGAAGAACGTAAAACAGTTGATCGCGCTCGCGAGATCGCGGCCCGGCCATCTCAACTTCGGCTCGGCGGGCGCGGGCACCATCCCCCACATGGCGGCGGAACTCTTCGTCGGCAGTGCGAAGGTCGATATGGTACACGTCCCATACAAGGGCATCGCGCCGGCCGTGACCGCCACCGTCGCGGGCGAAGTCCCGGTGCTGTTCGCGAGCACGCCGTCCTCTGCCGCCATGGTGAAAGCGAATCGGTTGCGCGCCCTCGCGGTCACGACGGCGAAACGTTCGCCGTTCATGCCCGAGCTGCCGACGATCGCCGAAGCCGGCGTGCCGGGCTACGACGTCGCGACGTGGTGGGGCGTGCTCGCAACGAGCAAGACACCTGCGGCCATCGTCAACCGGCTGAACGATGAAATCCGGAAAATCGTCGCGACCGATGAAGTGAAAGCGCGCATCGTCGCCGACGGCGCCGAGCCGGTGCTCGACATGTCGGCGGAACAGTTCAACGCGCTGCTGAAAAGCGACATCACGAAATGGCGCCGCATCGTGAAAGAACGCAACATCAAGACCAACTGAAAAAACCGGGGACAGACCACGTTTTTCCGCCGATGCCTGGATCGAGAAAACGTGGTCTGTCCCTGGTTTTTCTGGCGCATCAGGGGTTCAGAAGGCCGAGCGCGCGCAGCATCCCGTCGAGAAAGGTGCGCTCCGCATTCAGGAACTCTCGGGTCTTCGCGCTGCCCATCCAGGTGTCCGTCCAGTACTGCTGCGCCAGTTCGGCGCCCCACGCCGGGCTCTGCACCGCCGCACCGAGCGCCTGTTCCCAGAACGCGACTTGCCCGGCGGCAATGCCCGGCGCCCCGATGACGCCGCGCCACTGACCGAGCGCGCACGGCACCGCAAGCTCGGTCCACGTCGGCACGCCCTCAAAAATCTCGCCCATGCGCTGCGGCGCCGAAACGGCAAGCGCACGCAGGACGCCTGACTGCAGCTCTTTCACCGCGCTCGCGGCCGAGACCACTCCTGCGCCCGCATGTCCCGCGACCACGTCCGCGACAGCGTGGAGCGCGGACTCGAACACGCGCAGTCTCAGGCGCTTGGAATCGCCTCCCAAGTGCCGCACGATCTGACCCAGCGCGATGTGATTTGTCGTGCCGAGCGCGGTGGCGATCGCGATCTCGAACGCGCCGGGATCGCGCTTCAATGCGTCGAGGAACGCGCCACCCGTTTCTATTTTCGAGTCCGCACGCACCACGAACGCGAGATACTCGGCATAAAGATGCGCCACCG
>JBQTHU010000238.1:0-26663 GCA_052389535.1 Betaproteobacteria bacterium | reverse complement strand
GTGCGACTCCACGCAAAAGCCGCTGCGCGGGAAAGCCGCGACGAGGTGCGCGTGCAGCTCCGGCGCATGATGCGGCGCGATGCGCACGCCATACTGCTCCGCCAGTTGCGCGACCCGCAGCGCTTCGGTGAATCCGGCATAGCGCGTCGAGTCGAACTGCACATAGCCGATCGCGCCCGTGGCGATGAAATCGCGCACCGTGAACCGCGTCAGTTCGCGTTCCCCGTGGGCAAGCGGTATCGGACTCGCGGCGGCGAGCCGCCTGAAGTCCTCGGGCTGCAGATACCAGTGCAGCGGCTCCTCCAGCCACAGGATGTCGCTCTTCTCCACGGCATGCGCGAACGCGATGCAATCGTCGAGAGCGTAGGCTGCGTTCATGTCCAGCATGAGCAGCGTGTCCTCGCCGATCGCCCGTCGTACCGTCGCAATCCGATCGGCTTCGCTCCTGATGCTTTCCGCACCGGTCTTCAGCTTCACGGCGCGGTAGCCGCGGGCGACGAAGCCGGCGAGTTCCTCGGCGTACGCCGCGGGCGGCGCGTCGCCGTGGTAGTAGCCGCCCGTCGCGTAGGTGAAGACCGGGCGCTTCTCGCCGCCGAGCAGCCTGTAAACCGGCACCCCGGCCGCCTTGCCCTTGATGTCCCACAGCGCGATGTCGATGCCGGCAATGGCGGCCATGATCTGCGGGCGCTCCCCGCGCGGCAGCGGCGGCGGCAGGCCATCGCGGCCGTGGATGCCGCCGGGCCGGGGTGAAGTCAGCGCGAAAAGCTTCTCCCACACCGCGACGTTCGCCAGCGCATCGGTACCGCGGATGATGTCCCCGAACCGCCGTACCCATTCGCAGATCCGCGGCATCGGCGACCCGTGGATCTCGCCGTATCCGACGAGGCCGTCGTCGGTGCGCACCTCGGTGAGTATCAGGTTCGATGCCGCGAGTTTTTCATGCGCCGTCCACAGCACCTCCTTGAGCGGTATGGACAGCACGTGCGTTTTCACTTCGACGATTTTCGTCATGCCGAACTCCGGGATAACGGCCCGATTATGCCAGCCGTCGCAGGGTTGTATCTTCAGCCGGCAATGAAAATTCCGACCGCCGCGCCGGTCGCGAGCGTCGCAAGCGTACCGGACACGAGCGAGCGCATGCCGAGTGCCATCACTTCGTTGCGCCGTTCGGGCACCATCGCCGTGAGTCCGCCGATGAGTATGCCGAGGCTGCCCAAGTTGGCAAAGCCGCACAGCGCGTAGGTCATGATGATGCGGCTGCGAAGCGAAAGCGCCTCAGGCGGTAAGCGGGACAGGTCGCCGTAGGCGATGAACTCGTTCAGGATCGTTTTAGTGCCCATCAGGCTCCCGGCCGTGAATGCTTCGGACCAAGGTATGCCCGCGAGCCAGGTGAGCGGGGCCATCACCACGCTCAGCAGGCGTTGCAGCGTGATGGGAACGCCTCCGGCAGCGGGCAAAAGCCCCAGAATGAGATTGGCAAGCGTCACCAGCGCAACCAGCACGATCAGCAATGCGACGATGTTGAGCAGCAGTGCCAACCCGTCCAGCGTGCCGCGCGTGACCGCCTCCATCGCCCCGCCGCTGCGCGTCTGGATCGGCAGTCCGCCAGCAGTCGGCGGCCTTTCCGGCGGCACCATCAGCGCCGCAACCACGATCGCCGCCGGCGCGCTGATGACGGATGCGGCGAGGATATGGCCCATCGCGTCGGGAAGCACCGGGGCCAGCATGCCGGCGTAGATCACCATCACCGTGCCGGCGATCCCCGCCATGCCGCACGTCATGACCATGAACAGCTCGCCACGGCTCATCCGCACCAGGTAGGGCCGGATGAAAAGCGGCGCCTCGACCATGCCGACGAAGATGTTCGCCGCGGTGGACAACCCGACCGCGCCGCCTATCCCCATCACCCGCTCCAGCACCGCGGATATCGCCCGCACGATGAGCGGCAGGATGCCCCAGTGGAACAGCAGCGCGGACAACGCGCTCACCACGAGCACCAGTGGCAGCGCCCGGAACGCCAGCACGAAGCTCGAGCCCGGCGCCGTCTCGGCATAGGGCAGTGGTGCGCCGCCGAGAAAACCGAAGACGAAAGCCGTGCCCGCCTGGGTCGCGCGCTCGAGGCCGAGCAGCATGTCGTTGAGCGCCAGGAATGCCTGATTGACACCGGGCGCCAGCACGAGCGCCGCCGCGAGCACGAGCTGCAGCAGTATGCCGGACAGCACGATGCGCCACGGCACGGCGCGCCGCCGTTCACTCATCATCCAGGCGATGAGAAAGAGCACAGCGAGTCCCACGGCGCTCTGCAGCGCAGCCAGCAATGTGATCTCCCCTCGATCGGACCGCTACGTTAACCGCGGACAGTATTCGAAACAAGCGGTAATCGGTAGTTGATGCTTGTATGTCGATGCTCGTATTGACCCGGTGTCCGGCGTTGATTACGCTCGGGGGCGGAGGACTACGGTAATGAACCCCCTGCTCCAATTGCACGCGCTGGGCCAGCGCGTCTGGCTCGACAATCTTTCGCGCACGCTGCTGCGCGAGGGCGGACTGCAGCGACTGGTGAACGAGGACGGCGTCGCGGGCGTCACGTCGAATCCGACCATCTTCTACAAAGCCATGAGCGGCAGCCCCCATTATCGCGACGAGCTGACGGCGCTCAAGCGGGACGCGAGCCTCACCCCCGAGGCGCGCTACGAAGCGCTCGCGGTGCCGGACATTCAGGCGGCCTGCGACGTGCTGCGCCCGCTCTACGACAGGACTGGCGGCGAGGACGGCTACGTCAGCCTGGAGGTTTCGCCCGCGCTCGCACACGATGCCGAAGGAACAGTGTCCGCGGCGTTGCGCCTGCGCGGGCTGGTGGGGCGGGACAACGTGCTGATCAAGGTGCCGGCCACGACAGCCGGCATTACGGCGATCGAGGAATTGATCGGCAAGGGCGTTTCCATCAACGTCACGCTGATGTTTTCGCTCGAGCACGTCAACGCCGTGGCGAACGCTTACCTCCGCGGCCTGGAGCGGTGGACGCGCGATGGCGGCGATGTCCGGCGCGTGAAATCCGTGGCGAGCCTGTTTCTGAGCCGGGTGGATACGCTGGTGGACCAGAAACTCGAATCGCTTGCCGCTAGCGACAACGCGCCGCGCGGCAAGGCCGGCGTTGCGCTCGCCAGGATCGCCTACCAGGAGTACAAGAAAACGTTCAAGGGCGAACGTTTCGCATCATTGGCGGCACGTGGCGCACGCGCGCAGCACATGCTGTGGGCGAGCACTGGCACCAAGAATCCGGAGTACCGCGACGTGCTGTACGTCGAGCCGCTGATCGGACCCGAAACCATCAATACCATGCCCGATGCCACGCTCGCCGCATTCCGCGATCACGGTCGTGCGGCGCTTACGCTGGAGCAGGACGTGGATGCGGCACGGCGGCACTTCGAGACGCTGGCCCGCCTCGGAATCGACATGCGAGACGTCGGCGAGACGCTGCAAGGGGAAGGCGTCAAGCTGTTCGCGCAATCGTTCGACGAGCTGCTCGCGTTAATGGCGCAGCCGGCGACCGCCACCGCGTAATTCGATCGGGAAACAGACTTTCCTAGATTCCCAGGCGTTTCCAGAGGCACGCGCCGCCGCTCGCCTTGTCGATCTCCGCGAGCGCATTGACGTGCGCGGCCAGCTCCTCTTCGCTCGCCCACAGCACGACGAGATCGAGCTGCACCGCGGAGAACTCCGCTGCCGCATCCGCCGCATACGTGTGCTGCACCTCGATGGCGAGGCTTTCCTGCCCGCGCGTCATCGCGAGATAGACCTCTGCAAGCAGTTGCGCATCGAGCAGCGCGCCGTGCAGCGTGCGCTGCGAATTGTCCACCTGGTAGCGCTCGCACAAGGCGTCGAGGCTGTTCTTCTTGCCCGGATGCACGTCCCGTGCCAGGCGTAACGTATCGACGACCGACGCGCAGCAGTCGGTGATCGGCTGCCGGCGCAGCAGCCCCAGCTCGTAATTCAGGAACGCGACATCGAAAGCCGCGTTATGGATGATGAGTTCGGCGCCGTCCACGTACTGCAGAAATTCGTCCGCGATGTCGGCGAATTTCGGCTTGTCGCGCAGGAACTCCGCGGTCAGGCCGTGAACCTGCAGCGCACCCTCTTCGATCTCGCGGCCGGGATCGAGATAGCGATGGAAGTGGTTGCCGGTCGGGCGCCGGTTCACCAGTTCCACGCCCCCCAACTCGATGATGCGGTGGCCGAGCGCCGGGTCGAGGCCCGTCGTCTCGGTATCGAGCACGATCTGTCTCATTCTTCTTGTCTCCCTCGGCGGAACCGAAGCCCCGCGAAACTATATTCCTTCCTTCCCCGCAGCGGCCAGCAGTTCGGCCACGCCGCGATTGGCGAGCGCGTCGGCGTGCTCGTTGCCATCGTTGCCGGCATGACCCCGCACCCACACCCAGTCCATCTCGTGGCGGGCCGCGAGTTCGTCCAGCTTGCGCCAAAGATCGTCGTTCTTGACCGGCTTGTTGTCGGCAGTACGCCAGTCGCGCTTCTTCCAGCGGTGTATCCACGTGCTGATGCCCTGCTGCACGTACTGCGAATCGGTATGCAGCCGCACCCGGCATCGCCGCTTCAGCGCCTCCAGCGCGCGGATGACCGCGGTCAGTTCCATCCGGTTATTGGTAGTGTGCGCCTCGCCGCCGTAGAGCTCGCGCAGCCTGCCGTCATAGCGCAGCACGGCGCCCCACCCGCCGGCGCCGGGATTACCCTTGCATGCGCCGTCGGTGTAGATCTCCACCGTGCCGCTCATTGCGTCTTGAGCGGGGTGCGCAGCGGATGCGAGGAAGCGCGGGCCGCGAGGCGTTTGCGCAGACTGATGACGTTGTTGCCCGTCGGGTCGGGCAGTTGTTTGCGCGCCGCGGCGGCTTCCGGCGGCTCGCTTACCCGCTTGGGCAGCGTGGCGAGGTTTTTCCTCGGCACGAGCGTATCCCTCCACGCCGGCATGATGAGGCGCATGCCGTGCACCCGCTTCACCGCCTGGAGAAAATACACGCCCCCGCCCATCGGCCACCAGCGGTCCCCCGCCTTGTCCATGAAGCGGAAGCGGTCCAGCCATTTCTGCTGGGCGCACGGGGGCGCATAGCATCCCATCTGCCCGCCGACGATTTCGAATCCCAGCAGCGCAAGCCAGTCTTTCAGCCGCGGCAGCGTGATGAACCGGCCGCGCCACGGATAATCCTCGCGCGCGGAGAAGAGCCAGCGGAAGCCCCACAGGCTGCGCGGGTTGAAGGAGGCGATCACCACGTGCGCCTCGGGCATCAGGATGCGGGCGACTTCGCGCAGGATCTGGTGCGGGTTCGAACTGAACTCGAGCGCGTGCGGCAGCACCACCAGATCGGCGCTGTTGGCGGCAATCGGCAGCTCCCGGAAATCGGCGCGCAACTGCACCGATTTGGCGTGGTCGACGCGCACCCGCAGGGGTATGCGGCTCGCGCGCAGCAGGTCATGCTCCACCATGCCGAGCTGAAAGGCGTTGTAGCCGAACACATCGGCCACCGCCTGGTCGAAATACGCGTGCTCGCGCGCGAGGAGATACTGCCCCAGCGGCGTCGAGTACCATTCGACGGCCGTGTCTGCCTGGCGGTGCGTTGACATGCCTTGAGTTTAAATCAAAACTTGCGGCTGCGGACGCAGGTTTTCTTTCACGAGGCGCGAGCCCCATGAGCGCATACGAAGTCATACCGTTACGGGCTTTTTCCGACAACTATATCTGGACCATCCGCGACCGGCAGTGCGCCGCGGTAGTCGATCCGGGGGACGCCGCACCGGTGCTCGATTACCTGCGAGGCGAGCATCTGCGCCTCGTCGCAATACTGAACACGCACCATCACGCGGATCACGTCGGCGGCAACGGCGCGCTGCTCGCGCACGCCAGCGTGCCGGTATTCGGCCCGTTCGATCCGCGGATACCGGACCTCACCAAACGGCTGGCGGACGGAGACCGCATCCGCTTGCCGCATTTCGACATCGAGCTGGAAGTCGTCGAAATACCGGGACACACCCGCAGCCACATCGCGTTTCACGGCGCGGGGATGCTGTTCTGCGGCGATACGCTGTTCGCGGCGGGCTGCGGACGGCTGTTCGAAGGCACGCCGCAGCAGATGCACGATTCGCTGTCCAGGCTGATGCGGCTCGATGCCAGCACGCGGGTGTACTGCGGGCACGAATATACGGCTACGAATATCCGCTTCGCGCGTGCGGCGGAGCCCGGCAACCGCTCGCTCGTCGAACTGGAGGAACACGTCCGGAAATTGCGCGACCAGGATCTGCCGACGCTCCCCTCCACCATCGCTCAGGAGAAAGCCACCAATCCGTTCGTCCGTTGCAGCGAGCCTGAGGTGGTGGAAACCGCGAGCCGCTATGCGGGCCGACCGCTCAAGGACCCCGTCAGCGTGCTCGGCGCGATCCGCGAATGGAAGAACAACTTCCGCTGAAGCAGCTTTGCATGGGCCATGTGGCGCATGCTGCCGGCATGGCCGTTTCGCGCGCCCGTCGAAGGGCGTCCCTTAGCGTAAGGGTGTCGCTGATTCGTGCCCCGCTCCGTGCACTATGTCTCAAATTACTGCAGGAACCGGGCTAATTTTCATGATTTTTAAGCCGATTTCGGCTTGACTGGCCCCGGAGGGCGCGTTTACTATCGCGCTACCATCGATCACCAAGAACAGAAGAAACGCCAACGTGCCTGAGGCTGCGAGCGTTGCCCGCCATCTGCTGAGAACCGGTACGGTTCTGGGGGTGGCATTCATCGTAGCCGCGTGTGCGCAGCTTCCCGCCACCGAAGCCGTCGAAACGACCGCCCGCAGCGAGCAGCCCGCGCCCGAAGCACCGGCTCCCGCCGAGGAAACGACAGTCACGCCGCAGGTGGCGGTTCCCCCCGTTGCGGTGCAGGCTCCGGTGGCACAGGTTGTGGAGCCGCCGCCGGCAAATCTCTGGGTGCGCGTCCGCAAAGGTTTTGCCATGCCCAACCTGGACAATCCGCTGGTCCGGGAATGGGAGCAATGGTATTCGAGCCGGCCTGACTATGTCGCCCGAATGATCGATCGCAGCAGCCGCGTGCTGTTCCACGTCGTCGAGGAAGTCGAACGGCGCAAGATGCCGGCCGAGATCGTGCTGCTGCCGATGATCGAGTCGGCGTACAACCCCCAGGCTTATTCGCGGGCGCATGCCTCCGGCATGTGGCAATTCATTCCGTCAACCGGCAAGCTCTACGGACTGCAGCAGAACTGGTGGTACGACGGCCGGCGGGACATCGTGGCCGCGACCAACGCCGCGCTCGATTACCTCGAAAAGCTCTACGGCATGTTCGGCAACTGGGAGCTCGCGCTTGCCTCCTATAACTGGGGCGAAGGCGCGGTCGGCCGCGCGATCGCCCGGAACCAGGCGCGCGGCCTGCCGACCGACTACGAGAGTCTCAACATGCCGAACGAGACGCGCAACTACCTGCCCAAGCTGCAGGCGGTCAAGAACATCGTCGCCGACCCCGCGCGCTTCGGCCTCACGCTCGCCGACATTGCGAACGAATCGTATATCGCTACCATCACCACGCCGCGCCACATCGACGTGGAGCTTGCCGCCCGTTTCGCCGAGATCCCGGTGGAGGAATTCCGTTTCCTCAATCCCGCGCACAACAGGCCGGTGATCAACGCGAACGCCGCGGAAACGATCGTGCTGCCCAAGGACAAGGTCGAAGTTTTCCAGCGCAACCTCGCCAACCACACCGAACCGCTGGTTTCGTGGCACGCCTACACCGTGAAGCCCGGCGAGCGCATCGAGAAGATCGCCGCCAGCCACGGCATCACCGTCTCGGAGCTGAAGCGTGTCAACAACCTGAGCGATCGCAGCCGCGTGACGACCGGCCAGCCGCTGCTGGTTCCCGTGAAAGCCGGCGCGGCGCTGAATCTTCCCGACCTTCCCGCGCCGGCATTGGCGAAAGCCCGCGTCACCAAGACGCGCTACGTGCCGAAATCCCGCCGCGGCGCCGCGCAGAAGGCGGTGCAGCGTCAAGCCGCGCCCAAGCACGTGAAAGGCAAGAAAGCGGCCCCCACGTCTGCAAAGGCAGCGCCCGCAAAGAAAGCCAAGGTCGCCGCGCCGGCGAAGAATGCTCCGGCGGGCAAGAACGGCGTCAGGCTCGCCGAGAACCGCTGATCTGCGCCGGCTCCGCTGCCGCGGAACCGGTCTCGTTATCCAGATACAGATGACAGCGCGCGGAATGCGTCGCGGAGAAGCGCGCGTTCTCGGGATAGGCGACCCGGCACCGCGGCATTGCAGCCGGGCAGCGCGGATGAAAGTGACATCCTGAGGGCGGGTTGACCGGCGAAGGCAGGTCGCCTTGCAGACGGATGACTTCGCGGCCGGTGTCCCGATCGAGGACCGGCACGGCGGAAAGCAGCACTCGGGTATAGGGGTGCTGCGGATTCTCCAGCACCTCGTCCGCCGTCCCGCGCTCCACGATGCGCCCGAGGTACATCACCGCGACCTCATCGGCCACGAATTCGATCACCGAGATGTTGTGCGTGATGAAGAGGTACGCAAGCCCCTTGGCGGCCTGCAGCGATTCGAGCAGGTTGAGTATCTGCGCCTGCACCGAAACGTCGAGCGCGCTGGTCGGTTCGTCGCAGATTACGAGCTCCGGCTCGACCGCCAGCGCCCGCGCAATGGCAATGCGCTGACGCTGTCCGCCCGAGAACTCGTGGGGATAGCGAAACTTCACCTCCGGCGCGAGCCCGACCTCGGCGAGCAGCTCGTCGATCCGCGCCTGGCGTTCCGCGCGGTCGGCGCCGATGCCGAGCGAGGACATGCCCTCCTCCAGCGTTTCCATGACGCGCATGCGCGGGTTGAGCGAAGAGTACGGGTCCTGAAAGACAATCTGCGCATGACGCCGCCGCGCCCGCATGTCGCTGCGCGGCAGGCCCAGTACATCGACCCCGTCGTACCGCACCGCTCCTGCGGTGGGCTCCACGAGCCGCAGGATGCCCTTGCCGACGGTCGTCTTGCCGCATCCCGACTCGCCCACCAGCCCCAACGTTCTGCCGCGCTCGAGGCTGAGCGTTACGCCGTCCACTGCTTTCACGTGCCCCGCCACGCGCCGGAATATGCCCTTGTAGAGCGGGAAATGGACCTTCAGATCGACCACTTCGAGCAGCGGACTGCTGGAATGCGCAGCGCGGACTGCGCCCGATGACCTCCGCAGAGCTTCGGTCGTGGCGCTCGCAACAACTGGACTTGGCGTGTCCGCGCCGCGCGTCGTGCCGGCATACAGGTGGCAGCGCACGCCCTGCCCCGCGTGCTCGTGCCAACGCGGCTGCGTGTTTCGGCACAGTTCCCATGCGCTCTCGCAGCGCTCGGCGAAACGGCACCCCGTGAATTCCCGCGTGAGCGGCGGCACGCTGCCGCGTATCACGGCGAGCGCCGCGCCGCGCTTCTGCTTGGCGGGTAGCGAATCGAAGAGCTTGCGCGAATAGGGATGCGCAGGCTGCGAGAAGAAGCGCTCGCGATCGGCCTGCTCGACGATCTGCCCGGCGTACATCACCGCCACCTGCTGCGCCATCTGCGCGACCACGGCGAGATCGTGGGTGATGAGCAGCATCGACATGTCGCGACGGGCCTGCAGCTCTTTCAGCAGATCCAGGATCTGCGCCTGTATCGTCGCATCGAGCGCAGTGGTCGGCTCGTCGGCGATGAGCAGCTCCGGATCGCAGGCAAGCGCCATGGCGATCATGGCGCGCTGCTTCATGCCGCCCGAAAGCTGGAACGCGTACTCGTCGCGCCGCCGCGCCGCGTCCGGTATGCGCACCGCGTCGAGCAGATCGAGCACGCGGCGTTCGATGCCCGCGCTGTCGAGACGGGTGTGCCGCCGCAGGGTCTCCTCGATCTGCGCGCCGATCGTCATCACGGGATTGAGCGACAGCATCGGCTCCTGGAAGATCATCGCGATGCGCGCACCCCGCACGTCACGCATGCGGGTCTCGGGCAGCGCGAGCAGATCAACCCCGTCGAGTTCCACGCGTCCGCCCACGATCTGGCCTGCGTCGGGGAGCAGGCGCATGATCGAGAGTGCGGTGAGCGACTTGCCGCATCCCGATTCGCCCACGAGCGCAAACGTCTCGCCGCGCGGGATGGCGAACGACACCCCGTCCACTGCGCGCACGAGGGCATCACCCGCGTCGATCCAGGTGCGGAGATCTTCGACGCGGAGCAGCGGCGCGCTCATCCCGTGCGTTCCACCGCGGGCCGCGCCGCGCGAGCGGCCGCTGCCTGGTTGAGGAGCGCACCCGGTGGCAGCGTGCGGCTGCGTATGCGCGGGTCGAACGCGTCGCGCACGGCGTCGGCGAAGAGATTCGCCGACAGCACGAGCACGAGCATGAACCAGAAAGCGGCGGCGAGGGACCACCACACCATCGGGTCGCGCGCCATCTCCAGGCGCGCATTGTTGATCATGGTGCCGAAACTGATGGTGGAAGGATCCACGCCCACGCCGACGTAGGACAGCACCGCCTCGGCGAGCACCAGCCCGCTGAAGTCCATGACCACCGCGATCAGCACGATATGCATGACGTTCGGCAGGATGTGCCGCGCGAGGATGCGCCCGTGCGACACGCCGAAAGCCTGCGCCGCCTGGATGTATTCCATCTCGCGCAGCTTGAGGGTCTCCCCGCGCAGCAGCCGCGCCAGTCCGGTCCAGCTGGTGATGCCGAGGATCAGGCACAGGAACAGCAGGCGCAGGTCCGCGCGGATCGTGATGGTGTCGAAAAGCTGGGGATGGGTCTCGATGTAGACCTGCATCATCAGCACTGCCGCGGCGATGAGCAGCACGCCGGGGATGGACGAGAGCGTCGTGTAGATGTACTGGATCACGTCGTCCACCCAGCCGCGGAAATAACCCGCCATGATGCCCAGCAGCAGCGCGAAGGGCAGCATGACCAGCGTGGTCAGGGTACCGATCACGAGCCCGGTGCGTATGCTCTTCAGCGCGAGATAGAGCACGTCCTGCCCGACCTTGTCGGTGCCGAACACGTGATACTTCCCGCATAACGCGACCACCGGCCCGACAAACAACAGCACGACGGCAAGCGTACCGAGAACCGCCCGCCACGGCACTTCCGTTTCGCCGCGCCAGACCGCGCGCCACGCCGGTACCGTGCCGATCCTGCCGAGACGCCCGAGTCGCAGGCATAACAGTAGACTCAATATCAGCAAGACACCCGCCCCCGCCGCCGCGCCTGCCAAGGCCCGGGCTGCGACATCGGCCGCCCAGTCCGCGTGCGGATTCACCAGGTGGCGGCCGCCGTGGGTGAGGCGCGGGTAGTCACGCGACTGCTTGCCGTCCGCAAGGTCGATGCTCTCCTTCGCATAAAGGTGGGTGGCGAGCGGCTCCGAGTAGGTTTTTTCGCGGCGCGCCCGCAGCGGCTCGGCGATGCGGTCGAACAGGCTCAGGACTTCGACGGAGTAGTAACGCGGCGCGCCCGGCGCGGCCGGAAGTGCGGTGCGATAGTGCAGAGAATCGAGGATCCCGACTGCCAGGAAGAACACCAGCACGGTGAGCGCGCTCATGCCGCTCGCGCTGCGCGCTACGCGGCGCCATGGGGCCCGCAGGTGCTCATGGCGCAGCACGTACCATGCAAAGATGGCCACCACGGCGATCAGCAGGAAGATCAGCGCATCGGTCCACAGGATGACGGGCCAGAACGACACGCCTGTTTACTCCAGCCGCACGCGGGGGTCGACCAGCGTGTACGAGATGTCGGTGAGGATCAGCCCGATGATGTAGAGCACCGAACCGAGGAAGACCATCGCGCGCACCACCGCGAAATCCTGCGAGTTGATGGCGTCGATGGTATAGCTGCCGAGCCCCGGTATCCCGAAGAACGCCTCGGTGATGAGGCTGCCCATGAAGAGCAACGGGATCACCACCACCGCCCCGGTCAGGATCGGGATCATGGCGTTCTGCAGCACGTGGCGGAACAGCACGCGCATTTCCGAAAGCCCCTTGGCGCGCGCCGTACGCACGTAGTCCTTGTTGATCTCCTCGAGGAACATGGTGCGATACCAGCGGGCACTGGACCCGATCCCGCTGATGACCCCGACCAGCACCGGCAGGACGAGAAACTTGACGGAGTCGAACCCGCCGTCGTAACCGGAAATGGGCACCAGATTCCACAGTTTTCCCGCGATGTACTGCCCGCCGATGATGTAGAACAACCCCGAGATCGACATCATCACCACGCAGAGAACGACGCCCCAGAAATCGACGTAGGTGGCGCGGAAAAACGCCATCAGGAGCGCAAAGGTGATATAGGCGGCGAGCCCCATCAGGAACACCGGCAGCGCGATGGCGAGGCTCGGCCACATGCGCGTGCGGATGTCGTAGCCGATGTCCCGCCCCTGGTCCGAGCGTCCGAAATCAAAGGCGAAAAGCCTGACCGACTTCTCGAAGAAAATGGTGTCCGTCAGCTTTTCGTGGCAGGCGGTGAGAAAGCCGATGCTCGCGCGGCAGGGCGCCCCGGCGTTATAGAGCAGCGGCCGGTCGTAGCCGCGCTCCTGCTTCCAGCGCGCGATGGCTTCCGGGGTCACGCGCTTGACGCCCAGATGGACGCGCGCCATGTCGTCCGGCGAATTGACGACGAAGAACAGGGCGAACGTGATGACGTTGACTCCGATCAGGATGGGGATCGCGTACAGCAGGCGGCGTATGATATAGGCGAGCAAGCGTTTACGCCTTTTCCGGCGCGGCGGTGGCCCGTTCACGGCGGCGGAAAGTCAGGATTGCGGGAATCACGCTGATCGCGAGCACGAGTGCGATCAGCGCCGCCGGCCACACGAGCGGCGCGTTCCAGGCAACCCGCATCTGCTCGCGCAACCGCGGTTCGAGGCGCTGGTACTTGAGGCTGTTGTTCGCCATCTTGTTCGGCTTGCGGTTGTGTATCCAGGCGTGGTGCAGCGAGTAGTCCTTGGGATAGAAGCTCCACACCCATGGCGCGTCGCGCCGCAGGATTTCGATCATGCGGTCTATCAGCGCCTGGCGTTCCGGGCTGTTGGTCATGTTCTTCATGCGCTCGAACAGCCGGTCGAACTCCGCGTTTTCGTAGTTGGAGGCGTTCTCGCCGGAGGTCTTCACCTTGCTCTGCGCCCCGTGCAGCAGGAAGAGAAAGTTCTCGGGGTCGGGATAATCGGCGTTCCAGCCGAGGAAATAGAGCTGCACGTTCCCTTTGCGCAGCTTGTCCTGGAAACGGTTGTAATCGGTGGAGCGCACCACGAGCTGCACCCCCAGGTTCTCGAACTGCCGGGTATACCAGTCGAGCCGTGATTTGCTGCCCACGCCGGTGGCGGTCGTGTCCAGATTGATGAGCAGCGGCTCCCCGGTTTTGGCATCGCGCCCGTTGGGATAGCCGGCCTCGGCCAGCAGCTTCCGCGCGTACTCGATCGGCTTGCGGCGCGGTGCGCCGTCCACCCAGTCGTAGACGTAGCGGTTGATGCCTTCCCTGCCCTCGCGATAGCCGAAGATGCCGGGCGGCAGGGGACTTTGCGCCGGGACGCCCCGCCCATTCTGGAAAATGGAGATGAATTCCTCCTGGTTGATGGCTATCGAGATCGCCTGGCGCAGCTTGCGCGCGCGCTCGCTGGTGCCGCCCACGACCGGATCCAGCATGTTGAACCCCATGTAGAACACGCTGGTCGCAACGGAAGTCTGGAGCCTGATGCCCTGCTTCTCCATTTCCTCGGAAAGCGACACGTCCCCTTCACCCGTGAACTGGACCGCCTGGTCGAAGGTGTCGGAGCTGATTCCCGAGGTGTCGTAATAGCCCTGCAGAAACTTGTTCCAGTACGGGATCTGCTCCTTCTCCAGGCTGAATACGACCCTGTCGATGAAGGGCAGCGGTTTTCCCGCATCCTTCAGCAATCCCGCTTCCGCATCGCCGGGCTCGCCCTCCGCTGGATACACTTCCGACTTGTAGTTCGGGTTGCGCTCGAGCACCATGCGGCGGTTCGGGT
Organism: Betaproteobacteria bacterium; assembly: GCA_052389535.1. Classification (GTDB taxonomy): domain Bacteria; phylum Pseudomonadota; class Gammaproteobacteria; order Burkholderiales; family SG8-41; genus DSOT01. The sequence continues at coordinate 12,635 of JBQTHU010000238.1, read as the reverse complement.
CATTGACCGTGAGCATGTACGGACCGGTGCCGATCGGGTACCAATCGAGGCTCAAGTTCTTCTCGGCCATGCCGGGACGGGAATAGAACCGATCCGCTTCCGGCGGGATCGGCGAGAAGAACGGCATGGCGAGCCAATACACGAACTGCGGATAGGTTCCGCGCACGCGGATGCGCAGGGTATAGCGGTCGATCGCCTGCGCGCCCTCGAGCTCGAAACGCGTGAGGTCCAGGGTCTCGCCCGGCGGCAGCGCGCGGTTTGCTTGCGCGAGCGTGGCGGCGAGTTCCTTCAGCCCGACGATATACTCGCTCATCAGCCCCAGGATCGGCGAGTGCAAACCGGGATGGGCAAGCCGCTTGATCTGGTGCACGTAATCCGCGGCCACCAGTTCGCGCGTGCCCTGGCGCTTGAAATCGGCGAGCGCGTAGATGTTTTCAAGATCTATGCGCTCGAGATTGTGGTACACGTAGTTGCCCTTTTCGTCCACGGCGAGCGCGGGGTGCGGCTGGTAGAGGATGCCGGGCCGGATGCGCACCACGTACTCGCTGAGGGCGATCTCCGCGGCGCCGGCGGCGTCGGGAAGGCGGCGGCCCTGCGCGTCGAACAGCGCGGGACGCGGCACTTCCATCGCGCCGAACGGAATCAGCTCATACGGCCGCTTGAGGTAGTGGTACTGGAGCGGCGGCTGGTAGATCTGCGCGATGAACGTGTACTCGTTGGAGCTGTACGACTGCACCGGGTCGAGGTGCTTGGGTCGCTCCGTGAATGCGGAATAAAGGATGTTTGCGCCGGCCTGCGAAGCCGGGTAGGGATTGTTCCAGGCCTGGCCATCGCATCCCGCGAGCGCGAAGACGGAGAGCCACCAGAGTGCGCGGATCATTGTCGCAGAGTGTAGCTTAGAGTGCCCGTCATAATGAAGCGCGTGTCGCAGGATCGAGGAGCGTTCTATAATTCGCGCTTTTGCGGGTGCCACGAACGCCAGCATCGGGGAACGCCATGGCCTTTCTTGAAGGCAAGAAGATACTCGTCACCGGCCTGCTGTCGAACCGCTCGATCGCCTACGGCATTGCCGCAGCGCTCAACCGCGAGGGCGCAACGCTGGCGTTGACCTACCAGAACGAAAGCCTCCGCAGCCGCGTTGAGGAGCTCGCCCGCGAACTCGGTGCGCCGCCGGTGCTGCCTTGCGACGTCGCGAACGATGCCGACATCGCGAGCTTGTTCGAGGCCCTGAAGCGGGAGTGGGGCGCGCTCGACGGCATCGTCCATTCCATCGCATTTGCACCGCGCGAAGCACTGAAAGGCAGCCTGCTGGACGGCCTTACCCGCGACGCCTTTCGCGTAGCGCACGAAGTGAGCGCGTACAGCTTCGCGGCGCTGGCGAAAGCGGGCGCGCCCCTCATGGAGGGCAGGCGCGGTGCAATGCTCACGCTCACGTATCTCGGCGCGGTGCGCAGCGTGCCCCACTACAACGTGATGGGCCTCGCGAAAGCGAGCCTGGAAGCGGGCGTGCGCTATCTCGCACAGGATCTGGGCCCCCGGGGCATACGCGTCAACGGCATCTCGGCCGGCCCGATCAAGACGCTTGCCGCAGCAGGCATCGGCGGATTCGGCCGTATTCTCAAGTTCGTGGCCGACAACGCGCCGCTGCGGCGCAACGTCACCATAGAGGAAGTGGGAAATGCCGCCGCGTTTCTGATGAGCGATCTCGCCTCGGGCATTACCGGCGAGATCACCTATGTCGACTGCGGATTCAGCACCACGGTGGGAGGCATGAGCGGCACCGAATGATGCGGACGGCAGTCCGATCCGCTTTCAGCCGCTACTGTTGCTTCTTCTCCACCAGCTCCTTGCTGATGCGCACCGGATCCTTGCGTTTGAGACTCTCCACGTAGGCGAGCATCGCTTCCTGACCGCGCAGCTGGCGGATCGCCTCCGCGACCTGCTTGCGCCGCTCCGCGTCGATCTTTTCCGGCTCCACCACTCTGGAAACCCGTATCAGCGTGTAACCGTTCGGGGTGTCCGTGCCGCTGTAGGCCGGCACCTTGGCCACATCCGCCCGGAAGGCCTGCCGCAACACCGCCTCGTTGAAGCCCTTGGCATCCGCGCGCCCCACGAGCTGCGGCTCGCCCCACTTGACCTCGGCGTCCGCGCCCTGCCCCTGCCGCAGTTTCTCGAGCCGCTGCCGGCCCTCCTGTGCGGCGAGTTGCGCGGCACGCTGCCGGATGAGCTTCTTCTCGATCGCCCCCGCCACGTCCGACAGCGGCTGCATCGCCGCGGGCTTGCGCTCGAGCAGACGGGCGGCGACGAGCACGCCGGGCGTGGCCTCCACCGCCTGGCTGTTGCGCTTGTTCGCGATCACGTCGTCGGCAAAGACCGCCTGGCGCACGCGCGGCTGATTGAGCACCTGGTCCGCGGCGTGCTCGCGCGTGATCCAGCCGCTCTGGCGCACGGGGCTTTTCGCAAGCTCCGCGGCCGGCTGCAGGCTCTCGGATTGCTCGAACACGACGTTATTGAAGTGCTCTGCGAGCTCCGCGAATTTCCGCCCGGCCTGCTGGCGCTTCAGTTCGGATTCGATCTGGCTGCGCGCGTCCTCAAAGCTGCGGCGCTCGCCCCCTTTTACGTTGGCGAGCCGGATGATGTGAAAGCCGTACTGCGTTTCCACCGGCGAGGACACTGCGCCCGGTTTCATGGCGAACACGGCGTCTTCGAACGGCCTGGGCATGGTGCCCCGGCCGAAGTAGCCGAGGTCGCCGCCGTTCGCCGCCGATCCCGGGTCTTGCGAGTGCTCCTTCGCGACCTCGGCGAAGCGCTCCGGCTTCTGCTTGAGCTGCGTCGCGAGTTCCTCCGCCCGCGCCCGCGCCTTCTGCCTGTCCTCGGCGCTGGCGGCTGCGTCCACCGCAATCAGGATATGGCTCGCCTGACGTTCCTGCTTCGTCTCGAACTGCGCGCGGTTCTCTTCGTAGTATTTCCGCACCTGCGCTTCGTCCACCGGAATCCCGGCCATCAGGGCGTCCATGGTGAGCGTCACGTACTCGACGCGCACCTGCTCGGGAATGCGGAACTCGTTCGGATTGTTGTCGTAATAGCGCTTGGCCGCGTCGGCATCGAGTTTTACCTGCGCCACGAAGCGCTCGGGCGCAATCGTGTGCACGCTGATCTCGCGCTGCTGCTCCGAGATGCGCGCGAGCATGTCGATCACCGTCCGCGGAACGAAGCTCGTCTCGCCAAAGGCGTCGTCCACCTGTTGCAGGATGAGGTCGTTCCTGAGATTGCCGCGAAAAGCCGAAATCTTCATCCCCTGCGACCTGAGAAATTGCATCGCCGCCTGCTCGGAGAACTTCCCGTCGACCTGGAAAGCCGGCGTCTCGGCGATGACGGCATCCAGCTGCTGATCGCTTACGGTCATGCCATTGCGGTAGGCGCGGCTCAACAGGAGCTGGCGGCGAACGAGCGCTTCGAGAACGTCGTTGCGCAGTTCTGCGCTGTCGAGCAGCTCGGAGCTCGCGCGCCCGCCGGTGAGCCGCTGGATCGCTTCCTGGCGCTCGCGCAGCGCGCGGGCGAAATCCTGCTGCGTGATGCGGAAGTCTCCGATGCTCGCCACCGTCTCCGTACCGCCGGGGCGGTCCATGCGGTCCACGCCGAAGAAAACGAAGGGAGGGATCAGGAACAGGAACAGCGCGACCTGGATCGCACGCTTGCGTCGTTGTATGAAATCGTACATGGAGATGGAAAATTAACCGGCGCCTCGCGCCTCGGCCGGCCTCATCCCGGCATCTTGTGAAAAAGGGCGAACCCGGTTCGCCCTTTTCCATGCAAGCTGGCGGAGTGGACGGGACTCGAACCCGCGACCCCCGGCGTGACAGGCCGGTATTCTAACCAACTGAACTACCACTCCGAAAAATCACGCGGAGCGACGAACCCTGGCGCAGCCTCGTTCTGCCCGTCGTTCCCGTACCTGGTGGGTGCTGAGAGGGTCGAACTCCCGACATTCGCCTTGTAAGGGCGACGCTCTACCACTGAGCTAAGCACCCCGGCGCCCCCTGTCCGGGGCGCATGCTTCAAGCATTTTGGGGTAGACGCGCCCGAGCCCGCCTACCCCAAAGAATGGCCGGCAGTTTATCGCAAGTCGCCGCGCTTTTCCAGCCTCGCTCAACGGCGCGCTAGTGCTTGATCGCCGCCGGCGCCGGCGTTTCCGTTACCGGAATGGGCGGCGTCTCCTGCTGCTCGGGGAGCGGCTCGGGCTTGCGCTCGAGCGCCATTTCGAGCACGCTGTCGATCCACTTCACCGGGTGGATTTCGAGCCGGTTCTTCACGTTGTCCGGGATCTCCGCGAGGTCCTTCACGTTTTCCTCCGGAATGAGCACGGTCTTGATGCCTCCGCGGTGTGCGGCGAGCAGCTTCTCCTTGAGCCCGCCGATCGGCAGCACCTCGCCGCGCAGTGTGATTTCGCCGGTCATCGCCACATCGGCCTGCACCGGAATGCCGGTCAGAGCGGACACCATCGCGGTGCAGATGCCGATACCGGCGCTGGGTCCGTCCTTCGGCGTCGCGCCTTCCGGCAGGTGGATGTGGATATCGTTCTTCTGGTAGAACTCGGGCTGAATGCCAAGACGCTGCGAGCGGCTGCGGACCACCGAAAGCGCGGCCTGCACCGACTCCTGCATCACCTCGCCGAGCTTGCCGGTGGTGGTCATCTTGCCCTTCCCGGCCATGATCGCCGCTTCGATGGTAAGCAGCTCGCCGCCGACCTCGGTCCACGCCAGGCCGTTCACCTGGCCCACCTGGTTGTTCTTCTCCGCCATGCCGAACGTGTAGCGGCGCACGCCGAGATACTTGTCGAGGTTGCGCGCGCTCACCGCCATCTTCCGGGTTCCGCCCGCGCGCACCAGCTCCTTCACCACCTTGCGGCAGATCTTGGAAAGCTCGCGCTCCAGCGCCCGCACGCCCGCTTCGCGGCTGTAGTAGCGGATGATGTCGCGCACGGCGCTCTCGGAAACCACCAGCTCGTCGGGCTTCAGGCCATGGTTCTTCATCAGCTTGGGCAGCAGGTGGCGGTGGGCGATGTGCACCTTCTCGTCTTCGGTGTACCCGGAAAGGCGAATCACTTCCATCCGGTCGAGCAGCGCCGGCGGGATGTTGAGCGTGTTGGCCGTCGCCACGAACATCACATCGGAGAGGTCGTACTCGACCTCGATGTAATGGTCCACGAACGTGTGGTTCTGCTCGGGATCGAGCACTTCCAGCAGCGCGGAGGCCGGGTCGCCGCGGAAGTCCATGCCCATCTTGTCCACTTCGTCGAGCAGGAAGAGCGGGTTGCGCACGCCGACCTTGTGCATGTTCTGCAGGATCTTGCCCGGCATGGACCCGATGTAGGTGCGGCGGTGCCCGCGTATTTCCGCTTCGTCGCGCACGCCGCCGAGCGACATGCGCACGAACTTGCGGTTGGTCGCGCGCGCAATCGACTGCCCGAGCGAGGTCTTGCCGACGCCCGGCGCGCCCACGAGGCACAGTATCGGCGCCTTCAGCTTGTCCACGCGCTGCTGCACGGCGAGATATTCGACGATGCGTTCCTTGACCTTTTCCAGGCCGTAGTGGTCCTCGTTGAGTACCTTCTCCGCGGCCCCGAGATCGGTGCTGATCTTGCTGCGCTTGCGCCACGGAAGCGAAACGAGGGCGTCGATATAGTTGCGCACCACCGTGGCTTCCGCCGACATCGGCGACATGAGCTTCAGCTTCTTCAGCTCGCTTTCGGCCTTCTTGCGCGCTTCCTTAGGCATGCGCGCGGACTTGATGCGCTTCTCGATCTCGTCGATGTCCGCGCCTTCCTCCATCTCGCCGAGCTCTTTCTGGATCGCCTTGACCTGCTCGTTGAGGTAGTACTCGCGCTGGCTTTTCTCCATCTGGCGCTTGACCCGGCCACGGATGCGCTTCTCCACCTGGAGGATATCAAGCTCGCCCTCGACCAGCTTGAGCAGGTGCTCGAGCCGCTGCTTCACATCGAACATCTCCAGCACTTCCTGCTTCTGCTCGAGCTTGAGCGGCAGGTGCGCGGCGATGGTATCGCCCAGCCGTCCGGCCTCGTCGATCCCCGCGAGCGAAGTCAGGATCTCGGGCGGGATCTTCTTGTTGAGCTTCACGTACTGGTCGAACTGCTGGATCATCGTGCGCCGCATGGCCTCGACCTCGTGATCGGTGCTGGGCTCGAGCGGCACCGGGGTCGCATTGACGGCGTAGTGCGTCTTGACATCCACGATGTCGTTGATCCGCGCGCGCTGGTTGCCTTCGACCAGCACTTTCACCGTGCCGTCGGGCAGCTTGAGCATCTGCAGGATGTTCGCAAGGCTGCCGACGTTGTAGAGATCTTCCGGAGCCGGCTCGTCCTTGGCCGCCGACTTCTGAGCGACCAGCACGATGCTTTTCCCGGATTCCATGGCGGTCTCCAGCGCCTTGATCGACTTCGGGCGCCCGACGAACAGCGGAATCACCATGTGCGGGAATACCACCACGTCCCGCAGGGGCAGCAACGGCAGTTGGATGGTGTTCAGGCCGGGGTCTTGTGAAATGGACATGTAAGTCGTTTCCCCTCAAAGAGGCGTAGGCGTGCAGAACAAATTTGGGCGGGCGGCCGGTAAATCAACCGTGCGCGGCCGGTTCGGGGCCTGCGACGGGGGCCGGCGTCAGGGTCCACTATACCGTGGATCCAGCAACCTTGGGCTGGTCCGAATAAATCAGAAGCGGCGTCGCGTCGCTCACGATGGTGCCTTCATCGACCACCACCTTGACGACGTTCTCCATCGAAGGCAGGTCGAACATGGTGTTGAGCAAGGTATGTTCCAGTATGGAGCGCAGTCCGCGCGCGCCGGTCTTGCGTTCCAGGGCACGCTTCGCCACCGCGCGCAGGGCCGGCTCGCGCACCTCGAGCTCGACGCCTTCCATGCTGAACATCTTCTGGAACTGTTTGAGCAGGGCGTTCCTGGGCTGCGTCAGGATCTGGATCAGCGCCACTTCGTCCAGTTCCTCCAGCGTCGCCACGACCGGCAGCCGTCCCACGAACTCGGGAATGAGCCCATACTTGATAAGGTCTTCCGGTTGCACTTCGCGGAGAACCTTGGTGATGTCCTTGCGGTTGTCGCGACTGCTCACTTCGGCGGCGAACCCGATGCCGCTTTTCTCCGAGCGCGCCCGGATAATCTTGTCCAACCCGTCGAAAGCGCCACCGCACACGAACAGGATGTTGGTCGTATCGACCTGGACGAACTCCTGGTTCGGGTGCTTGCGCCCGCCCTGCGGCGGGACAGACGCGATCGTGCCCTCGATCAGCTTCAGCAGCGCCTGCTGCACGCCCTCACCGGACACGTCGCGCGTGATGGACGGATTGTCGGACTTGCGTGAAATCTTGTCGATCTCGTCGATGTAGACGATCCCGCGCTGCGCTTTCTCGACATCGTAATCGCATTTCTGCAAAAGCTTCTGGATGATGTTTTCCACGTCTTCGCCGACATAACCGGCTTCGGTCAGCGTCGTCGCGTCCGCCATCACGAACGGGACGTTGAGGAGCCGCGCCAGCGTCTGCGCGAGCAGCGTCTTGCCGGACCCGGTCGGGCCGATCAGCAGGATGTTGGACTTGGCGAGCTCGACGTCGTCGCCCTTGGTGATCGACTTCAACCTCTTGTAGTGGTTGTAGACCGCCACCGAGAGGATCTTCTTGGCTATGTCCTGCCCGATCACGTACTGGTCGAGGATGCCCCGGATCTCATGTGGAACCGGAAGGTCGGACTTGGCGCTCTTGCCGCCATGCTCGGTCTGGGTCTCCTCGCGAATGATGTCGTTGCACAGCTCGATGCACTCGTCGCAGATGAACACCGACGGCCCGGCGATCAGCTTCCTTACCTCGTGCTGGCTCTTCCCGCAGAACGAACAGTAAAGCAGTTTCTCGCCGCCGACTTTGTCTGACATGCCGCTCTTCCTCATGTGACGTTACGACACTACGATGTCGTTTCCGTTCTGCTCACCAGCACCCGGTCCACCAGGCCGTAGCCCACCGCCTGCTCCGCCGACAGGAAATTGTCGCGGTCCGTGTCTTTCTGGATCGTTTCGATCTTCTGGCCCGTGTGCCGCGCCAGGATCTCGTTCAGCTTGCCCTTGAGGAAAAGGATTTCGCGCGCGTGAATCTCGACGTCGGACGCCTGTCCCTGGAAGCCTCCCATCGGCTGGTGGATCATCACCCGCGAATTGGGCAGACAGAAGCGCTTGCCCTTTGCACCCGCAGCGAGCAGCAGTGAGCCCATGCTCGCCGCCTGCCCGATGCATAGCGTGGACACATCGGGTTTGATGAACTGCATCGTGTCGTAAATCGCAAGCCCGGCCGACACCAGTCCGCCTGGCGAGTTAATGTAGAACGCGACGTCCTTGTCGGGATTCTCGGACTCGAGGAACAACAACTGCGCCACGATGAGGTTCGCCGTCACCTCGGTCACGGGACCGACCAGAAAGACCACGCGTTCCTTCAGCAGGCGCGAATAGATGTCATACGCGCGCTCGCCGCGCCCGCTCTGCTCGATCACCATCGGGATCAAGCCGAGACCCTGAGGTTCCGAATATTGCTTCATTGTCTGGCACCCATCAGTTCGTCAAAGGCGATTGCCTTGTCTTCCGTCTTTGCAGCCTGGACCACCCAGGCCACCACATTGTCTTCCATTACCGCAGACTCGATTTCGCGCAGCCGCTCGGGGGCCTGGTAGAACCATTTGACCACTTCCGTCGGGCGCTCGTAGCTCTGCGCCTGCTCGTCCACCACTGCCCGCACCTGTTCCGGCTTGGGCTGAAGGTTCGCTGACTTGACCACCTCCGCAAGGATCAGGCCCAAGCGCACATTGCTCTCGGCCTGCTTCTCGAAAATCTCGCGCGGCATGGGCATGTCGTCCTTCACCTGGACGCCGCTCGCGACGAATTCCTGGCGCATGCGCTGCTGCAGTCGCTGAACCTCCATGTCCACCAGCGATTTGGGGGCATCGATGCGCGTCACTTCGAGCAACGCCTGCATCACCTGCTCCTTCACCCGGTTCTTGAGTCGCAACCGCACCTCGCGCTCCAGGTTGGCGCGGACGTCCGCCCGCATCTTCCCGAGATCGCCGTCCGCGATACCCAGGCTCCGCGCGAAATCCGCGTTCAACTCCGGCAGGCGCGGGGCGGCCACTTCCTTGACCGTCACTTCGAACTGCGCCGTCTTGCCGGCGACGTCCTTGCCATGATAGTCATCCGGAAAGCGCACATCAAAGGCCCTGGATTCGCCGGCTTTCACTCCGCGAAGCTGGCTCTCGAAGTCGGGCAGCAACCTTCCCTCTCCGAGGATCACGGCGTGGCCCTGCGCCGTTCCGCCCTCGAACTCGACGCCTGCTATGGTACCCCTGTAGTCAAGCGTAACCCGGTCGCCCGGTTCCGCCCCACGGTCGGTCGGGTCGTATTCCGCCCGCTGCTTGCGCATGATCTCCAGGGTTTTGTCCACTTCCGCGTCGCCGACTTGCAGCTGTGAGCTGGTGATTGTTACCTGCGACAGGTCGCCCAGCGCGACTTCCGGGTAGACCTCGAACGTTGCGCTGTATTCGAACGTATCGGCGCCTTCGGTGAGCGGCTTGGCCTCGAACCTGGGATAGCCCGCGACGCGCAGCTTCTGTTGCCGCACCGCTTCCCCGAAACTTTTCTCCACCGCGTCCCCCAAGACCTCCTGTCGAACTTGCGGCCCATACTGCTGCGCCACCACTTTCATCGGCACCTTGCCCGGGCGAAAGCCGTGCATCTTCACCGAGCGGCTCAGCTTCTTGAGCCGCGTTTCGATCTCGCTGTCGATCTCCGCGATCGGGACCGCGACGCTCAGCCTGCGTTCCAGTTGTCCGAGCGCTTCGAGGTTCGCCTGCATTCCTTAAGCTTCCCTTATAACCGTGTCATCTGGTGCGAAAGGAGGGACTCGAACCCACACGCCTTTCGGCGCCAGAACCTAAATCTGGTGCGTCTACCAATTCCGCCACTTTCGCAACCCGTTGATTGTAATATACTCCGCACTCTACCGTCAGAGTCCGGAGCTTGCAACCGAACTTAACATCGCGCTGCAAGCCGCTGAAACCGATACGGTTTTCCATGCCGCGGATGGCGGTCAATCACTACGAAAATTTTCCGGTCGGGTCGCTGCTGCTTCCCCGCCGCTTCCGCCGACCGGTCGCCCTGATTTACCGCTTCGCCCGTGAGGCGGACGACTTTGCGGATGAGGGAGACTTCCCGGCGGAAGAGCGGTTGGCGCGTCTCGCAGCCTTTGGTCGCGAAATCGGGCGCCTGGAAGCGGGACAGCCGCCTGCGCTTCCCTGGTTTGCCGATCTGGGCGCGGTGATGCGGGAGCACGGATTGCCGGCAGACGCCTTTCGCGACCTGCTCTCGGCTTTCTCGCAGGACGTCACCAAGACCCGCTACGCCGACTTCGGTGAAGTGCTGGATTACTGTCGCCGTTCCGCCAATCCGGTGGGCCGCCTGCTGCTGCATCTCTACGGCAGTCCCACGGCGCAGAACGCAGCTCATTCTGACGCGATCTGTTCCAGCCTGCAGCTGATCAACTTCCTGCAGGACATCGCGGTGGACTATCGCAAAGGCCGGATTTACCTGCCCCGCGACGAAATGGCGCGATTCGGAATCACCGAGCAGCAGCTCGCCGCGGCGGACGTAACGGGAAACTGGCAGTCTTTCATGAATTTTCAGGTTTCCCGCACCCGCGAACTGCTCTACTCGGGCGCGCCGCTCGGCAGAGCGCTCGGGGGACGCATCGGGATGGAAATGCGTACGATCATCGCCGGTGGCGATCGCATACTGGAGAAGATCACACGGGTGCGGGGCGATGTCTTCCGCAGGCGCCCGGTATTGCGCGCGCTCGACTGGCCGTTGATGCTGCTGCGCGCCGCGCGATGAACGCGCACGAATACTGCCAGGCGAAGACCGCCCAAAGCGGGTCGAGTTTCTATTACAGCTTCCTGTTCCTGCCGCCCGAGCAGCGTCGCGCCATCACCGCGCTTTATGCGTTTTGCCGCGAGGTGGACGACGTGGTGGACGAGTGCACCGATGCGGGTGTGGCACGCACCAAACTCGCATGGTGGCGCGGGGAGGTGGCGCAGGTCCACGCCGGGCGCCCCACCCACCCGGTTGCGGTCGCGCTCGCGGAAGTGAAAGACCGCTACGGGCTGCCGCAGCAGCGGCTGCAGGAAATCATCGACGGCATGGAAATGGACCTCGATCACGTCGGTTACGCGGATTTCCAGGCGCTGCGGCTGTATTGTCATCGCGTGGCGAGCGTCGTCGGCCTTCTCTCCGCAGAAATATTCGGCTATCGCGATGCCCGCACGCTCGATTATGCGCGCGACCTCGGACTCGCGTTCCAGCTCACCAATATCATTCGCGACGTCGGCGAAGACGCGCGGCGCAATCGCATCTACCTGCCACGCGATGAAATGCAGCGCTACGGCGTTGCGGCCACCGACATCATGGCAGCGCGCGAGAGCGACGGTTTTCGCCGCCTCATGGAGTTTCAGATCGAGCGCGCGGGAGAGTTCTATACTCGCGCCTTCGACGCGCTACCCCCGGTGGACCGGCGCGCGCAGCGTCCCGGGTTGGTCATGGCGGCCATCTACCGCACGCTGCTGGATGAAATCCGGGCCGATGACTGCCGGGTACTGACGCACCGTATCTCGCTCACGCCGATTCGCAAGCTGTGGATTGCGTGGAAGACCTGGGTAGCGCGTGATGGCCGGCCGTAGGCTGACATGAAGGTCAAGGAGTAAGACCGATTCATCTCGTTGGAGTCGACGCCCATGGATTTGCAGCTGGAAGGTAAAACCGCCCTCGTCACCGGCGCGAGCATGGGCATCGGCCGTGCGATTGCCAAAGGCCTCGTTGCGGAGGGCGTGGCGCTGTGCATCGCGGCACGTCGGCGTAACCTGTTGGAGGCACTGCGCGAGGAGATCGTCAACGCCGGGGCCCCGGCGCCGCACATCGTCGAAGTGGACGTTCTTGAAGAGGGCGCCCCGCAACAGCTTGCCGAACTCGCGCGTAAGGCGCTGGGATGCATCGACATACTCGTCAACTCCGCGGGTGGCAGCCGCCCGCCCATCCCGATCGACGCGCCGGAGGAGGAATGGAGCCACGCAATGACGCTCAACTTCGTTCGCGTGCGCCAGCTTACCCACGCGGTGCTGCCCGGGATGATCGAGCGCCGCTGGGGCCGCATCCTCAACATTTCCGGGAAATCCGAACCGGACGCACTCATCGCGGCGACCCCGGCCAAGGCCGCGGTACATGCCTGGTCCAAGGGATTATCACGCGAGGTGGGCAAGCACGGCATCACCGTCAACTGCATTCCGCCGGGCCGCATCATGAGCGAGCAGATCAGGCGCAAGTACCCGGAGGAGTACCGCGCCGCCCAATCCGCCCGCGAGATTCCGGTTGGCCGTTACGGCGAGCCCGAGGAACTCGCCTGCCTTGCGGTGTTTCTCGCTTCTCCGATCGCGCGCTATATCACAGGTGCGGTACTGCCCGTGGACGGCGGGTTGCGCCGCTATGCGTTCTGACGAACGACCAGAGCGTTAATCTATAATCGAGGC
>JBQTHU010000237.1:0-6953 GCA_052389535.1 Betaproteobacteria bacterium | reverse complement strand
CGAAGGGAGGGGACATGATCCGCAAGATGAGGACGCAGCGCGACAACCAGCAGTGGATGCTGGATCTCGCGCTCAACATGCGCGGGCGCGTGCAGAACTTCGAGCGCGACGATCTCGAGGTGCCGCCCGGGAAACGCGCGCGCAACTACCGCATGCTGCCCAAAGTCTGGCGCGAGGCGGCGGAGCGGCACGAAAAGCTCGCGCGCCGCGCGCAGGCGCAGGGCCACAACGCCGCGGCGACCTATCACTACGACCACGCGATCGAGGCCTACCGCATGGCGCAGCACCCGATCTACTACGACGATCATCCGGTGAAGATCCATCTCTCCAACAAGCTGAACGAAATGGTGGACCGGCGCTCGAAAGTCGCCCCGTATCCGATCGAGCGGGTCGAAGTGCCATTCGACGGCGGCAAGACCATCTCGTGCCTGCTGCACCTGCTGCCCGACCGCCGCAAGGCGCCGGTGGTGATCTACGTGCCGGGCATGGACCAGACCAAGGAAGTGTTTCCCAAGGCGGCGCACAACATCGCGCTGGCGCGCGGCTTTCACGTGCTCGCCATGGACGGACCGGGACAGGGCAACTCGAACATCCAGAAGATCCGCGCGGTGAAGGACAACTACGAGCGCGCGGGCGCGGCGGTGATCAGCCATCTCATGAAGCGCCCAGAAGTGGATGCGAAAAAGATCGCGATCTACGGCATCAGCATGGGCAGCTACTGGTCGCTGCGCCTGTCGAGCTACGACCATCGCGCCGCGGCGGTCGTGAGTTCGGTCGCGTGCTTCAATCCCAACAACACCATCTTCACGCAGTCCTCGCCGCGCTTCAAGCAGATGTTCATGTACATGGCGGGTTACGAGGACGAGGACAAGTTCGACAAGGACGTGGCGCAGGGAATGACGGTGCGCGGCTATCTTGGCAAGGTGAAATGCCCGACGCTGCTCGTCACCGGTGAATTCGATCCGCTGTGCCCGCTCGAGGACGCCGTGGAGGCGTTCGCGGATCTCAAGGTGCCGAAAGAGATGTGGGTGTTCGAGAACCAGTACCACCCGCTATGGGGCATCTCGAATCTCGGCGGCATGGACTGCCACGATTACGTGCTCGACTGGCTGCAGGCGCTGTTCTCGGGGAAACGGAAGCAAAAAAAATCGGGGCGCATCGCCTACATCCGCGAAAACGGCGATGGGCCGTGGGGCAACTGTGAATGGACACCGACGGTCAAGCCGGGTCAGGCATACTTCTGAACTCAGCGTGGCGCGCTGCACGAAGAAGAAAACGGCCGCCCGCGGGCGGCCGTTAGTTTGTGGATTGCAGCCTATTGCGGCTGGATGCCGACTGACTTGACCAGCTTCGCGTACTTGTCGATCTCCGAGCGGATGAGTTTGCTGAACTCATCCGGCGTGCTGTTCGCCGCATCCACGCCGAGGGTGGCAAATTTCTGCTTCACGTCGTCGGTTCTGAGAATGCGCACCAGCTCGGTGTTGAGACGGGTCACGATCGGCTGCTGAAGGCCCGCCGGACCCAGCACGCCCCACCAGCTCGTCATCGCAAAGCCCGGCACGCCGGACGCTGCGACGGTCGGCACACCCGGCACCAGCGGCGTAGGTTGCGGCCCGGTCACAGCGAGCGCGCGCAGCTTCTTGGCCTGGACATGCGGCAGCACGACCGCCATGTCGGAGAAGACGACGTCCACTTCGCCTGACAGCAGCGCGGTGGTGATCAGCGCCGAGCCCTTGAACGGCACGTGCAACATGTCGGAGCCGGTCATCTGCTTGTAGAGTTCGGCCGAAAGATGCGAAATGCTGCCCGGCCCGCTGGAGCCGTAGTTGATCTTGCCCTTGTGCTTCTTCACCAGCGCCGTGAACTCCTTGAACGTCTGCGCCGGCACCGAGGGATGCACGACCACGATCTGCGGCGCCGTCACGGCGAGCGTGATCGGGGTGAAATCCTTGAGCGGATCGTAACCGACGTTTTTGTAGACATTGTGATTGACCGCGACGGGCCCCACGTTGCCCACCAGCAGCGTGTAGCCGTCGGGCGGCGATTTCGCAGCCACCGAGGAGCCCAGACTGCCGGCCACACCCGCGCGGTTTTCGACCAGCGCCTGCTGCTTCCACGCCTCGGTGAGCTTCTGACCCAGGACGCGGGCGATGGTGTCCGAGGTACCGCCCGGTGGGAACGGTGCGATCAGTCGGATCGGCTTGGTGGGATAGGTCTGTGCCGTCGCGGACACCGGCACGACCAGCGCCGCGATCGCCAGCACGAGGCCGGCAAGAACGTGTCTCATAACGGTCCTCCTTTGCTGTTCAGTAGAAGAGAACCGGACGAGTTTGCACCATGCCAGCGGCATGCACAAGTACGCTGCGGCCTGCGGGAAGCTAGGGTAGCTGGATCTTCCCGCCGCCGGGCATGCCGCCCCCCGGTAGCCCTCCCATGCCGCCCTGCGGCACGACGATGGAGGAGGCCGCCTGACGGCGCAGCTCCTGGAGTTCCCGCATCGTGCGTTCGATCGCTTCCTTTGCCGCCCCGGCGAATTTCTGGGCGGCGTCGTCGAGCGAGCCGGCGTCGATCTCGAAATTGATCGGCAGGGGGCCGGCGTTGGTGAGTATCTGCGCTTCGCCCGAGTACACCGTCTTGCGCGCGGCATCGGGCGAACCGTCGCGCTTGACCGGCGTCAGAACGCGCAACGTGCCCACCTTGCGGTCGGTGTAGATTTCCTCGCGATAGAGCGCCGCCGGATCCATCGTCGCGTCGGCCGAGCGTTCGTTGGGATTCGCAGCCATGCTTGCCTCGTAGATTGTGAAATATCAGTCAACCCGGAAGGTTAGCAGAAAAGCCGGTGCAGTTTGAGCGCGCGCCGTGACAAACCTGTGGCCCTGCACCAAAATGGACACCATGGACCTGATCGAGTTTCGCGAATCGCTGTCGCGCGGCACGCCGCCGGCCCGGGTTGGCAAACTGTTGGAGGCGTTGTGGCACGAGGCGCACGGCGACTGGGACCGGGCCCACGGAATCGCGCAATCCCAGAAGGGGCGGACTGCGGCGGCGGTGCACGCCTATCTGCACCGCAAGGAGGGCGATCTCTCCAACGCCGACTACTGGTACGAGCGCGCGGGGCGGGCGCGCACCCGCGGTGGGCTCGAGAAAGAATGGCAGGCGCTGGTGGCCGAACTGCTGGGACCGGGAAAGGAATGACGATGGCCGATATCGATGTCGCGACGCAGACGGTAGTGCCGCGGGAGAGCATGGTGCGGCTCACCCACCTGATCTACGGGCTGCATGCGTTCAGCGCCGCGATGGGCATCCTGACCAGCGCCTTCATCGTCACGGCGTTCGTGACCGGATGGCCGTCCATCATCGCGGTGATCATCAACTACGTGAAGCGCAGTGACGCGCGCGGAACCTACCTCGATTCGCACTTCAGCTGGCAGATCCGCACGTTCTGGTGGGCGCTGCTGTGGCTGCTCGTCGTCGTGCTGATGGTCGTCACCGTCTTGCTGTTCCCGGTGGCGTGGCTGCTCGGGGTCGGTGTCGGCATCTGGGTGTTGTATCGCATCATCCGCGGCTGGATCACGCTCTCCAACACGAAACCCATGCCGGCCTAGTCGCCGAGGAGTTGCGCGCGCGCGTCCTCCACGTCGTCCAGCACCTCGGAAAGACGCGCGATGCCGTTTTCGACCGAAGCGGCGATACGCTCCACGCCGAGCTTGTGTCCGTCCGGATACATCATCAGGCGCAACGCCGGTGCGCTGCCCGGCATCGCCACCGCGCCGATCGTGAGGATGCCGTCCTGCTCCAGCATTTCCATGGCGACCAGCCCGGCCGCTTCGACCGCGACGAGCGCCGGCTTGTCGCTCGTCCCACGCTGCTCGCGCGCGATGTCGAGCACGTCGTCTCCTGAAATCGACACGCCCGGCCCGCCGAGGTAGGCGCGCGTCGATCCGTACTGCTCCGCGAGCACTTCGACGAGCTGCTTTGCCAGTTCCCCGGCGCGCCGAATCACCTGCGGGTCGAAATCCCTGAGGGCGTTCGCGACACCCACGTACTGACCGGCCTGCGCTTCCAAGCCCAGTTCGTAGGCGCGCGAGCCTATCATCGTGACGAGATCCGGTCGGCCCACGAAGACGCCGGCGCGTGGCCCGGCCACGTGCTTGTCGGCGGAACATACCGCGAGATCCACCTCGCCCACTTCGAAAGTGCGCGGCTCCTCGAAGAAGCCGATGCGCGACGCCATGTGCGCGTCGTCCACGTAGACCAGTGTGCGCGCCGCGCGCGGAAGCGCGAGCGCGCGCCTGAAGTCCGCGAGATCGAGATGCTTCTTCGACGCGGTGATCGGTGTGATGATGAGAAGTCGCGGCGCGCCTTCGTCCTGCCACGCGCGCTCGAGGTCCGCGAAGGTGAAGAACTCCGTGAAATTCCCGCCCGCCATGCTGACGGGACGAACCACGGAAGGGTGTGTCACACCACCGGCCGGCGCGAAACCGAAGACGCGGTCCCCCGGCTGGAGTATCGTGGTGAGCGCGATGAAGTTGGCTGCGGAAACGCGATTCAGGATCAGCGCACGGTGCCGTGACGGGTCCGCGCCCATGTGCTTCAGCGCAAGCGGCTCGGTTTTTCCCTCGAAACGCTCGAAGAAGGGAACGTGACTCGTGAGATGCGGGACTTCGTCCGTGCCGAGCCCGCTGCCGCGGTTCATGCCGGAGAGATCGTGGACGCTCTCCGGGCCGCGCATGCGCACGCGCTCGCCCACCATGTGTCGCGCGCGCAGCATGCGCTGCACCTCTTCATCCGTGCTCTTCAGGATGGTGCCGCGCGCGTAGCGCACGATGGGATCGACCGGATTGCCGTAACGGTCGGTTGCGGGGCGGGTGGGATCGGCGGACATAAAGCCTCGTGGAGGTTTTTCAGAACGTGCCCCAAGCATGGACCGGCCCGCGTGGAGCGTCAAGCACACCGCCGCTGCTTCGCGACATCGGGCTGCGCCGCAGCAGGTGTCTGCGCTACACTCGTCTCATGGCGACGATCGTGCTCTCCACCATCAACGCGCGTTACGTGCATGCGGCGCTGGGGCTGCGCTATCTCGCGGCCAACATGGGCGAGCTTGCGGACAAAACGCGGATCGTCGAGTTTGTGCTCGGTGCGCGGCCGGCAGACATGGTGGAGACCTTGCTCTCCCATCATCCGCGCATCGTTGGTTTTGGGGTCTACATCTGGAACGTCGAGGAGACCACACGGGTGGTGGCGATGCTGAAGCGCATTGCACCCGAGGTCGTGGTCGTCGTCGGCGGGCCGGAGGTGAGCCACGAAGTCGAGGCGCAGCGCATCGGCCTGCTGGCCGACCATGTCATCACCGGATGGGGTGACATATCGTTCGCGGCGCTCTGTCGCAGCGTCCTGCGCGGCGAATCGCCTGGCGACAAGGTGATTCCCGGAGTACAGCCTGCGCTGAAAGACATCGCGTTGCCGTATGCACGCTACACGGACGAGGACGTGGCCAGGCGCTTTCTGTACGTGGAGGCCTCGCGCGGCTGTCCGTACAAGTGCGAGTTCTGCTTATCCGCGCTCGACAAGACGGCGTGGGCGTTCGATCTCGACGCCATCCTCGATGAACTCGCCGCGCTGTACGACCGGGGCGCGCGCCATTTTCGATTCGTCGATCGCACGTTCAATCTCAAGGCGAGTACCGGTGTGCGCATCCTGGAGTTCTTTCTGGCGCGGCTCGACGAGCGGCTGTTCCTGCACTTCGAGGTCATCCCCGATCATCTGCCGGAAAAGCTGAAAGAGGTGATCGCGCGCTTCCCTGCCGGATCGCTGCAATTCGAGGTGGGCATCCAGACGTGGAACCTCGAGGTGCAGGCGCTCATCTCGCGGCGGCAGGACAACGAGCGCGCGGCGGCGAACCTCGCCTGGCTGCGCGAGCGCTCCAGCGCGCTGGTGCACGTCGATCTCATCGCCGGCCTGCCGGGCGAGGACATGGAGAGCTTCGGGCGCGGTTTCGACCGTCTGTACGCTTTGCGGCCGCACGAAATCCAGGTCGGCGTGCTGAAGCGGCTGCGCGGCACGGCGATCGCCCGTCATACCGAGGCCTGCGGCATGCGCTACAACCCCGACCCGCCGTATAACGTGCTCGCAACGGATCGCATCCCGTTCCCCGACATGCAGCGGCTCGCCCGCTTCGCGCGTTACTGGGAAATGATCGGCAACTCGGGGCGCTTCAGAAGCGCCCTGGGGCTGCTCGTCGGCGAGCCGGGCACGGGCTCGGCGTTCGCGCGCTTCCTGCGCTTTGCGGACTGGCTCTACGGACGCACCGGCAAGACGCACGAAATCGCGCTCGAACGGCTGGTGGCGCTGGTTCATGAATTCTTTATCACCGAAGCGGGCATCGCGCCGGAAGCCGCCACCGCACGGCTGCAGCACGATTACGAGGCGAGCGGCGCGAAAGGCCGCCTGGCATTTGTGGAGAGGCCGTTCACCGCCACGCACGCTCCGGCGGCGCGCCGCCGGCTGCGCCAGGCGCGCCATACCATGGGTGAACCACGATGAGAAGATTCGACCCGCGCGAACACGCGCGCAACGTACTTGGCGAACGGCTGCAAAGCTGCAGCGAAGCGCCGGTCACCGGCTTCTACCGGGATGGCTGCTGCAATACCGGGCCGGATGATCCCGGCGTGCACGCGGTATGCACGCTCATGACGGCGGAGTTTCTCGAATTCAGCCGCGCCCGCGGCAACGATCTTTCGACGCCGATGCCCGCGTTCGGTTTTCCGGGGCTCAAGCCCGGAGACCGCTGGTGCCTGTGCGCCGCGCGGTGGAAGGAAGCGCTGGATGCCGGGATGGCGCCGCGGGTCGTGCTCACGGCGACGCATGAAGCGACGCTCGAATTCGTTTCCCTCGACGAACTGAAAAAGTACGCCGTCGATCTCAGTTGATACGGCGCTCAGCCGGAATTCGCG
>JBQTHU010000236.1:0-11047 GCA_052389535.1 Betaproteobacteria bacterium | reverse complement strand
GCCTTCAACGCCTCCTCGTCGAAGCGCATGAAGACCGAGTAATCGTCGAACATCACCGGCCCGCCCTCCTTGGTGCCGAAGCCGATGGTGTGCACGCGCACGCCGTGGTCGGCGGCGATCTTGGCTGCAGCCAGCGGATCGGGGCCCATGGTGCGGCGGCCGTCGCTCAACAGCACCACCGCGCCCGAGGTGTAGGAGCCGGGCGGCACGGGATTTGCCACCTTGCGCTCCGGCTTGTCGGCGAGCGGTGCGCCGCCGAGACGCCGCCGCGGGGATCCGCCGTCGAACAGATCCATCTCGACGTCGATACCCGCTTCGGGGAGCAGCAGCGACAGTCCCATCAGCAATCCGCTGCCGATCGCGGTCTGGCGCTGCAACTGGAAACGATCCACGGCGGTGAGCAGATCGTCGCGATTGTCGGTCGGCGTCTGCACGATTGCAGCCGAGCCGGCGAAGGTGATAATGCCGACCCGCACCCGCGGCGGCAGTTCCTTGACGAAAGCGCGCACCGCGTTCTGCGCGGCGCCGAGCCGGCTCGGCTGTATGTCGGCCGCGCGCATGCTGCGGGACACGTCCATCGCGAGCACGATGGTCTGGTGCGAATACGGCAGCGTGAGCAGCGCCGTAGGGCGGGCGACGCCCAGCAGCGCGCAGATGAGCGCCAGCAGCACCAGCACCGCCGGCAGGTGGCGCCGCAGCCACTGCCCCGGTCCGATCGCGTCGCGTACCAGGATCAGACTGGCGTAGCGCAGCGCGAGTTTCTTGCGCCGCCGCAGCGCATAGATGTAACCCCCAACGAGGATGGGGACAATCAGCAGCAGCCAGAGCAGATCGGACCACAAAAACCGCATTGCGCTTCCTTCACGCGCCGGGAGTGTCATTCTAAGCGCGGAATGAAATGAAACCATACCCCGCCGGACGGCAGCCGTGTTAACTTGCGCATTCCGATACGCAACGCAATTCCGTAATCTTCCCTGCATGCGGCGACAGGTCCTTTACAGTGGAGCGAGGCGCACGCCGGCCAGCGGGGCCGCCACGCCGTCTGCAACCGATATGCCCGAGCCGGTAGTCCGAACCGCTCAGCCCACCCGCGCCGCGCGGCTGCGTTCCGCCCTGGCCCGGCACCCGAGCGTAGTACCTGTCCTCGCGAGCGCGGTGTGCGCGGCGCTGATCGCCTGGGTTTTCCTGTGGTCGCAGCCCAGGCCCCGGAACCTGACGCAGCAGGACATCGACGCCGCGGTGCTGCGCACGATGGACGACAAGCCGCTGCCCTCGCGCGCCGCCAGGGCGGCCGAGATGGTGCGCCCCGCCATCGTGCGCGTGCGTGGCTTCAACAAACCCGATCCCGGCGCCAGGGACGCGAAAAAAATCAAGCCGGAGCGCCAGGCCCGCAAGTCGAGCGAAGGCGGGCCGGGCAAGCCGCGCGAAAAGGGCAAGCCCGGACCCGATGGCTACGAGGAGACCGGCATCGGCTCGGGCGTGGTGCTCGTCGATGAAGGGATCATCCTCACCAATCTGCACGTCGTCGCCCATGCCGAGCGGGTGACGGTCACCTTCTATGACGGCTTCGAGTCCGAGGCGGACCTGGTCAGCGTGCATCCGGAGAACGACCTCGCCGTGATCAAGGCGCGAAAAATCCCCGATGATCTCGTGCCGGCGACGCTCGGATCCGCGAGCCGCCTCAAGCCCGGCGACGAAGTGGTCGCCGTGGGCTTTCCGTTCGGAATCGGGCCCTCGGTGTCGGCCGGCGTCGTGTCGGGATTGAACCGCGAATTCCGCTCGCCCGAAGGCGATCGCATACTGACGCGCCTGATCCAGTTCGATGCGGCGGCGAACCCCGGCAGTTCCGGCGGCCCGCTGGTGACGATGCAGGGCGACGTGGTAGGCATCGTCACCGCCATCCTGAGCCCCAACGAGGGCCGCGGCTTCGTCGGCATCGGCTTCGCGGTCACCATTGCGGCGGCCGGCGGCGCCCTCGGCATGCATCCCTTCTGATTTCTTTGGAGCACTCTGCAATGAACGACGATATGAGCAAAGTCCGCGGCCTGATGGAGCGCATCCTCTACGAGATCAAGCGCGTCGTGGTGGGACAGGACCATTTTCTCGAGCGCGTGCTGGTTGCAATCCTCGCGCAGGGACACCTGCTGGTCGAAGGCGTGCCGGGACTCGCAAAAACGCTCACCGTGAAGACGCTGGCGCGCACCATCCGCGGCACGTTCAAGCGCATCCAGTTCACGCCCGACCTGCTGCCCGCCGATCTGATCGGCACGCGCATCTACAACCAGAAGACCGGCGACTTCAGCACCGCGCTCGGCCCGGTGTTCGCCAACCTGCTCCTTGCCGACGAAATCAATCGCGCGCCGGCGAAGGTGCAGAGCGCGCTGCTCGAAGTCATGCAGGAGCGCCAGGTCACCATCGCCGGTGAAACGCACAAGGTGCCCGCGCCGTTTCTCGTCATGGCAACACAGAACCCGATCGAGACCGAAGGCACCTATCCGCTGCCCGAAGCGCAGATCGACCGCTTCATGATGAAGGTGCTGGTGGACTACCCGACCGAGGAGGAGGAGTTCGTCATCGTCGAGCGCGTCACCGGCGCCGCGACGGAGGTTGCCGGGGTGGCGAGCACCGAGGAACTCGCGGCGCTGCAGAACGAGTGTCGCAAGGTCTACGTCGATCCGGTGTTCATCAACTACGCGGTAAAACTGGTCTCCGCGACGCGGCGCTGCGAGCGCTACGGCCTCGGAGAACTCGCCCGCTACATCACCTTCGGCGGCAGCCCGCGCGCCACCATCGGCATGATCGAAGGCGCCCGCGCGCTCGCTTTCCTGCGCGGACGCGACTACGTATTGCCGGAGGACGTCGCCGACATCGTGCCGGACGTGCTGCGCCACCGCCTCGCGCTCTCCTACGAAGCGCTTTCCGCCGGCCAGACCGCGGACGCCGTGATCGCGCGCGTGATGCAGGCCGTGCCGCTCCCCGACAAGCCGCTCGAGAGCCACGTCCGCATCGCGACCGGGGGCTAAGACGTTGAAGCTCGTCCATTCGCGCACGGAGCCGGCGCAGAAGGCGCCGGTTCCGCCGGACGCAGATAGCGTGCTGCGCCGGATCGAATGGACCGTACTGCGCCGGCTCGACGGCGTGCTGCACGGCAATTACCACACGCTCTTCCGCGGCTTCGGCATCGATCTCGCCGACCTGCGCGAGTACCAGATCACCGACGACGCGCGTACCATCGACTGGAATGCCACCGCGCGGCTGCAGGTGCCGCACGTGCGGCAGTTCAACGAGGATCGCGAGGTGACCGCGTGGTTTCTGGTCGACCTGAGCGGGTCGGTCAATTTCGGCGCCGGGGCCACTACCAAGCGCGCGATGGCGGTGGACTTCGTCGCCCTCGTCGCGCGCCTGCTCACCCGCTACGGCAACCGCGTCGGTGCGGTGCTCTACACCGATCGCGTCGATTTCGTGCTGCCGGCGCGTGCCGGACGCCGCCACCTGCTCCATCTCATCGACCGGCTGCAGAACACGGGCAACACGCGGCGGCACGGCAAACCGACCCGCCTCGGCGAGATGCTCGACACCGCGCTGCAGGTGGTCAAGCGGCGCTCGGCGGTCTTCGTGGTGTCGGATTTCATCAGCGACCCCGGCTGGGCACGCGCGCTGGCGATGCTGGGCCGCCGCCACGAAACGCTCGCGGTGCGGCTCTACGACCCGAGCGAGATGGCGCTGCCCGATCTCGGGCTCGCGGTCGTGGAGGACGCGGAGACCGGCGAGCAACTGTTCGTGGACACGCACGATGCCGGCTTTCGCAGGCGCTTCGCCGCGCTCGCGGAAAAACGTGAAACGGCGCTGCGCGAGGCGTTCGCCGAGGCGGGCGCCGACTGCATCGAGCTATCGACCGGGGACGACCTCGTCGATACGCTGCTGCGCTTCATCCGCCTGCGCAAGCGCCGGGCGCAACTCGCGAGCGGCGGCGTGCCGGCTGCGCTGGTGAAATGAGCGGGCTCGGTCAATTCGGACAGATCACGGTGATGTGGCCGCCGTTGCTGGGGCTGCTCGCGATACTGCCGCTGCTGGTCATTGCCTACCTGTGGCTCGGCGCGCGCCGGCGCCGCACGCACGCCCAACTCGCCGGCCTGTGGAACAGCGCCACGACCACTTCGCGCGGAGTATCGCTGCGGCGAGCCCTGCCGCCGATTCTTTTCTTCACCGCGCTGCTCGCCCTCTTCGGCGCGGTGTCGCGCCCGCAGGTCAACATGATGCTGCCGTCGATGCACAAGGACATCATTCTTGCGATCGACACCTCCGGCAGCATGCGCGCCACCGACGTCAAACCCAGCCGTCTCGCCGCCGCGCAGAACGCCGCCCGCGTATTCATCGAGCGCCAGCCGCCGCGCACCAAGATCGGCATCGTGTCGGTCGCGGGGGCGGCGTCAGTCGTGCAGTCGCCCACCGAGAGCCGCGACGATCTGATGAAGGCGATCGAGCGCCTCCAGCCGCAGCGGGGCACCGCGCTCGGCAGCGGCATCTACATCGCGCTCGCGACGCTGCTGCCCGATGCCGGCATCGATCTCGAGCATCTGGTGCACGGCCGCGCGCAGTGGTGGTCGCGCTGGCAAGGCAAGGACAAGAAACCGGCGCCCGCCGGATCCAACCGCTCGGCCGGGATCGTCCTGCTGAGCGACGGCGAGAATACGCACGGTCCGGACCCGCTCGAGGCCGCAAAGCTCGCCGCGGAGCACGGCGTTCGCATCTACACCGTGGGCATCGGTAACCCCGACGGGACCACGCTCGGATTCGGCGGCTGGCAGATGCGCGTGCGGCTCGACGAGGACACGATGAAAAAAATCGCGACCACCACGTTCGGCGAATACTACGCCGCGAGCTCCACCCCGGAGCTGAGACGCATCTACGAGCACCTGAGCGCCCGGATGATCGTCGAGCGGACCCGCACGGTGGAAGTGACCGCTTTCCTGGTCGGGATCGGCGCGCTGCTGCTGGCGGTCTCGGCATTCTGCTCGGTGCTGTGGTTCAACCGGGTGATGTAAGGGCTTAATTTCCGGGGACAACCCCCGTCCCCCGCTGTCCCGCCTCGCCCCGCATCCCGGAACACCCGTGGGCTCACCGGGTCCAACGGTTTCCACGCGTCGCAATCCCACGTTTTTCGGTTTATCTACTGTCGCCATGATCGATTCCCGATATGCCTCCATTTCCGAGCTGCTCGAAGAGCGCGGCACCCCGTGTTTCTCGCTCTACCAGCCGACCGACCGCCCGTTTCCCGCGAGCCAGAAGAATCCGATCCGCTACAAGAACCTGCTGAGCACGCTGCGCGAATCGCTTGCGGACAGCAAGCTCAAACAGGCTGATGAGCTGATACAGCCCCTGGAGCGGCTGCTCGACGACAAGGACCTGTGGCAGCACCCGCACGACGGGCTGGCAGTGTTCTCCGCGCCCGGATTCTTCCGCGTCTACCGGCTGCAGCGTCCGGTGCCCGAGCTTGCGATCGTGGCCAACTCGCTGCACGTGAAGCCGCTCGTGCGGATGCTGCAGACCGCAGATGCCTATCAGATACTCGCGCTCGATCGCGACAAGATCGAACTCTATGAAGGCAATCGCGATGCGCTCGATCGGGTCGAGCTTGCGCCCGGCGTGCCGCGCACCATTGAAGACGCGCTCGGGACGGAACTCACCGAGCCGTATTCCAAGGTGACGACACAGCGCGCCGGCACCACCATGCACCACGGACACGGATCGAAGAAGGACGACGTGAAGCGCGACGCGGAGCGCTTTTTCCGCGCGGTCGACAAGGCGGTCCTCGAGCAACATTCCAAGCCGTCCGGTCTGCCGCTCATCCTTGCCGCGCTGCCGGAGCACCAGGGACTCTTTCGGCAGATCAGCACCAATCCGTTCTTGCTCAAAGACGGGCTCGATACCAATCCCATGCGCATGGATGGCGAAGCACTGCGCCGCGCGGCCTGGGCCATCGTCGAGCCGCGATTTCACGAGCGCACGCGGGCGCTCGGCGAAGAGTTCAGGGAGGCCGTGTCAAAAAACCTTGGCTCCGACCGCCTGAGCGAAGTCGGCACCGCGGCCGTGGGCGGACGGGTGGCAACGCTGATGGTGGAAGCGGATCGCCACATCGGTGGCCGGCTGGACAACGAGACGGGTCTGGTCAAGCAGGTCGATCTCGGCAACCCGGAGGTGGATGACGTGCTGGACGACATCGCGGTCGCCGTTCTGCGCGCGAAAGGCCGCGTGGAAGTCGTGCCCGGTGCGCATATGCCGACGAAGAGCGGGCTCGCGGCAATTTTCAGGTACTAGCACAACACCCATCATCCCGTAACGGCGCCTGCACCTTGGGCAGGCGTGCCTCAAACTACGTGTCGCCGGTGACCGTCACGATGATGTGGCGCTCATGCGGCGCGTGACGGTGCTCCCATAGGTAGATGCCCTGCCAAGTGCCGAGTGCGAGCTGGCCACCGGACACGGGCACGGTGACCGTCGCGCCGGCGAGGATGGAGCGCGCGTGCGAGGCCATATCGTCCGGGCCTTCCGTATCGTGGCGCCACGCCGGGTCACCGTCCGGAGCAAGACGTGCGAACAGCGTCTCGAGATCGTGCCGCACATCGGGATCAGCGTTCTCACAGAGAATCAGTGAAGCCGTAGTGTGCTGCACGAACATGCTGCAGAGCCCGGTGCGTACGCTGCTCGCCGCGACAACTTTCGCTACATCGGCGGTGATGTTCGTCGTGCCGCGACCTCGAGTGCGAAAAGTGAGCGTCGTTTGAGAGGCCATGACGAATGGGACGCGGTTTCGAAGGTGGAAGGTGGCCAGGAACGGATTGAACCGCCGTGAGCGCGAGGGGAAGTGGGGTCTTCGATGGTCCCTGCCTGATGGCGGGCTAGGAGGGGCAAGGGTCAGTATTTAGCGAATTAACGACACAATACCGTAATAAGTATGCCTTAAGCGACATGCGCCAGCGGAGGCGTATGCAATACTAGCGTTTTAGCGACAGCGACGCTGGCGAGGCGTCACGCGCAAATGCTAGAGAAGCGTCCCGAGAGCGGCCCAGGCGAGTTCAAGCTCGAGCCAAACCGCGCGGGTCAAACCTGGTTCGTCGATCCGCCGAGGCGCGAATCATCGTTCCGACACTTTTCATGAAGAGTACGTTGACTGCCAGCGCCAGTCGTCCCGCCAGAACGTCCCTGAAGGCTTCATTCACGCGCTCACGCTGATGCAGCAGTGGACTGTTGCTTTCGACTACACGGACGTTAACGCCCTGATTGAGGCAGTCAGGCGCACGAACGCGCTGGAGCGCTCTCGCGTGGCGTTTCGTCTGACCATGCCCGATGGTTCGCCGCTGTCGAGCGAGCAAGCGACGTAGAGAACAAGCGGCGTGGCGACTCCTCCTGTGTACTGCGATCGGCGAGCGGACTGCCATCTGCAGCAACGCCCGAAGCGGGCAGGCGGACGAGAGCGCTTTTTTGCCGTCCGTAACCACCGACATGGGCGCAATTATTCGGAATGAGCGGCAGCGCATCCGCTCTGATTGTCACTCCCCACGGCCGCCTGCTGCTGCTGCCGGATGAGAGTGCTCCCGTACTGGCGGAGGCGCTGCAGCGCCGGCTCGCCGCAGCGTTTGCGCGGGGCGCTGGACACGGTCTCCTGCAGCTCGGGGCGAACGAGGTGGGCATCGCGCTGCCACCGACTTACAGCTACTGGCGCGAGTTCGGCGCACGCTATATCACGGCCGTGTGCGCTACGCCGCATCTCGCCGAACACAGCGATGAGGATGGCAACGCAGGGATAACGGTTCCCGCACCCCAAGATCTCGACGCACGGATCGCGGATGCGCCGCCGATGAAGGGCGTGGAGTATCTCTCAACGCCGGTACTGCGCACGCTGTGGGCCGAACTGGATGCGGCGTTCCGCAGCGAACTCGCACAATCAAAACTATCGCTGCAGGACTTTCTTAAGCAGCGCCATCCGGCCTGGAACCTGGTGGGCCGGGTACATTTCAACCTCGCCGAAAACCGCAACGACAAGGAAGCGCCCTTTGCCTTTATCGCCACCTACACCACGCGCCTGTCGGCCCACGCCAAGGCGCAGCACCTGCCGCTGGCGCAGGCGCTACGCGAATATTCCGATGGAAAGAGTCAGGCGCGGCTGCTCTCACTGTTGATGCCCGTGCAGCGCGCGGTGGAACATTGCGATTGGCTGCGCGCCATGGTGGATGAGGGTGAAATCTTTCATCCGCTGCGCTGGGGACCGCGAGAAGCTTACCGATTCCTCGTCGACGTGCCACACCTCGAGGCCGCCGGCATCGTCGTGCGCGCGCCGGGCACCTGGAAATCGGGCCGGCCCGTCCGCCCCCAAATGAAGGCCACGGTAGGCGGCAAAGCGCCGTCGCTACTCGGCAAGGAGGCGCTGCTCGATTTCAGCATGGAGGTGACGCTTGACGGAGAGCGCCTCAGCCCTGCTGAAATCAAGGAGCTGCTCGCGGGCTCCGACGGCCTGCAGCTTCTTCGCGGACGCTGGGTTGAGGTCGATCGCGAAAAGTTGCGCAGCATGCTGGCGCGGTTTCAGGCTATCGAAAAAGCCTCGGCTGCGGGCGGGCTGTCCTTCGCCGAGGCGATGCGCCTCGTTGCGGGCGCCACTGTTGACGGGGACGCCGCAACTGAGGTTGCCGCCCCGGAATGGTCGCAGGTCGTCGCCGGCTCGTGGCTCGCCGAGACGTTAAAGGGCCTGCGGAGTCCGCAGGGGCTGGCACGGGTGGAGGCGGGTCCGGAACTCAGGGCGACGCTTCGGCCCTATCAGCAGGTCGGCCTGCGCTGGCTGTATCTGCTTCATCGGCTTGGATTGGGAGCGTGCCTTGCCGATGACATGGGACTCGGCAAGACGATGCAGGTATTGTCGCTGCTGCTCGTACTGAAACGCGAAAATTCGAACGCCAGGCGCACGAGCCTGCTGGTTGCGCCGGCATCGCTGCTCTCGAACTGGGCGGCAGAAACCGCGCGGTTCGCACCGGGCTTGAAGGCGATCATCGCACACCCTTCGGCGATGGCCGCCGCCGAGTTGCGCGTCCTCGATCCGGCGCGGCTCGCGGACGCAGACCTCGTCATCACGAGCTACGGCTCGCTATTGCGCATGCCCTGGCTCGAAACCCGGGACTGGCACGTGGTGGTGCTGGACGAGGCGCAGGCTATCAAGAACCCGGCTGCGAAGCAGACCCGCCTGGCGAAGAAACTGAAAGCGCGTTCGCGCATCGTGCTCACCGGAACTCCGGTGGAAAACCGTCTCTCGGACCTTTGGTCGATTTTAGATTTCACCCATAGAGGCCTGCTCGGCTCCGAAAAATCCTTTACGACTTTCGCGCGTCGACTCGAAGCAGCCGAGCACTACCGTCCGCTACGCGAGCTCGTGCGCCCTTACATCCTGCGACGCCTGAAGACGGACAAATCCGTGATCGCCGATCTGCCGGACAAGACCGAGCTCAAGGCTTACTGCCACCTGAGCCCCGCTCAGGCCGCCCTCTATCAGCGAGCGGTAAGGGAATTAGCGCGCGAGATCGAGGAGGCCGATGGGATCGAACGCAGGGGCGTCGTGCTGTCGTTTCTGATGCGCTTCAAGCAGATCTGTAACCATCCTTCGCAGTGGCTGGGTGATGGCGTCTGGGCCGAACGCGACAGCGGAAAATTCGCCCGCCTGCGCGAAATCGCGGCGGTAGCGGCCGACAAACAGGAAAAAATGCTGGTGTTTACACAGTTTCGTGAAACGGTCGAACCCCTTGCCGCATTTCTCGGCTCGGTATTCGGGCGCGCAGGGTTGGTGCTGCACGGGGAGATTGCCGTAGCGAAGCGTCGCGAATTGGTGCAACGGTTCCAGGAGGATGAACTGACGCCGTTTTTCGTGCTCTCGCTCAAGGCGGGCGGCGCCGGACTCAATCTCACTGCCGCGTCGCACGTCGTGCACTTCGATCGTTGGTGGAACCCGGCGGTGGAGAATCAGGCGACCGATCGCGCCTTCAGGATCGGCCAGACGAAAAACGTGCTGGTGCACAAGTTCGTGTGCCGCGGAACGGTAGAAGATAAAATCGACCAGTTGATCGAATCGAAGCAGCAACTCGTGCGTGACGTGGTGGAAGGCGGTGCGGAGCTGCTGCTGACGGAACTCAGCGACAAGGCGCTGATCGACCTGGTGACGCTCGACATTCGTGCCGCGCGGCAGGAACAGTAATCATGGGGAGGACGGTGAATGTACTTTCGATGGAAGCCCTACGTCTCTGTCGCCGAGCGCCGCAAAAAATCTGAACGCGCCGCCGCCCGATCCAGGAAGAATGGCCGGATGCTCGCGCCGGTGACCGCGGGACGCGGCGCCATCGCCAGGACGTTCTGGGGCAAAGCCTGGTGCGACAATCTGAAACATTACAGCGATTTCTCCAATCGGCTGCCGCGCGGCCGAACCTACCTCCGTAACGGGTCGGTGATAGACCTCAAGATCACGGCAGGTCAGGTATTGGCGCAGGTGATGGGCTCCGCTCTTTACAGCGTAGAAATGAATGTCTCGGCAGTGCCGAAAGCACGGTGGCAGGCAATCGGCTCGGATTGCGCAGGCTCCATCGATTCGGTAGTCGAGCTGTTGCAGGGGCATCTTTCAAAAGTCGTGATGGAACGAATCTGCCGGCCGCGGACGGGGCTGTTTCCCGCGCCCAATGAAATCACCTTCACCTGTAGTTGCCCGGACTGGGCTGCGATGTGCAAGCACGTTGCAGCCGTGTTCTACGGCGTGGGCAGTCGCCTGGATCAGCAGCCCGGATTGCTTTTTACATTGCGCCGAGTGGACGCGAAGGACCTCGTCGCGCGCGCGGGCGCGGGGCTGCTGCCGTCGAAAAAAAATCCCGACGCCGGCAAGGTACTCGACGATTCAATGATCGCCGAAGTCTTCGGCATCGAGATGGCGGAGGCGGCAGCGCCTGCGAGCGGCGGGAAGGCAGTCCCGGCGAACAAGCGAACGGCCGCGCACAAAAAGCGGGCGCTGCAGAGCAGAACG
>JBQTHU010000235.1:0-2949 GCA_052389535.1 Betaproteobacteria bacterium | reverse complement strand
CGTCTTGCCATGTTGTACCACAGGGTCGCGAAATGCCCGGTCTCGAACATCAGCACCTTGTCGCCCGGCGAGAGCGTATTCACCAGCGCCGCCTCCCAGGCGCCGGTGCCCGAAGCGGGAAAGATGACGACATGTCCCGTGGTCTTGAACACCTGCTTGAGCCCGCCCAGCACGGCTTGCCCGAGCTGCTGGAAGTCCGGGCCGCGGTGGTCGATGGTGGGAAGGTCGATCGCACGCAGAACGCGGTCCGGAACGTTGGTGGGCCCGGGAATCTGGAGAAAATGGCGGCCGTTTGCGTAAGCCATGGCAGGTCTCCTCGGTGGGATGCGTTATTATACGGTGAGTCGTTCACGCTATAAGCATGCCCTCCCGATCCGTCCACGCCGGAGATTCCGCGCTCGCCGCCCGCTTGCGGCGCGAAATCGAGGGCGAAGTGTTGTTCGACGCCGGTTCGCGCGGGCGCTATGCGACCGATGCATCGATCTACCAGATCGAGCCGCTCGGCGTGGTGGTGCCGAATACGGAGCGCGACGCCGTGACCGCGATGCAGATCGCGCTGGAAGAAGGCGTGCCGGTGCTCGCGCGGGGCGGGGGCACGTCGCAATGCGGGCAGACCGTGGGCGCCGCGGTCGTGATCGACAACTCGAAGCATCTCAACAACATCATCGCGTTCGACAAGGCGGCGCGCACCGTAATCGTGCAGCCCGGCGTCGTCCTCGATCATCTCAACGCCTACCTGAGGCCGCACGGGCTGTGGTATCCCGTGGACGTTTCCACCAGCGCACAGGCCACCCTCGGCGGCATGGCGGGCAACAATTCGTGCGGCTCGCGATCGATCGAGTACGGCAACATGGTGCACAACGTGCGGGCGATCGACGCAGTGCTCACCGACGGTTCGCAATTTGAGTTCGGCGCGGTGCCGGACGACCTGTCGACGCTCGATGCGCCACGCGGCTACGTCGAGCTGGTGAAGAAAATCCGCGCGATCGCGGTGCGCGAGGCCGAAGAGATCGCGCATCGCTATCCCAAGGTGCTGCGCCGCGTGGGCGGCTACAACCTCGACATGATGCTGCCGCTGCCGTTCAACATGGCGCACCTGCTGGTGGGGTCGGAGGGGACGCTCGCGTATTCCAGGCGCCTGCATTTGAAGCTTTCTCCGCTTCCGAAGCACAAGACGCTCGGCGTGTGTCACTTCCCGGGCTTTTATCAGGCGATGGAAGCGCCACAGCAGATCGTCGAGCTGAAGCCCACCGCGGTGGAGCTCGTCGATCGCACGATGATAGAGCTCGCGCGCGCCAATCCTGCGTTCGAGTCGATCGTGCAGCGCTTCATCCGCGGCGAGCCGGAAGCGATCCTGCTCGTGGAATTCGCCGGCGACGATCGCGATCTACAGCTCGCGCGGCTTCGGCAGCTCGTGGAGCTGATGGGCGACCTCGGTTCCCCCGGAAACGTCGTGGAGATCACCGACGCGCAGCTCCAGCGCGACGTGTGGGAGGTGCGCAAGGCCGGCCTCAACATCATGATGTCGATGAAGGGCGACGGCAAGCCGGTCTCGTTCATCGAGGATTGCGCGGTGCCGCTCGCGCACCTCGCCGAGTACACCGACCGGCTGACGCGCGTATTCGAAAAGCACGGCACCCGGGGCACCTGGTATGCGCATGCATCAGTGGGATGCCTTCATGTTCGCCCGGTGCTCAACATGCGCGAGGACGGCGCGCACAAGATGCGCGCGATCGCCGAGGAGGCTGCCGAACTGGTGAAGCAGTACAAGGGCGCCTATTCCGGGGAGCACGGCGACGGTCTGGTGCGCTCGGAGTGGGTCGCGCCGTTCTTCGGGCCGAAGCTGACGCGCGCCTTCGAGGAGATCAAGGACCTCTTTGATCCGAAGGGGCTGCTCAACCCCGGCAAGATCGTGCGCCCGTCGAAGCAGGACGACCGCACGCTCTTCCGCTTCAAGCCCGGCTACGCCACCGTGAAGGTGCCGACCGCGCTCGACTGGTCAGAGTGGGGCGGCTTCGACAAGGCGGTGGAGATGTGCAACAACAACGGCCACTGCCGCAAGTTCGACGCCGGCACGATGTGCCCGTCGTACCGCGCAACGCGCGACGAGCAGCATCTGACCCGCGGGCGCGCCAACACGCTGCGGCTCGCGCTCTCCGGACAGCTCGGGCCCGATGCGCTGAGTTCAGACGAAGTGTTTCGCACGCTCGATCTGTGCGTCTCGTGCAAGGGGTGCAAGCGCGAGTGCCCGACCGGCGTGGACGTCGCGAAGATGAAGATCGAGTTTCTCCATCACTATCGCAAGCGCCACGGCCTCAGTCTGAAGGACCGGCTGGTGTCCTATCTGCCCCGCTATGCGCCGTGGGCCGCGCGCTTGTCCTGGCTCGCGAACCTGCGCGATAGCGTGCCGGGCCTCGCGCTGCTTTCCGAAAAGACGCTGGGCCTGAGCGCACGGCGCACGCTGCCCCGCTGGCACCGCCAGCCGTTTCACAGCAGGCGCTCGTTTTCCCAAGCGAATGACTCCCTCCCCTTCAAGGGGAGGGTTGGGGTGGGGATGGGGTCAGATGGCGCGACAAAACCAAGCGAGGTCGTGCTATTCGTCGATACCTTCAACAACTACTTCGAGCCCGACAACGCGCAAGCGTCACTGGAAGTCCTCGAAGCGGCGGGCTACGCCGTGCACCTGCCGCTCGCCGCGGATGGCGGCCGCCCGCTGTGCTGCGGCCGCACCTTCCTCGCGAACGGCCTGGTCGAGGAGGCAAGGGCCGAGGCGCAGCGCATGCTGAGGGCGCTCGCGCCCTACATCGAGCGCGGCGTTCCGATCGTGGGACTCGAACCGTCGTGCCTGTTCGGTTTGCGCGATGAATACATTGCGATGCTGCCCGGCGCGCAGACCGCTGCACTGGCGCTCAACGCGCTGCTGTTCGAGGAATTCATCGCACGTGAAGC
>JBQTHU010000234.1:0-4056 GCA_052389535.1 Betaproteobacteria bacterium | reverse complement strand
TACTTCCGGCGCGTGGTCTTGCGCTGCGCCTCCTTCCGCAGGTTGCGGTAGAGGCGTGGATTGGCCTGCTTGAGGTACGAGACCACCTCGAAATCCTCGCCGCGCGCTTTCGACAGCTCGATGCCCTCGATATGCACGAGCCGCAACAGCTCGCGTACCGGTTTCGGCATGGTACGCCCGCTTTCATAGCGCGATCCGCCGCTCTGCGTGACGCCGATGCGCGACCAGAATTCCTGCTGGTTCATGTGCAGTTTGCGGCGGATGTCCCGGGGATTGGTGATGCGGTCAAATGGTTTCATTCTGTGCTCTCGATGGGTCAGTCGCGACTATTCGGTTGACATGAAACCCCTGAATAGGTTCCGGTGGATTGATCCATCGGACGCATGCCGCAGCCGCCGCAAGCGGACGGCATGCAGGCTCGTTTTTGCAGGGAAAAGCATCTAAAATACCCGCCTTTTCCGGATCCAATGGCCCTCATAGTTCAGAAGTACGGCGGCACTTCCGTCGGCAGCCCGGAGCGCATCAAGAACGTCGCCCGGCGCGTCGCCCGCTGGAAGGCGCAGGGCCATCAGCTCGTCATAGTCGTCTCCGCCATGGCAGGGGAGACCAACCGCCTGATCGCCCTGGCCCGGGAGGTGCAGGGCCAGCCCAGCCCCCGGGAACTGGACGTCATGGTCTCCACCGGCGAGCAGGTCACCATCGCGCTCATGTCAATGGCATTGATCGAGCAGGGACTGCGGGCGCGCAGCTACACCGGCGGCCAGGTCAAGATCCTCACCGACAACGCCCACACCCGGGCGCGCATCATGAGCATCGACGAGGAACGCATCCGCACCGATCTCAAGGAGGACTGCGTGGTGGTGGTCGCGGGTTTCCAGGGCGTGGACGAGGCGGGGAACATCACGACGCTCGGGCGCGGCGGCTCGGACACGACGGCGGTGGCGCTTGCAGCGGCGCTGGAGGCGGACGAGTGCCAGATCTACACCGACGTGGACGGCGTCTATACGACCGATCCGCGCATCGTTCCCGAAGCCCGACGGCTGAAGACCATCACCTTCGAGGAGATGCTCGAGATGGCGAGCCTGGGCTCCCGGGTGTTGCAGATCCGCTCCGTGGAGTTTGCGGGCAAGTACCGGGTGAAGCTGCGGGTGCTGTCGAGTTTCGAAGAGGAGAGCGAAGGCACCCTGATCACATTCGAGGAAGACGAGAACATGGAACAGCCGACCATTTCCGGCATCGCATTCAATCGGGACGAGGCGAAGATCACGATACTCGGGGTTCCCGACCGGCCCGGCATCGCCTATCAGATACTCGGCCCGATCGGGGATGCCGGCATCGACGTGGACATGATCGTGCAGAACGTCGGCCACGACGGGATGACCGATTTCTCGTTCACCGTACACCGCAACGACTACCAGAAGGCGCTCGGCATCCTGAAACCGGTGGTCGCGCACATCAAGGCGCGGGACATCGTCAGCGGCGACAAGATCGCCAAGGTTTCAGTCGTCGGTGTCGGCATGCGTTCGCACGCCGGCATCGCGAGTACCGCCTTCCGCGCGCTGGCGGAGGAGGGCATCAATATCCAGATGATTTCGACTTCCGAGATCAAGATTTCGGTGGTGATCGACGAAAAGTACACCGAGCTTGCGGTGCGCGTGCTGCACAAGACGTTCGATCTCGATCAGCCGGCGTGATGCTGTGCTATCCTAAGGTTGCCGTCACGCTGGCTGAAGCCGGCGTCCAGAATCCTGCAGGCCGATTTCCCACCTAGAGGAGTCCGGCTTTCGCCGGAAATGACGGATCGTGAACGTGGAGAGATGGCCGAGTGGTCGAAGGCGCTCCCCTGCTAAGGGAGTATAGGCTCAAAAAGCCTATCGAGGGTTCGAATCCCTCTCTCTCCGCCACAATTTTCATGAATGCGCGTGGTTGTATGTGAGCTTGCGCGCGATCTGTTCCGGTAGATAGGAGATCAAAGTGGAGGAAAACTCTAAGACTACGCTGGTCTTCGGGACGGCGACACCCGGAGGCGGCTTTCCTGCGTACGGCTGGCCGTACGCGGAAGTTCTGAACGAAACGGATCCATCGCTCGCGATCGAACCGAAGAATACCAAGGGCAGCAACGAGAACGTGCCGCTGCTCGACGAGGAGAAGCTCGACCTCGGTCTCGCGACGGGGGAAGTCACCTACGAAGCGATCTACGGCATAGGGCGGCCCAAGGCGCAGAACCTGCGCATCATCAACGCAACGTACTCGCAGGCCGGCATGTTCATGGTGCGGGCAGACAGCCCTTACAAGAGCGTTTCGGACCTCAAGGGAAAAACCGTGGTGTGGGGCGCGGCGAGTTCCGGTTTCGTGGTGCTTGCCCGTTACGTGATGGACGGGCTCGGTCTCGATTTCAAGAAGAATTTTCATGCCATGCTGCTCGACAAGGCGGGCGACGGTCCGCCGATGGTGCTTGAAGGGAAAGCGGCGGCAATGTGGGGCGGCGGCGTGGGCTGGCCGCCTTTCATGACGATCGCCAGAGGGCCGCGCGGCGCGCGCTTCATTTCACCGAGCGCCGAAGAGATCGCGCGCATCATGGCGAAGCATCCCTTCCTGAAACGCACCGCGATGCCCGCGGGCAGCTATCCCGGACAGACCGGCGCGGTCGATTCGGTCGGATCGTGGCCGTTCGTGCTCGCGCGTGCGTCGCTGCCCGAGGACGTCGCCTATCGTCTCGCGCGCGCCCTCCACAAAGGCGGGGACACGCTCGCTGCGCGGATCGACCAGGCGCGCGAGTCCACGCTCGAGAACACGCTCGCCGCGGCACCGCGCCAGGATCTCATTCACCCGGGCGTGCTGCGCTACATGCGCGAAATCGGCCTCCTGCATTGAGCACGCATTGAACGGCGTGCCGCAGACATGCATCATCCGTTCTGCAGGAAACTGTAATCGTCCAACAATACGAGGAGAAACATGCGTAGCACACGAGCACTCCTGATTGCGCTTCTTGCCATGGCAGCGGCGGGCAGCGCCTACGCGCAACACTATCCCAACCGGCCAGTCCGGCTGGTGGTGCCGTTTCCCCCGGGCGGGAACGTGGATGTTTTTTCCCGGGTGCTGTTTCGGGAAGTCGAGAAGGAAATGGGCACCAACATCGTGATCGACAATCGCGGCGGCGCGAACGGCATCATCGGCGCGGACGTGGTGGCCAAGGCAACACCGGACGGCTACACGATACTCAATACATCGTTCGCCTTCGCCGTCAATCCCGCGATCCTCAAGAAGATGCCGTTCGACATCCTGAAGGATTTCGAGCCGATTACGAATGTCGCAACCGGGCTCGGGTACCTGATGGTGGTCAACACCAACGCCCCGGTGAAGTCGGTGAAGGAACTCATCGCCCTCTCCAAAAAACAGCCGCTGCGCTACAGCACGGCGGGCGTCGGCAACGGTCAGCACCTCGCCGGAGAGCTGTTCAACCAGAAAGCCGGCGTGGACATGCTGCACGTGCCGTACAAGGGCGGCGGACCGGCTGTCGCCGCCGTGATCAGCGGCGAAGTGCAGGTGCATTACCCGGCGGGATCGGTCGGCGTGCCGCATCACAAGGCGGGACGCTTGCGCGCGATCGCGTTCACCGGCGCAAAGCGCCTTTCTTCGCTTCCCGACATCCCGACGATAGGCGAGACGGTGCCGGGCTACGTGGCCGATGCCGGATGGCATGGCATGTTCGCGCCAGCCAAAACGTCTGCGCCGATCGTGAAGCGCATCCAGGAAGCGGTCCACAAGGCACTGCAGCAGCCTGCGGTTCACAGGCACTTCGTCGATAATGGCTACGAGCCCCAGGGCGATCCGCCGGCAGAGTGGGCCAGGCAGTTCCGCGCAGACGTCAAGCGCTTTGCCGAGATCGCGCGCCTCGCGAAGATCGAGCCGCAGTGAACTCGGTCGCGCTTCGGGAAGGCCGCCTGCTTTGCTATAATGCGACGCCTGCGCGCCCGTAGCTCAGTTGGATAGAGTACCTGGCTACGAACCAGGGGGTCGTGGGTTCAAATCCTGCCGGGCGCGCCAAAATTCAAG